>CAYTKP010000021.1:0-16056 GCA_964438695.1 uncultured Atribacterota bacterium | reverse complement strand
AAACTCTAACAAAACTTAATTTTCCTATATAAGGATCAGTCATAATTTTAAAAACTAAAGAAGATAAAGGCTCTTTATCTTCAGCTAGTCTATATATCCCTTTATTAGTTAAAGGATCTATGCCTTTGACTGGCGGAACATCTAAAGGAGACGGTAAATAATCAATTATGGCGTCTAAAAGCAATTGAATCCCCTTATTCTTTAAAGCTGTCCCACACAATACAGGAGTTGCTATATTTTTTAAAGTCAATTTACGAATTGCTGATTTTATTTCATTAATACTAATTTCTTCACCCTCAAGATACTTATCGGTAATATCTTCGTCAAGTTCAGCTAATCTTTCTATCATTTTATAACGGTATTTATTAGCTAATTCTTGAAAATCTTCAGGAATAGTCGTTTCTTCATAAGTTTTTCCTAAATTATCCAGGGTATAAGTATAAGCCTTCATTTTTATTAAGTCAATAATACCTTTAAAGTTATCTTCCTTTCCCCAAGGTAATTGAATAATAATTGGATTTGTAGCCAATCTATCTTGAATCATTTTTACTACATAATAAAAATCTGCTCCCATCCTATCCATTTTATTTATGAAAATTACCCGAGGAATACCATATTTATTTGCTTGATGCCATACGGTTTCTGATTGTGGTTCGACTCCTCCAACTGCACAGAAAATCGCCACTGCCCCATCAAGCACCCTCAAACAACGTTCTACTTCTACTGTAAAATCCACGTGTCCAGGCGTATCAATAAGATTAATACGATGCTTTTTCCAATATAAAGTGGTGGCCGCTGAAGTAATAGTGATACCTCTTTCCTTTTCTTGAGGCATCCAATCCATAGTTGCAGACCCTTCGTGCACTTCACCCATCCTGTGAACTCTTCCGGTATAATATAAAATTCTCTCAGTAACCGTGGTCTTACCAGCATCAATATGGGCCATTATCCCAATATTTCTTATTTTGTTCAAAGCAATTTTCGTATTCATAATTTAAAAACCCTATCTTAATTCGTATCTCGTATTCCTTATTTAGTTAGTTGGTTAGACGGCTATTCACTATCGACTGTTTGTTTACCACCTATAATGAGCAAATGCCTTATTTGCCTCTGCCATCTTATGAGTATCTTCTTTCTTTTTAACTGCCATACCCACACCATTAGCTGCATCTATTAATTCTAAAGCTAATCTTTCATGCATTGGTTTGCCCGTTCTTTTTCTTGCAAAACCGATTAACCATCTCATTCCCAGCGTAACCCTTCTATCAGGACTTACCTCAACTGGAACCTGGTAACTTGCTCCTCCCACTCTTCTTGATTTTACTTCCAATACAGGCATAACATTGTTCAATGCTTGGTTAAATAGTTCTAACGGCTCTTTTTTAATTTTTTCCGCTGCTTTGTTTATAGCCTGATAAAATATCTTTTCGGCCTTGCTTTTCTTTCCATCATACATGAGCTTATTTATAAAAGCAGAAACAGTCTTGTCATGATATATTGGGTCTGGCATAATTTCTCTTTTTTCGGCTCTTCTTCTTCTGGACATTATCTATCCCTCTCTATCTGTTATTAAAAGTTTCTTATAATCTGATCACTTTACAGATAAAATAAACTTTCTATCCTACTATAAAATTAGTATTTAGTTAGTTGGTTAGTTGATTAATCAGGAGATTGGTGATAACTGACTAATCAGACAACCAAGTAACTAGTTAATTAAGCACTTATTATTTATTAGTCGTCTTTTTTGGTGCCTTAGCACCATATTTTGAACGTCCTTGTGCCCTTTTTTCTACTCCAGTAGCATCCATGACTCCTCTTACGATATGATATCGTACTCCTGGCAAATCTTTTACTCGACCACCTCTTAAGAGGACAATCGAATGCTCTTGAAGATTATGACCTATTCCAGGAATATAAGCAGTTACTTCCATATTGTTAGTCAATCTTACCCGGGCAACTTTTCTTAAAGCGGAATTTGGTTTCTTGGGTGTTATAGTCCATACTCTTGTACAAACCCCTCTTTTTAATGGGCTGCTTTGCAGTGCTGGAGTATTACCTTTTTTAAATACTTTCTTTCTGCCTTTTCTAACTAATTGATTTATGGTAGGCATAGCTAATCATCCTTTATTTATATTTATTAATATTTATTTTAAACTTTTTCTAAAAAAATACTTTTATATTCTAACAGCATCAACATTTTATGTCAACTATTAATCACTAGATTTTTCATTTTTTGTTTCCTTGTTTTCTAAATTAGACTCCAATTTCTTATCTGATTTATCGGTTGCAATCGTCTCTTCATCTTCTTTTTCTTTTTTGAAGATATCTACTTCCTTTTCTTCCTGTCCTTTGTTTATATCTTTAAAAATCTCTTCCACCTTTTCTTCTTCTCGAGGAAAATCTATATCAATTTTATTATACATATTTAATCCTGTTCCTGCAGGAATAATATTACCAATTATAACGTTCTCCTTTAGACCATAAAGTCTATCTTCTTTCCCCTTAATAGAAGCATTAGTTAACACATGGGTAGTTCTCTGGAATGATGCTGCAGAAAGAAAACTTTCGGTAGAAAGAGAAGCTTGTGTAATCCCTTGAATTATAGGCACTCCTATAGCCGGAAGTTTTTTTCTTCTAATAAATCCGATATTTTCAACTATATTTACAGCTATCCTTTTTTCGTTTTTCCTGACACATATCAAATTTATATATTTTTCACAAATTTCTGTAGCATCATTTTGGTCTATTTTTTTACCAGCCTTTATAATAACATTACCTGAATCTGTATCTATAATATCTAGGGCTGCAATTTTACCTACTACATTTTTGTAAATAAACTCTAAAATTCTACCTTCCAAAGAAAAATATCTTCCGTCTTCTAAAGGTATATCACTTATTTTAGCTGATAGAGTCTTTTTAATTAAATTCTTACTTATGGGTTGGCCTTTGGTAGCAATTACATTCCCACTTACTGGGTCAACAAAGTCCTCACCGATTGGTTGGCCAATAATTTCATCTTTAAGTAATTTAATAAGGCCATCCCGGATAGATATTTCCTTAATTTCCTGCCATACCTTTATTTCATTTATTTTAGCATGTATAATTTTATCGATATCTGAAGAATCTAATTGTTTATTCTTACTTACTATAATTTGGCCATCTTCAGGATCAATGATATCTTCGGCAACTATTCTTCCTTCTAATTCTTCATAAATACCTGGCCTGATACAATTTATTAACCTAATATCATTATTAACAATACTTAACGCAATTTCATTATTAATAACCCCATTATTAGTTTTAATATTATGACTATTTTGCTCATTTCTAACTGATTCGTCCTGAATATGTTCTTCAATTTTATCTACCAAAATACTACCCATTATTCTTTCGATAAAAGAATTTTCACCCTTTAAAATAGTATATTTTTTATTTTCCTGATCTACCATATAAAGTTCATTGAATTCTGCAGCTTCAATTTTAGGAATAATTTTGCTATCGATAACTTCTCCTTCTTTTACTATTACTTCTCCTGTTTTAATATTTATCAGAGGAGAAATAAGTTTTTTATTTTCTAATAATTCTTTATTTTTATCAATAATTTTTTTGTTATCCTCCATTACTTTTTTATTAGCCTTTTCGAAATCAGATACATAAACTAATTCTCCGGATAACAATTCAGAATCACGGGCTGACCTGATATAAATCATATTCAAACGTGCAATTTGGCGGATTATTGTTTCGATATGTTTGTCGTTAATATTAACTCCTTGCGATCTATAAACTGCCTGTATTTCCTTTAATAAGTATTCTTGAACAGCTTTAATCCCTTGAATTTTCAATATTTCATGCGGATCAATAAATCCTACAGTTAGCCTCTCTCCAGCCTTTACTTTTTGCCCATTTTCTACTATTATTCTTAAATCAGCAGGAATATAGTATGTTTTCTTTTTTTCTTCGCTACTGTTTAGATTCACTTCTGAAGATTCAGGGCTAATTACTACTTTCTTTCGGCCATCATTTTCTTTAATAATTCCATCTACCTTTCCATTTATCTCGCTAATTACTGCTTGTTTTTTTGGTTTTCTTACTTCAAAAAGTTGTTCTACTCGAGGAAGACCTAAAGTAATGTCTTCCCCCGTTATTTTAATTCCTCCAGTATGGAAAGTTCTTAAAGTTAACTGAGTCCCTGGCTCCCCGATTGATTGAGCTGCAATAACTCCAACTGCTTCTCCAATATTTACTAGTTCTCCAGTAGCCATATCTTTCCCATAACATTTAGCACATACTCCATGTTTTGCCATACAAGTTAGAACTGATCTAACTTTTACTTCTTTTATCCCCGCATCCGAAATTTTCTTAGCCTTTTCTTCATCAATTTCTTCTCCTATTTTGACTAACACCTTTCCTGTCTTCGGTTCTATTACATCTTCCTGAACAATCCGACCTACTAATCTTTCTGACAGACTTTCAATTATATTACCATCTTCTTGGAAAGCGCGGATTATTATTCCATCAGTAGTACCACAATCTAACTCTCTTACTATTACGTCTTGGGCTACATCAACTAATCTCCTAGTTAGATATCCTGATTTTGAAGTCCTAAGAGCTGTATCTGCTAATCCTTTTCGGGCTCCATGAGTAGAGATAAAATACTCTAACACAGATAATCCATCTCTAAAATTAGATCTAATTGGAAATTCAATTATTTTTCCTGATGGATCAGCCATTAAACCTCTCATACCTGCTAGCTGACCAATTTGCCGCTTACTACCTCGAGCCCCAGAATCAGCCATAATATACAAAGGATTAAACTTAGTTAAATTTTTCAAAATAGCATCAACAACTTCGTTAGATGCTTTGGTCCAGGCATTTATTATTTTCTGTTCTCTCTCATCCTCCATAATTAAGCCATAATTATATTGTTCCTGAATTTTATCGACTTCTTTTTCAGCTTCTTCTAATATCTTAGTTTTTTCAGAAGGAATTTCTAAATCTACAACTCCTATTGACATTCCAGAAGAAGTAGAAAAATTAAAACCTAATTTTTTAATTTTATCTAAAACTTCAACAGTTACTTTCTTCCCATATTTACGATATATAAAAGATATGATCTTCTCTAAAGATTTTTTATTAATAGTCAAATTAACAAAATCCATATCATCAGGCAAAACTTCATTAAAAATTACTCTGCCCGCTGTAGTATCCTTTAAAGAATTTTGTACTCTACATTTTACTTTTGCATGTAAATCTATAATTCCTTCATCATAAGCCCTTATTATTTCATCATAATTAGCAAATATTTTACCTTCACCCTTTTTCCCACTTTCTCGCATAGTCAGATAATAACATCCTAAAATTATATCTTGACTAGGCAGAGCTATGGGCAAACCATTCGCGGGTGAAAGTATATTATTTGAAGATAACATTAGAATTTGCGCTTCCGCTTGTGCCTCTGATGAAAGGGGGATATGTATAGCCATTTGATCTCCGTCAAAATCCGCATTAAAGGCAGCACAGACTAAAGGATGAATTTGAATTGCATTCCCCTCCACTAAAACAGGTTTAAAGGCCTGAATACCTAGGCGGTGCAGAGTAGGGGCCCTATTTAGTAAAACAGGATGCTCTTCAGTTATATCCTTTAATATGCTCCAAACTTCGGGTCTTTCTTTCTCTACCATTTTTTTCGCTGTTTTAATATTATGAGCTAAATCTCGGGCTACTAATTCTCTCATCACATAGGGCTTAAATAATTCCAATGCCATTTTCTTCGGTAATCCACATTGATAAAACTTTAAATCAGGACCTGCTACAATTACTGATCTTCCCGAATAATCTACCCTTTTACCTAATAGATTTTGTCTGAACCTACCTTTCTTCCCTTTTAACATATCACTTAAAGATTTAAGAGGTCTATTTCCAGCACCCAATACTGCTCTTCCTCTTCTCCCGTTATCTATCAGGGCATCTACTGCCTCCTGCAACATTCGCTTCTCATTTTTTATAATAATCTCGGGCGCACCTAATTCTAGTAACCTTTTTAGTCTATTATTTCGATTTATTACTCTTCTATATAAATCATTTAAATCCGAAGTGGCAAAACGCCCCCCTTCCAATTGCACCATAGGTCTTAAATCTGGAGGGATAACTGGAATTACATCTAATATCATCCATTCTGGCTTACAATTAGATATACGAAATGCCTCTACAATTTGCAATCGTTTGATAATCTTCTTCATTTTCTGACCACTGGATTTTTTCAATCCTTCCCTAAGTTCTAAGGCTAATTTATCTAAATTTATTCCCTTTAATAATTCCTTAATTGCTCCGGCTCCAATTCCAGCCTTAAACTCTGGATCATAACGTTCTAAAAGGTTCTTCTCTACCTCTAAAATAATATCTCCTCTTTTATGAGAAGTTTTACCTGGATCTATTACAATATAACAAGATTCCTCAATATTTTGATTCGCAACTTTTGCCTGTAAAGATAAGCCTTCTTCGTTTTCAATTTTATTCAAATTAGATGCAGAAATTAACCCAACTATCTTAATAATTCGGTATTTCTTTTCACTATCTTCTAAAATTTCTTCTTTATTTTCTACATCTTCTCCTTCAATTATCTTATCTATTTCATTCTCTTCTTTTGCAGCTGGAAATACTAGCTCCCTTTGATAGAATATGCCACCAAATTTGGTTCTTAATTTTTGGTCATCTTTTTCTGAAATTATATTACCAACTTTATAAGGGAATATCTTTAATTTATTAACTTGATAAACAGGTTCTGCCACTAGTCTTTCATTATATTTTTTATGAATCTGGTATTCTAGATCTAAAATTATATCGCCTTTTTCCAATCCAGAACCATCAGCTTCGATAACTTCATATAATTGCTCCCTCTTTCGTTCTGGGGCAAAATATAAAATTTTCTCTAAATTACGAGGTGAAATATCTAATAATAAAGATAATGGACTGGGGATAGCTTTAAAATACCAAATATGAGAGACTGGAGAAGCTAAATCAATATGCCCCATCCTTTCTCTTCTAGTGATAGATTTAGTTACTTCAACACCGCATCTATCACATATTACTCCTTTGTACCTTATTCTTTTATATTTCCCACAACTACATTCCCAATCTTTAACTGGTCCAAATATTCTTTCACAAAACAGACCATCTTTTTCTGGTTTTAAAGTTCGATAGTTAATAGTTTCTGGTTTTTTTACTTCACCATAGGACCATCTCTTTATTTCCTCTGGTGAAGCTAGTCCAATTTTTATCGAGTTAAAATTCCCCGAATTTCCCAATACTATTACCCCCTATTTTAGTCGTTAGTAAATAGTACATAATCGTTAGTTGCTTAGTTAGTTATCTGGTTAACTAGTTAATTAGTTGGTTAAGCATTAATCCTTCAACTAGCTAACGAGTTAACTAAATTAATGAGATACGAATTTAGATTTTAAGTTATTTCTTTCATCAAATTTTCACTAATTTCATCTTTAGATTCGATATCTTCTTTAATCTCAATTTCTTTGCCTTCTTCATTTAAAACTTTCACATCTAAACATAAACTACGTAATTCTTTCACCAATACCTTAAATGATTCAGGAATTCCAGGTACCGGTATATCCTCACCTTTAACAATGGCTTCATAAGTTTTAATCCTTCCTGTTACATCATCTGACTTTACTGTTAAAAGTTCCTGAAGATTATAAGCAGCTCCATACCCTTCTAAGGCCCATACCTCCATTTCGCCAAATCTTTGTCCTCCAAATTGAGCCTTACCACCTAACGGTTGCTGAGTAACTAAAGAGTATGGTCCGGTAGATCGAGCGTGAATTTTATCATCTACCAAATGAATTAATTTTAAAATATAACTATAACCTACTGTTATCTTTTGATCAAATGGTCGACCCGTTCTACCATCGAAAAGTTTTGCCTTACCATCTTTAGGCAATCCGGCCTTTATTAGAGCAGCTTCAATTTCTTCTTCTGTGGCTCCATTAAAAATAGGAGTAATTATTCTTATTCCTAAGGCCTTAGCCACCCAGCCTAAATGAATTTCTAAAATTTGCCCTACATTCATACGAGAAGGCACCCCCAAGGGATTTAATACTATATCTATTGGGGTACCATCCGACATAAAAGGCATATCACTCTCTGGTAATATTTTTGCAATAACTCCTTTGTTCCCATGTCTTCCTGACATTTTGTCGCCTTCTGATATTTTTCTTGTTTGCGCAATAAAAACTTTTACTAATTGATTTACACCAGGAGGGAGTTCGTCATTATTTTCCTGAGAAAATACTTTTACATCTATAACTTTCCCTTTTTCCCCATGAGGTACCCGAAGAGATGTATCTCTTACTTCTCGAGCTTTTTCCCCAAAAATAGCTCTTAACAATCTTTCTTCAGGGCCTAAATCAGTTTCGCCTTTAGGAGTAATTTTTCCTACTAAAATATCGCCTGATTCCACTTCTGCCCCAATACGAACTATTCCTTTTTCGTCTAAATTAGCTAAATTACCCTCACCTATATTAGGAATATCGCGGGTTATTTCTTCTGGTCCTAATTTAGTATCCCGAGCTTCACATTCATGTTCGCTGATATGAATAGAAGTAAAAATATCTTCCCTTACTAATCTATCACTAATTAAAATGGCATCTTCAAAATTATATCCCTCCCAAGGCATATAAGCTACCAAAACATTCCTTCCTAAAGAGAGGTTACCCCCCGAGGTTAATGATCCATCAGCAATTACCTCGCCTTTCTTAACTGACATTCCTTCTTCAACTATAGGTATTTGATTGATACAAGTTCCTTGATTAGAACGGACGAATTTCTTTAATAAATATTCTTTTTTAACATTATTTGCGGTTTGGATAATTATTTTGTTTGCATCTACCTTCTTCACTACCCCATCATCCTGGGAAACAATAACTGCCCCCGAATCAATTGCTACCTTACTCTCCATTCCTGTTCCTACAAAAGGTGCTTCAGTTCTTATTAAAGGTACAGCTTGTCGTTGCATATTTGTACCCATAAGAGCTCTATTAGCATCATTATGTTCCAAAAAAGGTATTAAACTTGCAGAAATACTCGTAATTTGTTTTGGCGAAACATCGATAAAATCTACTTCGTCCGAAGTGCACTCGATAATATCTCCTCTATATCGACAAACTACTTCATTCTGTAAAGTTTTCTTATTTTTATCATATACTTTAATATTTATTTGAGCAATCTTATAATTGTCCTCTTCGTCGGCAGAAAGAAATACAATTTCATCAGTAATTTTTCCGTCTACTACTTTAAAATAGGGAGTCTCAATAAATCCTAATTCATTAACCCTGGCATAGATACATAGTGAACCAATTAGGCCGATATTGGGTCCTTCCGGGGTCTCAATAGGACAAATTCTACCATAATGAGTATGATGTACATCCCTTACTTCAAAACCTGCTCTTTCTCTAGTCAAACCTCCCGGGCCTAAAGCAGAAAGCCTTCTCTTGTGAGTAATTTCAGACAAAGGATTAGTCTGATCCATAAATTGAGAAAGCTGACTACTCCCAAAAAACTGTCTAATGGTTGCTAATAAAGGGCGAGCATTAACTAAAGCTTGGGGAGTTATAGCAGAAACATCGGGTTGTATAGTCATACGCTCTCGAATTACTCTTTCCATTCTGTTTAATCCAATATAAAATTGATCTTGAAGTAATTCTCCTACTGTCTTAACTCTCCTATTTCCAAGATGATCAATATCGTCTATATACCCAATTCCTCTATATAAATTAATTAAATATCTTAAAGAAGCCACAATATCTTCTTTGGTTAGAGATTTACCTTTTTTTACTCTTATTTCTTTCTTGCACTCTTTTATTTTAATTAACAAATCATTGTCTAATTCACTACCAGCACTGCAAATTACCTCGCCTGTTTCTTGGTTAACTACATCTTCTGCTATAGTCATTCCGATAATCTTTTCATCAATCTCACCACTAATCTTATCCACAACCGGCATTAAGGATTCATCTTTTTCATTAAATACAGTTACTATTTCATTTTCAGAGTTTAATACTTTAACTTTTTCAATCCCCGCAGCCTGTATTGCAGTAATTATTTTTTGGTTAATCTTTTCCTCTGCCTTAATAATTACTTCATTGTTTTTAGGATCTATAATGTCTTGAGCCACGATTTTATCTAAAATTCTCTCTTTAAGATCTAATTTTCTATTTATCTTATATCTACCTACTTTGGCTAAGTTATATCTTCTGGGGTCAAAAAGTAATATCTGGATTAATTGTCGAATATTTCTTTCAGTAGGAGGTTCACTCGGTCTTAATCTTCTAAATATTTCGGTCAAAGCTTCTCTTTCATTAGAAGTGTTATCTCTTTCTAAAGTTGCCTCTATAATCTCATCATCATCAAAAAGTCCTTTAATCTCTTCATCAGTTTCATATCCTAAAGCCCTCAATAATATTGTTGCCGGAATTTTTCTCTTTTTATCTATTCGAACATAAATCATATTAGAAGAGTCAAAACCAAATTCTAACCAAGAACCTCTATTGGGAATAATTTTAAATTTGAATAATCCATTTCTATCCTCGCTTTTTTCTTCATCAAAATATATTCCTGGAGATCTTATTAATTGATTTACCACTACTCTTTCAGCCCCATTAATAATAAAACTCCCATTTTCGGTCATAAGGGGCAACTCTCCCATAAAAACATCTTGTTCTTTTATTTCGCCTGTTTTTTTGTTAATTAAATTTATCTTTACTTCTAAAGGTGCCGAATAAGTCAATCCTTTTTCCCAACATCCATAAGGAGAATCTTTACATTCACCGATAGAATAACTCCTAAACTCCAAAATATAGTTACCAGTGAAGTCCTGGATAGGGAAAATATTTAGAAAAACCTCTTGTAGTCCTTGCCTTTTTCTTTGTTCAGGTGGGGTAAATCTTTGTAAAAATTCATCAAAAGAATTTTTTTGTATATCTAATAGATCGGGTAATGGACATAATTCAGGTATTTTGGAAAAATCTTTAAATTTCTGAGAATTTTTTTTGCACACCACAAAACACCAACCTTACTTTATATTTACTTTTATTCGTAAACTATAATAATATCATTCTTTTTATAAAAAATCAAGAAGATATCCTTTAATTTAATTTTTAAAAAGATATCTTCTTGATTTAAAGATAATCTATTTCTATTTTATTTCAACAACTGCACCTACCGCTTCTAGTTTTTCCTTTATTTCATCAGCTGTTTTTTTATCTACGTGCTCTTTTACTGTTTTGGGTGCACCTTCTACTAAATCTTTAGATTCTTTTAAACCTAAAGCAGTAATAGCTCTAATTTCTTTTATAACTTTAATCTTATTCGGCCCAATCTCTTTTAATACTACTTCAAAATCAGTTTTTTCTTCTGCTTCCGCACTTTCAGCGGGCGCAGCTGCACTTCCAGCATTGGCAGGCATAACAGCGGGCATAGCTGCTGTTACCCCAAATTTATCTTCCAAGGCTTTAACTAAATCAGCCAACTCTAATACAGTCATCTTTTCAATCTTTTCTAATATTTCATCTACTGCACATTTTGAGGTAGTTTCTTTTTCTTCCGCCTCATTTTTTTCAGTCTTCTTACTATCTGCTTTCTTTTCTTCCGAAGCTACCTTCTTTTCTACCATTTATTTCACCTCCTTTCAATATCGTATTTCGTATCCTGTATCTTTAAAAAACTTTCATTTTGACCTATCTACCTGGGGCAATACTTCATATCACATTCTTATCATAATTTTTATGATACTTTAGTTTCTTTCTGTTTTTTTACCGCTTCTAAAGTATAGATTAATCCCTTAAGCGGTCCTTGCAAAACAAAAACCAAAGAATAAAATGGACTCTTAACTCCAGTAACCATCTGAGCGATAAGAATATCCTTTGAAGGTAGAGAAGCTATCTCAATGACCTTTTCGGGGCTTAACAATCTCCCTTCCACTAAACCAGATTTTATTTTCAGATCAATTTTATTCTTTTTCGCATATTCTTTAAGTAGTCGAGCTGGCTCTATAGGATCTTCACTGCTAAAAGCAATTGCTGTACAGCCAACTAAATCTTTAGTTATATCTTTTATTCCTAATTCTTCGCTGGCCTTTTCCATTAAAGAATTTTTAACTACTTTAAATAGGACTTTCTTTTCTTTGAGTTCTTCTCTTAGACTAGTAATCTGTGATACATCCATTCCTTTATAGTCAGTTAAAATTATTCCTTTAGAATTTTTCAGCTGTTCTATAAGTTCTTCAACTATCTTCTTTTTCGTATCTTTAGTTAAAGCCAATATTTACCCTCCCTTCTAACTTAATAATTTTTACAATAAAAAACCTTCCCTTAGACTTTAATTTTCTGGGAAGGTGAAATTAGTAATTTCTACTTACTGTTTACTCTCGCATTCTTCCACCTCGGCAGGATGATATTCTAATAAAATATCTATTAAGTTAATCCAAGATAGATAGTCAAAAAGTAATCCTCTTAAAAGTTAAAATATCATTCTTTAGAGCTATAACCTTTGTCCAACTATCTTGTGATAACTCCTGCTGTCTAAGGTATAAATATTATTTATTATTATATCCCGATTTATTTTTTGCGTTTTTCAATCCATGCACTTATTTTTAAAGGATCTATACGGATTCCTGGTCCCATAGTTGATGAGATAGTGATACTCTGTATGTATCTCCCTTTAGCAGCTGAAGGCTTAGCTTTAATAATCGCTTCCACAAAAGTTATAAAATTTTCTATCAGTTTTTCTTTATCAAAGCTCAATTTTCCTAAAGGAGCATGGACTATACCAAATTTATCAGCTCGATATTCCACTTTTCCAGCTTTTACAGATTTTATAGCATTCTTTAAGTCAAAAGTAACTGTCCCTATCTTGGGATTGGGCATTAGACCTCGGGGCCCTAAAATTCTTCCCAATTTACCAACTATTTTCATCATATCTGGAGTTGCAATAGTAGCATCAAAATCCGTCCATCCTTTTTGTATTTTTTCAGCTAAATCTTCACCTCCGACAAAATCTGCCCCTGCTTCTTCTGCTTCTTTTATTTTTTCGCCCTGAGCAAAGGCTACAATTCTAACCGTTCTTCCTGTACCATGAGGCAAATCTACTGCCCCTCTTACCTGTTCTTCAGCACGACGAGTATCAACTCCTAATTTGATAGCAACATCGATAGTTTCATCAAACTTTGCCCAGTGGAGTTCTTTAACTAAATCAAAAGCTTCCTCTGGTTCATAAAATTTATCCTTTTCAAACTTTTTAGCACTTTCTAGATATTTTTTACCTCTTTCTTTTGCCATGTATTTCCTCCTTGTGGTTTTAATGGATTTTCCTCCCACTTAATATCAGAATTATTCTTTTTCTATTTCTATCCCCATACTCCTTGCAGTGCCCTCAACTATTTTTATTGCACTCTCTAAGTTTTTGGTATTCAGATCAGGCATTTTTTTCTTAGCAATCTCCTCAGCTTTTGCCCAAGATAATTTTGCAACTTTTTCTTTATTAGGGACACTCGAACCTTTCTCTATTCCTGCAGCTTCTTTCAGTAAAAATGCTACAGGAGGTTTTTTGCATATAAAAGAAAAAGTCCTATCTTCATATACATTAATAATTACCGGTATAACAGTTCCCACATCCTGTTTTGTTCTCTCATTAAACGCCTTACAGAATTCCATAATGTTTAGACCATGTTGGCCTAAAGCAGGTCCCACTGGTGGTGCGGGATTAGCATTTCCAGCTGGTATTTGTAATTTTATTACTGAAACCACTTTTTTTGCCATTAAATTCCTCCTTAATTAGTTATCTGGTTAGTTAGTTAGTTATTTAGTTAGCTTGTTAAATTAATTTTCAATTAATTAATCAGTTAACCAAATAACGCAAATGGTTTTCAGTCTTTCGCTTTAAATTTTTAATTAATATTGATAAACTAATCAACAAAAAACTTAAGCTAATTACCATAAATCGACTTTATTCCCTATAAGCTAATTAACTAATTAACTAATTAACTAAATAACTAATTTAATATTTTTCTACATCATTAAAGTCTAACTCAACAGCTGTTTCTCGTCCAAAAATAGAGAGAAAAACTTTTAATTTGTTTTTCTCATAATCTATCTCTTTAACTTTTCCCGTATATCCTGTAAAGGGGCCAACGACAATTCTAACACTTTCACCTAATTCAACCTCTAGCTTAGGTGTTTTTTCGCCTTTCCCCATCTGTTTTAAAATATTATTTATCTCACTTTCCTTTAAGGGAACCGGCTTGCCGCCTGAACCAACAAAACGGGTGACACCTGGAGTATTTCTAACTACTTGCCATGAATCATTGTTTAATATCATTTCTACTACTACATATCCTGGGAATACTTTTTTTTGTACGAATCTTCTTCTCCCTGCTTTTGCTTCTAAGACTTTTTCGGTCGGTATTAATACTTGAAAAATTTGATCTTGCATCCCCATAGATTTAACTCTTTGTTCTAAATTCGCTTTTACTTTATTTTCGTATCCTGAATAAGTATGGACCACATACCATTTTTTTCTATTTGCATCCATTATAAGCGGTTAACCTACTTCCTATCATTTACTAACTTTAGTTATATAAGAAATCTAATACTAAAACATAATGCTAGTTCACTTTATTTTATTATTAAAGTTAATAATCGAACAAAGACCAAATCTATTATTCCGACAAAAGTTGAAGCAATTATTATAGTAGAAATAACTACAATGGTACTATTTTTTAGATCTTTGCGACTTGGCCAAACTACTTTCTTTAATTCTGCAATAGCTTCCTTTATAAAATCAATTAATTTTCTAAAAAACTTTTTATTTTGCATTTTACAAGATTGTCAAGGGAGTAAATTCCCTCTAAAAACCCCTCTCCCATATTTTTTTATTTCATTTTAACAGGATATAAAACTTTTTCGGATAATCTTATTAGAATTCATTGTTTTTTAAATTTGTACCTATAAAAACGTGTATAATAATCTAATTTAGAGCATCGGGATTTTTTGAAATCCTGATGCTCTAAATTAAATGGCAGGCCCGGCAGGATTTGAACCTGCAACCCCTGGATTTGGAGTCCAGTGCTCTAGCCGTTAGAGCTACGGACCTTCTTAACCTAATTTCTCAATAAAAATAAGCAAAATAATCAGGGAGCAAACTCCCATAAAATCCCTCTATAATCCTTTTTTATTCTATCTCGATTTTATAAAAACTTCTCTTCAGAATTTTGTCAGAATCTATTTTTAAATAAGTTCATTTTGGAGCATCGAAATTCATAATATTCTGATACTCCAAGGAACAAAATACTTAGATATCTTTTGTTTTAAAATTTATATAATCTTTTATAATAAACAAATTCCTTATTTTATCTCTTTATGCAAAGTATGGGATTTGCAAAACTTACAATATTTTTTGAGTTCTATTCTTTCGGGCGTATTTTTTTTATTCTTGTATTTATTATAATTCCTATTCTTACATTGACTGCAAGCTAAAACTATTCTCTGTCTCATTAAATAAATCTCCTATAATAAAAATGAATTTACACGAAAATAAATCTACCATACTTTCTATCTACTGTCAAGGATTTACTATCATGTATATTACCTTATAAGATGATCAGAGGAGTAAACTCCTTCAAAACCCTCTATTATCCTTTTTGTTCTATTTCGGTTTTATATAGAACTTCTCCTGAAAACTGATAAAAATCCATTAATTTCTATTTCGAACTTGTGCCTGCGAAAAGAGCCTAAGAATTCATCTTAGATTATCCGAATTCCAAGAATTCCGCTACTATCAAATAAAAAATAGGTAGGGGCGTATATTTACACGCCCCTATATAACCAGAGTTAAAAAAGATCCACTCCTTAGATTTTGCTTATTATTCTCGTATACCTTCTTTAGCTACCTAATGTCTTGTTATAGTGACCAACTAACTAGCTAACTATAACGACTATTCTATAATCTCACTTACTACTCCAGCACTAATGGTGCGCCCTCCTTCTCTTA
>CAYTKP010000020.1:0-16285 GCA_964438695.1 uncultured Atribacterota bacterium | reverse complement strand
GTACGGTGTCCAGTCATCATATAACCTCCATTTTATCTTATCAGGATTTATTTCTGCTAATTCTAATACTTTTTGATATACTGAGTATAAACATAATTTAAAAATTGTATAGTATGTCGTGGACAGCGCACACGGGAATATTGCCAAATAAATAATTTTATGCTATAATTTAAATTGTTCAAGTAAAAAGATTAATCTTCCCAAAAGAGTGGTTTTAGATACCACTCTTTTGTTATATAAAATGATATGCATTTAAGCAATAAATAACTGGAAGGAGGGTGGGATAACATATGAACGAGAATATAATTGAAGTTTTAAATGAAATAGAAAAAGAAAAAGGTATAGCTAGAGATATTTTAGTTGAAGCGATAGAATCTGCCTTAACTTCAGCTTACAAGAAAAATTACGGTATTAAAAATGATATTGAAATAAATATGTGTAAAGATACTGGTAAAATTAAAGTATTTAACAAAAAAATTATCGTAAAAAGAGTTTTAAATTCTGCGAATGAAATATCAATAGATGAATTAGAATTATCTGATAAAGATAAATATAAAATTGGGGATACAATCCTAATTGAAATTACACCTAAAGAATTTGGAAGGATAGCAGCTCAAACTGCAAAACAAGTAATTGTACAAAAGATTAGGGAAGCCGAAAGAAATGTTATTTATGAAAAATATATTGACAAAGAAAGAGATATTGTTACAGGGGTTATACAAAGGATAGAGCATAGAAATGTAATTATTGATTTAGGCAGAACAGAGGCCCTTCTTTTACCCAATGAGCAAATAAAAGAGGAAGAATATTATAAAGGCAAGAGGATGAAGGTATATATTGTTGAAGTAAGAAAAACTTCTAAGGGGCCAAAAATATTTACTTCTAGAACTCATCCGGAGTTACTAAAACGTTTATTTGAATTAGAAGTTCCAGAAATTCACGAAGGATTAGTAGAAATAAAAAGTATTGCCCGAGAACCTGGAAAACGTTCAAAAGTAGCAGTTTATTCCAAAGATGAAAAAGTCGATCCAGTAGGTGCATGTATAGGAGATAGGGGTTCTCGAATAAAATCTATTATGATGGAATTAAAAGACGAAAGAATAGATATTGTTAGATGGAGTGATGAGGAAAAATCATTTATTGCTAATTCATTAAGTCCAGCCAAGGTTGTATCTGTAAATCTCTTTGAAAAAGAAAAAATTGCTACAGTAGTTGTAGCAGACCAGCAATTATCTTTGGCTATAGGGAGAGAAGGGCAAAATGCAAGACTTGCTGCCAAATTAACCGGCTGGAAAATTGATATAAAAAGTGAAACAGAATATAAAGAAAAAAATAATGAAAACTCTGATAGTAAATCTTAAGAATTAATTCGAAAAAATGAATTATAGAAACTTTTAAGGAATATTTTGATAAAATGAAAAAAAATATGAAGATACCAATAAGAACTTGTATTGGCTGTCAAAATAAAAGACCAAAAAGGGAGATGTTAAGAATAATAAGGACGTCAGAAGGAAATATTGAAATTGATACAACCGGAAAAAAATCAGGTAGAGGCGCTTATCTTTGTTATAATATTGAATGTTTAGACAGAGCATTAAGAGAAAAAAGGTTATATAAATCACTTAAAAAAGATGTTCCTCTGCAAATAATTAATGAGCTAAGGAAGAAATTACTTAGCAAATAAAATATATCTGTTCGTGAAAAATAGGCATCTAAATTTTGCGTCCTGTTCTCTTTTTGATTTATGAGATATAAATAAGTTATTAGAACTTTATAGGAGAAGAAAATCCCCATACAGTTTAAATTTAAACGGAGGTGATATATATGAAAATGAGAGTTTATGAACTCGCTGAAAATTTAAAAATTCCTGCAAAAGAATTAATTGTATTCTTAAAGAACGAAGGCATTAAAGTAAAAAATCATATGAGCAATTTAGATCAAGACACTATTGAATTAATAAAAGAAGTTGTTATTTCTGAAAAAGAAAGAAAAGAAAAAGAAAAAGAAAAAAGACAAGTCAAATCTATTGAAATTAACAAGCTTCCAAACTTAAAAGAATTATCTTTCCATCTGAAAGTACCTTTGTCTGAATTAATGCAAAAAATAATAAATTATGGAACAATTAGTTCAATTGATAAAGAAATTCCAGTTAATGTATTACAGAAAATAATCCAAGAATATGGTTTCCAAATAAAATATTCAGAAAAATTAAAAGATAAATTAGATTTTCACAAAAAAGATAAAATAACTAAACTAATACCGAGACCTCCGATTATCACTATAATTGGTCATGTCGATCATGGTAAAACTACTCTTCTTGATGTTATAAGAAAAACAAATGTAACTAAAGGAGAAGTGGGTGGAATTACTCAAAGCATTGGCGCTTATCAGGTAAATATAAACAATAAGAAGATTGTATTTATTGATACTCCTGGTCATGAAGCATTTACTACTATGAGAGCTCGCGGTGTAAAAGCAACAGATATTGCAATTTTGGTTATTGCTGCTGATGATGGGGTAATGCCTCAGACCATCGAAGCAATTAATCATGCTAAAGCTGCAAATGTTCCTATTATTGTAGCTTTAAATAAAATAGATAAACCAAACGCTAATCCTGAAAAGGTTAAAAAAGATCTTTCCAAACATGATTTAGTTTCTGAGGAGTGGGGTGGAGAGACCTTAATGGTAGAAATATCTGCTTTACAAAATAAAGGTATAAGGGAATTATTAGAGGCTATTTCTTTACAGGCAGAGATGTTAGAATTAAAAGCAAATCCTAAAATACCTGCAAGAGGTTTAATAATAGAAACAAAATTGGACAAAAGAAGAGGGATAGTTGCTTCAGTCTTAATTCGAGATGGGTCATTAAAAGTTGGTGATTACTTTATCGCTGGACTAACTTATGGCAAAATAAGAAATTTAATTGATGATAAAGGCAAAAGCATAAAAGAAGCAGGACCATCTACTCCAGTAGAAATTATAGGGTTTTCAAAATTGCCTCAGGCAGGTGATTATTTTCAAATTGTACCTGATGAAAAATTTGCCAAAATAATAATTGAAGAAAGAGAAAATGAAAAAAGAAGTAAAATTATGGAAGAGTCTTCCAAAGTCTCATTAGAAAAATTATTTTTAGAGATGAAAGAAGGCAAAATAGATAAATTAAACATTATTTTAAAGACCGATACTCAAGGGTCTTTAGATGCTTTAGAAGAAGCATTAAAAAAAATAAAAGTAGGAAGTCAAGATAAAGAGATAAAAATTGATATAATTCATTCTGGTGTGGGAAACATTACTGAGACTGATATCATGTTAGCTTCTGCTTCAGAAGCAATAATAGTAGGTTTTAATATAAGACCAGATTCAAATGTCCAAAAAATTGCAAAAAATGAAAAAGTAGAAATAAGGTTATATAGGATAATATATGATCTGATAGATGATATTAAATCTGCTTTGCAAGGTTATCTAAAACCAAAAATTAAAGAGCGTATTTGTGGTCAAGCAGAAGTCAGAGAAATATTTAAAGTACCCAAAGTTGGCACAGTTGCAGGAAGCTACGTTTTAAATGGTAAAATAGCTAAAAAAGATAGGGTTAGAGTGATTAGAGATGGGAAATTGATATACGAAGGGAAAGTAGCGTCTTTGAAAAGATTTAAAGAGGACGTAAAGGAAGTTAATGCGGGTTTTGAATGTGGAATAAGTATAGAAAATTACAATGATATCAAATTGAAAGACATTATTGAATTCTATAATTTTGAAGAAGTTAAAGAGCAAAATTGAGAGTATTAAATATTTATAAAGTAAAGTAAAAAATAAAATATAATATACTATATCGTTAAATAATGTTTATTGGAATTTGTAAAATTAATTTGTATTTTTCAAATAGTCATTCCTTAAAGGATAAAAGGAATATTTTAAAAAGTATAAAAACCCGGATTCGAAACCATTACAATGTTTCAGTTGCAGAAATAGATAATCATGATTTCTGGAAAAATGCAATCTTGGGGATTGTTTGCATAGGAAATGATAAAAAATATCTTAATAAAATGTTAAATGAAATCATTCTATTTTTAGAAAAACAAAATGATTCTCAGTTAATAGATTATGAAATTAGTATTACTTAAGGTGATGAATAATAATGGCTACTTCACATACTAAAAGATCAGAACAATTAGAAAAATATCTTAAAAAAGTTATCAACAATATTCTTTATAGAAAGATAAATGATCCCAGAATTACCTTTGTTACTATAACAAGAGTATCTGCCTCTGTTGATTTAAAATATGCTAAGATATATATCAGTATTTATGGTGATGAAAATCACAATAGAAATTGTTTAAAAGCCCTAAGAAATGCTACAAAATTTATAAGAAGGGAAATCGGAAGAGAAGCAAAAATTAGGTTTATACCAGAAATAAAATTTCTGATCGATGAAAACATAGAATATCAATACAAATTATTGAATATAGTAAATAAAATACACAAGGAACAATTAGACAATAAAGATGAAAATAAAAAATAATTTTAAGAAAATTGTTGAAATATTGAAAAAAGATGATAATTTTTTGATTACTTCACATATAAATTTGGATGGCGATGCTATTGGTTCCGAACTAGCTTTAAATTTTGTACTAAAAAAATTAAACAAGAAATCTATTATATTAAATCAGGATAAATTGCCTAAAATTTACCGTTTTTTGCCTGAAAGCGATAAAGTATATAATTTAAAAGAAAACGAGTTTGATAAAAAGATTTCTAATGTTGGGATAATATTAGACAGTAGTAATATTGATAGGGTGGGTAAAATATCCAAAATATTAGACAACATAAACATCATAATAAATATTGATCATCATAAAAGTAATGAAAACTATGGTAATATAAATTATATAGATCATTCTGCTTCTTCAGTTGGAGAAATCATTTATGACTTAATTAAATATATGAATGATGTACCTGTGAAAACGGGAATGGACTTATTAGACGAAAAAACTTCTTCTTGTTTATTTACGGCTATAATGACTGATACAGGATCATTCAAATATTCAAACGTAAGCGCTAAAACGTTTAAAATTGCCTCTGAGCTAACTGCTAAGGGAGCTAAAACAGATTTGATTGCTAATAATGTGTATAATAAAAATACATATTCCGGACTAAAATTATTGGGAGAAGCTCTTTCAACTTTAGAAATAGACTATTCTATGGGTGTAGCGTGGTTATTTATTACCAGAAAGATGTTAAGAGAAACCAGAGCTAATGATGAGGAAATAGAAGGAATAATTGATATTGTTACAACTTTAAAAAATAATGAAATATCCATACTATTTAGAGAAACTAATGATAATAAAATAAAAGTTAGTTTTCGCTCTAAAAGTAATTTTGATGTAAACAAATTTGCTAGTAAATTTAATGGAGGTGGACATCCAAACTCATCAGGTTGTTTATGCTCAGAAAAGTTGGAAGAAGTAAAAGAGAAAATCCTTTCAGAATTGTTTAAAGAATTAATATTTCAAAAAATAAAAAATTGTCCTGGTGAAAAGGGGGATGTGTCGATAAATTAAAAAATGAATGGTGTTTTAAATATTTTTAAACCAAAAGGAATTAGTTCGTTTAAAGTTGTAAAAGAAGTTAGAAATATTCTAGGTGTGAATAAAGCGGGGCATACCGGGACATTAGACCCTTCTGCATCAGGCGTTTTATTAGTATGTTTGGGGCAGGCAACCAAGATCGTTAAATTTATAACAGAACTAAAAAAACACTATATTGGTGAAATGATATTAGGTATAAGTACTACTACTCAAGATTCGGAAGGAGAAATCATCCAAAGAAAAAAAGTTAATACTTATATTGACGAAAAAATAATTAATAGTGTATTCCAGAAATATAAAGGCACGATTAGTCAAATTCCTCCGATGTTTTCATCGGTCCATTATAAAGGTAAAAGATTATATCATCTTGCCAGAAAAGGTATAGAAGTAAAGAGAAATCCCAGGAAAATAAAAATATACCAATTAAATTTGATTAACTTTGTCAAAAGAAAAAATCCGATTATTAAGTTCGAGGTAGAATGTTCAAAAGGTACTTATATTAGAACATTATGTGATGATATAGGTAATGAATTAGGTTGTGGCGCATATTTATCCAATTTGGTTAGGAAGGGAATTGGGAATTTTAATATTGAAAACTCTTTAAAATTAGAAGATTTGAAAAAAAACCCAACTTTAGGCGAAAAATACCTGATTTCTATAGACTCTGTTCTCAAAGATTTAGAAAGAATAACTATAAAAGCAGAGGAAATTAAAACTATTATGAATGGAGGTATTATATCAAAAAGACAAATTATAAAAAATCAAGAAGAACCAACGATAAAAGAAAGTAAATTAATTAAAATATTAGATGCTCAGGGAAATTTATTGGCAATTGGCCTTCAAATTATAAAAAACAGAGAAGATATAATAATCAAACCAGTTAGAATATTTAAAAATCTTTGATTAAAATGGTTTTAATAAGTAAATATTAAATTATGAAAATATTAAGATACTCGAAAAATATAAAATTACCTAGTAAAGATCGTTATATTGCCTTAGGTGTTTTTGATGGAGTACATCTTGGTCATCAAAAATTAATTAGATCTACTGTTAACAAAGCAAAAATAAATAACGGCATAAGTATAGTTATAACTTTCGAACCTCATCCAGATAAAATAATTATCCCGGGGAATAATATTTTTCTTTTAACTACTTTAAAAGAAAAAATAAATTTAATTAATGACCTAAATGTAGATATATTGCTTATTATTAGATTTACTAAAAAGATAAGTAGAATGTCTCCTAAAGACTTTGTAAGTAAGATTTTGGTTGATGACTTAAAGGTAAAAGAACTTTTTGTAGGCTTTAATTATAGATTTGGTTTCCAGGGAAACGGAAATGTTGAGTGCTTAAAAAAATATGGGAAGATATATAACTTTACAGCTAATATAATAAAACCCGAAATTATGGAAAATATTGTTATTAGTAGTACCAAAATAAAAGAATATATTAGCTTTGGAGATATAGAAAGAGCTAAAAAGTTTTTGGGACATAAACCAATATTTTCAGGGAAAGTGGTTCCTGGGAAGGGAAGGGGGCAAAGTTTACTTAATTTTGCTACAGCTAATGTTGATATCCCTTCTGAAAAAAATATACCAGCCAATGGAGTTTATTTGGTAGAAATAACTATTGATAATAAAAGACATTATGGGTTGATGAATATAGGAATAAAACCTACTTTTAATGAAAGAAATCGAACTGTAGAAATTCATATATTAGACTTTAAACAGAATATTTATAATAAATATTTAAATGTCGAAATAATCCAAAAAATAAGAGATGAAAAATATTTTTCCAATACTATTTTGCTAAAGAAACAAATAGAAAAAGATATTTTAATTGCCCGAAATATAATTGATAAAAAATAGCTAATGCATAACCAAAATTGTACTAAATTTGTTCTTTGACAAGAAAAATCTTATGATTTCTGCCTTTAGAGATACCTTTCTCCTTTAATACTACCACATGATTCCCCCAAATAGGAAGAAAGGCATAGGCAAACCATTGGCGAATAGAAAATAGCGAAAATGAGGTAAAGTAACTACTAACAAGCATTTGTTGAAGAGTCTAATTGTTTATGATAAAATAGCTTAGTTTACTGATAATAAAAATTAAATTATAAAAAACAAAAGGAGATATTAATATGATTTTTAGAGAAGATAAAGAGAAGATAATAAAAAAATATCAACATCACACTACGGATACTGGTTCACCCGAAGTGCAAATTGCATTGTTAACAGAAAGAATAAACTATCTTACAGAACATTTAAATAAAAATAAGCAGGATTTTCATTCTAAACAAGGTTTATTAAAGATGGTTGGTAAAAGAAGAAGATTATTAAATTATCTTAAAAATAAAGATGTCGAGAAGTACCGAAAAGTCCTGAGTGACCTTAATTTAAGAAAATAGTAATAATGATATTTTGCATAAAAAATATTCAATGTTTGAATTAAAAGGAGTGAAATGTATATATAGATGTTAGGATCTAATGAAATAAAAATTAATATAAACAATAATAGAATAATAAATTTGAGAACTGGTGAAATTGCCAAACAAGCAGATGGCTCAATAATAATCAGCTGTGGAGAAACAACTGTACTAGTAACTGTAGTATCTTCTAAAGAGCCAAGAGAGGGGATTGACTTTTTCCCTCTATTGGTAGATTATGAGGAAAAATTTTATGCTGCAGGCAAGATACCTGGAGGGTTTTTTAAAAGAGAAGGTAGACCAAGTAAAAATGCAATATTAACCTCTAGGCTTATTGACCGACCATTACGACCGTTATTCCCCAAAGGATATAGAAACGATGTTCAGATTATTGCCACCGTTCTTTCTTATGATCAAAAAAATTTACCAGATGTTCTTGCCATTAATGGGGCGTCGTCTGCTCTATGGATTTCAAAGATTCCCATTCAATGTCCTATAGGAGCAGTTAGGATAGGGAAGATAAATAATGAATTTGTAGTAAATCCTACTAATGAAGAATTAGAAAATAGTGAATTAGACTTAGTTATTGCTGGTACGAAAGATTCAATTATTATGATGGAAGGTGAAGCAAAAGAGGTGCCAGAAGAAATAGTACTAAAAGCAATAGATGTAGCTCAGGAATCAATAAAAATAATTATCGATGGTCAAGAAAAATTATTAGATATTCTGGGAAAATCTGATGTCGAAAAGAAAGAAATTTTTACAAATGCAATAGCCAAAGAAAAGGATACCACATATGAAAAAATAAAAAATGACTTTGAAGAAGAAGTTAAGAAAGCTCTTTGCGTTAAGGAGAAAAAACAGCGAGAAGAATTATTAAAAGAAATATTTAATAATATTACTGAAATTTATTCTACAGAAGAAGAGGAACAAAAATCTCTTTTGAAACATATTTTTGATGATATTTGCCGGGAAGTTGTACGCAATTTAATAATTAAAGAAAAAGTCAGAATTGATGGGAGAAAAATAGATGATATTCGTCCTATTAGCTGCGAAATTGGCGTACTTCCACGGGTACACGGGAGTGCTTTATTCACCAGAGGACAAACCCAGGCTTTGGTTTTAACTACTCTCGGTACAATTAAAGATAGACAATTTATTGATACTTTAGAAGAAGAAGATTATGAGAGATTTTATCTGCATTATAATTTCCCGCCATACAGTGTTGGGGAAGTAAGCCCAAGAAGAGGTCAATCAAGAAGAGAAATTGGTCATGGTTCATTGGCAGAAAAAGCTTTAAAATTTACAATTCCACTAGAAGAAGATTTCCCTTATACTATTCGGGTGGTTTCTGAAATCTTAGAATCAAATGGTTCTTCTTCTATGGCTACTGTCTGTGGAGGAAGTTTATCTCTAATGGATGCGGGGGTACCAATAAAGAGACCGATAGCTGGAATTGCTATGGGATTAGTAAAAGAAAATGAAAATGTAGAGATTTTAACTGATATCTTAGGAATAGAAGACCATTTTGGAGATATGGATTTTAAAGCCGCTGGAAGTAGCGATGGAATTACTGCAATTCAGATGGATTTAAAAATCGCCGGTGTTTCTAGAAATACGATGAGTGATATTTTACAAAAGTCAAAAAAAGCAAGAATGAGTATCTTAGAAAAAATGAATGAGGTAATTTCAAAGCCGAAAAAAGATTTATCTATTCATGCACCCAAGATAACTATTATGAAGATTGATCCTAGCAAAATTGGTACAGTTATTGGTCCAAGTGGAAAAAATATAAAAAAGATAATTGAGACAACTGGGGCTTCGATCGACATTAAAGAAGATGGAGAAATATTTATATCTTCTATTGATGAAAACTCGGTAATACAGTCTAAGAAAATGATTGAGAGTTTAGTAAAAGAAGCCAAAGTTGGGGATATATATAAAGGACGAGTGACCCGAACCACTAACTTTGGGGCTTTTGTAGAAATTTTACCTGGAAAAGAAGGATTGGTCCATATTTCAAAATTATCTAAAAAACGTATTGCAAAGGTTGAAGATATAGTTAAAGTAAATGATAATATTTTAGTTAAGGTTATTGGTATTGATAATCTCGGGAGAATTGATTTAAGAAAGATAGATGCTGATGAAAATAATATAGTAAATAATGACATTAATGATAAAAATGAAAATTATGCTTAACCTTTTAATTTAATAAATAAATAGATAAGAGGGTGAATGTAGAGTTGGCTATTGACAAATTAGAAATTAAAATAGAAAAAGTAAAAGGTTGTGAAGATTTACCCTTGCCTGTTTCTGCAAGTGAATTTTCATCGGGAGTTGACTTATTATCTGCGGAAACTTCAGAGATTATATTAAAACCTGGGCAAATAAAGATAATTTCTACAGGTATTAAAATTATGATACCTGAAGGATTTGAAGGTCAAATAAGACCACGTAGTGGTCTTGCCCTTAAATATGGTATTACTGTTTTAAACACTCCTGGAACTATTGATTCTGATTATAGAGGAATTGTGAAGGTAATATTAATTAATTTAGGTGAAAAGGATTTTATCATACAAAGAGGAGACAGAATCGCGCAATTAGTAATTCAAAAAGTTTTTTTCCCTGACTTTAAATTAGTTAAAACTTTAAATAATACAAAAAGAGGGGAAGGTGGTTTTGGACATAGTGGCATAAAGACGCAAAATAGTCGTTAGTGAATAGTGAATAGTTATTAGTTTCAAAATACAAGTTTTTGGTTATCTATTTATCTTTTTTTGCTATACAGCATGCGAGATGAGAAAGACGGAAATTAATATATAAAGCAATATATTAAAATTTTAAATTATGAGCTAGCTATGGATTTTCGTTTTGCGCTATTCACTGTACACTCTACGTTATTTTTCATTCTTAGGTGGAGGTATTTAATGAGCATTGAGCTAATCTTTGGAATGATGGGAGGCTTAGGCTTATTTTTATATGGTATGAACTTGCTTAGTGAAGGCTTGCAAAAAATTACTGGGGATAAAATACAAAAAATATTAGAACTATTAACCAATAAACCAATAATGGGTGTTGTAACCGGAGCCTTAATTACTTCCATCATTCAAAGCAGTAGTGCTACAAGTGTTATAGTTATCGGGCTAGTTAATGCTGGTTTATTGAATTTAAAACAGTCAATAAGTATTATAGCCGGAGCAAATATAGGGACTACTATAACTGCTCAAATAGTATCTTTTCGTTTGGAAAAATATGCTCTTCCTGCAATTGGTATAGGAGTTGCCTTAATTTTATTGTCAAAAAAAAGAAAATATAAATATTGGGGACAAATTTTACTTGGTTTTGGTATATTATTTTTAGGTTTATACACTATGTCCAATGCAGTAAAACCTTTAAGAAGCTACACTCCATTCCTAGATTTATTAATAAATATTTCCCATAATCCCTTATTAGGAATTTTAGTTGCTAGTATATTTACAGCTATAATCCAAAGTAGTAGTGCCACTACTGCAATCGTTATTGCTATGTCAATTCAAGGTATAATTGATGTAGAAACAGCAATTCCATTGATATTAGGAAGTAATATTGGAACTTGTTTTACTGCGGTAATTGCCAGTATTGGAAGCTCTATAACTGGAAAACGCGTTGCCCTTTCTCACCTTTTCTTTAATGTTGGGGGAGTTATAATTTTTACATTTTTTTTAGGTAAATTTTCATTTTTAGCAACTTTGACTTCGCCAATTATCCCTAGACAGATTGCCAATGCTCATACAATATTCAATGTAGTTAATACTATTATATTGCTTCCTTTCCTTTCTCTTTTTGTTAAACTTATTGTTAAGCTCTTACCAGGTGAAGAAGTTATTATAAAAAAAGGTCCTATCTATCTAAGTAAAACCGTAATAAATACTCCATCTATTGCCTTAGAACAAGCTACAAAGGAGTTAGTTAGAATGGGAGATATGGTAGAGAGCATGTTAAATGATGTGATACTATCTTTTATTCAAAATGATATAAATGTTTTAAAGAAGATATATTTAAAGGAAGAAGTTGTAAACACGTTAGAGAAAGAGATTACCAAATATTTAGTATTAATTTCACAACAATCCCTGAGCGTCAATCAATCAAAGAGATTAAACGATTTAATAAATATAGCAAATGATATAGAAAGAGTAGGCGATCATGCCGAAAATTTAGCTGAACTTACTGAAGAAAAAATAAATGAAAATGCCCCTTTCAGTAGTAAAGCCATAGATGAATTAAAATTTATGTTTTCTAAGGTGCAATCTTCTATAAATAAATCAATTTCTGCCTTAAAAAATAGAGATATAGATTTAGCTCGAGAAGTAGCTTCTAAGGAAAATGAAATTGATAAAATAGAACAGGAACTTCGTGATAATCATATAAATAGATTAAATAAGGGTATTTGTTACCCAGAATCCGGAATAATTTTTTTAGACATAATAAGTAATTTGGAAAGAATCGGAGACCATGCTAATAATATTGCCTTAATGGTAATTGATGAACTATCCAAAAGTCAGGGGGAATATATCTAATTGGAATTGATATTATTAGGATTAATACAGGGTATTACTGAATTTCTTCCAGTAAGTAGTTCTGGTCATTTGGTAATTGCTAAATATTTCTTAAAATTGAATTTACCAGGGGCTGCCTTTGAAGCATTTGTTCATTTTGGAACAGTTTTAGCAGTAATAATACTCTTTAAAAAAGAGATAAAAGAATTGTTTATGTCTTTATTTGAAAGTATTTATAAATTATTTAAAGGGGAGAAACTCTCAAGCATATTTAAAAAAGACCTTAATTCAAAGTTTGCCTGGTTTTTAATTATTAGTTCTGTTCCAGCTGCTATAATAGGATATGGCTTTAATCTCTATCTGGAGATATTATTTAATAAAACACTAATAACTTCATTAATGTTGTTTGTTACCGGGATATTGCTCTGGTTGGGTAATAAAAATTATACTGAAGGTAATAAGAATATTTTAGAAATTTCCTGTAAAGATGCCATTTTCATAGGATTGGCTCAAGCTACTGCTATTATTCCTGGAATTTCAAGATCGGGTTTAACTGTTCTGGCAGGATTACAAAGGAATTTAGATCGAGAATTTGCTGCAAAGTATTCTTTTATATTATCTGTACCAATCATACTGGGTGCAACAATTTTCAAGATAGGAAAATTATCTGCTCTAAATATAAAGCTTTCTAATTTGCTATTATCTGGATTTATAGCTTTGATATCGGGTTACTTGGCAATGAAATTATTTATGAGATTATTAAAAAGTCGCAAAATATATTTTTTTTCGTATTATCTTTGGATTTTGTCTATTTCAACCATTTGTATAGTTTTAATGAAAGGGCATTAAGATGAGAAAGAAAAATACTAAAAATGAAATTATAAGTATATTGATAATTTCATTTTCTTTAATATATCTTTTTGCTTTTATCTTTGCAGAAAAAATGGGAATTGTGGGAAAAATAATTGTACAAACTGCTACTAGCAATATTGGTCTTGGTGCGTATATTTTTCCCTTTTTTTTATTATTTTGGGGATTTATCACTTTTTTTGACTACAAATTAATTAATCCCTATCATAAATTCTTTGGTATAATTTTATTATTCATGATCTTTCTTGCCTTCATCCATCTTAAGCTATTATTTCTTAGAAACCCTTATTTATTGGCAAAAAGTGGAATAGGGGGAGGTCTGGTGGGTTATTATCTTGCCAATTCTTTGTATCTTTATTTTGGAATAAAGGGTTCTTATCTTGTTTTAATTTCCCTGAGTTTAATATCCACTTTATTTATAACAGAAATATCTTATTTTTATATGCTCCATAACTTATTGAAGGAGATAAAGATAATATTAAATAAATCTTATAATATTCTTAAAAATGGTTTAACCAAAATAAATAAGAGTGTCCATTATAAAGAAAAGCCACAGTATTATAAAAAAGTATACGAAAAAGAGAGAAAACCCATAGAAAATTTTAAAGAAAGAAAAAAAGAAAAAAAATTAAAAGAAGCAGTTATTTTTGATAAAGATTATCAAGAATCTACTATTATAAGTGCCTATCAAACTCCGCCCTTGTCTCTACTATTTGAATCAGATAATAATGAAAAAGGCAATACTAAAGTAAACATAGAAGAAAATATAAAAACTCTGGAAAAAACATTTTTTAATTTTGGTATAGATGCAAAAGTCGTAGGTGTAACCCAGGGCCCTACAGTTACTCTATATGAAATACAACTTGCTCCCGGAGTAAAAATATCTAAAATAACTAATCTCAGCAGTGATATTGCCTTGGCTTTTGCCGTGGCTTCTGTAAGGATAGAAGCTCCTATACCTGGGAAAAATGCTGTAGGCATTGAAGTTCCTAATCAAAAAAGAATTAACGTCTATTTAAAAGAAATATTACAGACTAATGAATTTAAAAATAGTAAATTTAAATTACCTATAGCTTTAGGAATAGATATTGGAGGTAAACCAATAATTGCGGACTTAACAGAACTACCTCACCTTCTAATTGCCGGGGCAACAGGATCAGGCAAAAGTGTATGTATTAATAATATAATATTAAGCTTTTTGTATAAATTGAGTCCAGAAACGGTAAAATTTCTTATGGTTGATCCGAAAAGAGTAGAGTTAAATATTTACAATGATATCCCTCACTTATTGATTCCCATTGTTACTGATGCTAGCCAATCTATTAAAGTATTAAATTGGGCAATTTCTGAAATGGAAAAAAGATTTAAGATATTTGCGGAAGTAGGAGTTAGAAACTTGGATGGTTATAATGAATACATTAAAAATGTCAAAACAGACACCTCTACATTACCTTACATCGTAATAATAATCGATGAATTAGCGGATTTGATGCTATCTTCTCCAGTTAAAGTAGAAGAAGCATTATGTAGATTAGCTCAAATGACTCGAGCAACTGGAATACATCTAATTGTTGCTACACAAAGGCCTTCTGTAGATATTATTACTGGTTCAATAAAAGTAAATTTTCCTTCCAGGATTGCCTTTGCAGTTTCTACTCAGGTTGATTCAAGGACTATATTGGATGTAAATGGGGCAGAAAAATTATTAGGAAATGGCGATATGTTGTTTTCTCCGGTCGGTGCTCCTAAACCAATTAGGGCCCAAGGAGCTTTTGTGGTAGAAAAAGAGATTAAAAATATAGTGGCTTTTTTAAAGAAACATAATCCATCTCCTACTTATGAACAAGAAGTATTAAACTTTAAAAAGAATAAAAATACTTATCATGAAACAGAAGAAAATGAAGAAGATGAATTATTTAATGAGGCAGTATCAATAATTATTAATAGTAGACAAGCTTCTATATCTATATTGCAGCGAAAATTGAGAATCGGTTACACTAGAGCTGCAAGATTGATAGACCTAATGGAAAAGAAAGGAATTGTTGGACCGTACGATGGTCGTAACCCACGAAAAATATTACTATCTGCTGATGAATATCTAAATAAATTCGAAAAATAAATTAGTTGTTAGTGAATTAGTTTTTAGTATATAATTAAGATATATCCAGCAGTAGCGTATGGGCGTGAGGAATAATTGCGGGAAAATGAATACTAAAAGAAGACACAAAAATACCTCAGTCTTCTTGTAGCACAGTCGTCTCGCCTATTTTCCTGAATGCAGAGGGTTAATTTATCAAGACCGATTAAGGATTTATAATTTCTTATTTCTATACTCTTGTCTATTTGCTATATATTAGATATCGTTTCTAACAGATTTGGTTTTATTAAAAAAATATAATATTTTTAATATTTAAGCAGGTAAAAATTGTCTAGTATAGTATTAATATAGTATAAGGATATATTTAACCAATTATTTTTACTAATCGTAAAGGCTCGGTAAATTATATGTCGTTGCAAGAACAAGGAGACGAAGTAATGTTAATTTAAAGAGTGAAACAAGTCTACCTTTTATACTAACAAACATCAACTATTCCCTAACAACTAAATGGAAGAGGAGGTGGTAAATGAGTTATTTAGATTAAGTTACATCAATGCTAAGTTTTTTATTATTTTCTGATAAAGAAAGGAGATTATGGTAATGAAAAACAATCTATCAAAAGTATTTGTATTAGTAATGTTATTAGTTTTATGTCTTTCTTTTACAGTTTTCTCTGCAGAACCACTTAAAGTTGGTTTGGTATTTGATATTGGGGGAAAAGGTGATAAATCATTTAATGATTCAGCATCCCGAGGCTTAGCATGGGCAG
>CAYTKP010000019.1:0-17114 GCA_964438695.1 uncultured Atribacterota bacterium | reverse complement strand
TTCAGAGAATGGATAACATTTTTGAGGGTTTAGTTGAATACAAAGAAGGGTCCACAGAAATTCAACCTTGTTTGGCTACTTCTTGGGAGACCTCGGCAGATGGGAAAGAAATAATTTTTCACTTAAGAAAAGGAGTTAAGTTCCACGATGGGACCGATTTTAATGCCGATGCAGTAGTATTTTCCTTTGCCCGCCAATATGACCCCAATCATCCCTATAATCAATATGGTGAATGGGCTTATTGGGGATATATGTTTAGTGATATAGAAAAAGTAGAAAAACTTGATGATTACACAGTAAAAATTGTTCTAAAAAAAGTAAATGCGTCTATAATGACCAGCCTTGCCATGTTTACAGTTAATATTGTAAGTCCTGCTAATGCAGAAAAGTATAAAGAAGATGCCTTCAAACATCCCTGCGGTACCGGTCCTTTTAAATTTGTTGAATGGGTAAAAGATGACCATATTACTTTAGAAGCTAATGAAAATTATTGGCGGGAAAGAGCCAAGCTCGATAAATTAATCTTCAAAGTTATCCCCGATCCTTCAGCTAGACTTATGGCTTTAGAAGTTGGTGAGGTCCAAGGAATAGAGTATCCCAATCCTGCAGATTTCGACCGGATAAAAGCTAATAAAGATTTGGTTCTTATGTCTGCACCAGGTATGAATATTGGTTATATGGCTATGAATACTGGATATGGATATATCGATGCTAATAAAAATGGAGTGAGGGATTTAGAAACAGAACCTCTGGTCAAAACCCCCGGGTATTTTGAGCCTCTTACTAAAAAGAAGGTGAGACAGGCAATAAATATGGCTATTGACAAACAATCAATAGTAGATAATATTTATATGGGAACAGCAGTAGTGGCCAAAAATGGGATGCCCCCATCTATGTTGGGGTATAATGATGATATTGTAGATTATCCTTATGACCCAGAAAGGGCGAAAGAACTGCTGGCAGAAGCAGGATATCCTGATGGCTTTGAGGTCACTCTGTATGTAATGCCAGTATCCAGACCATATATGTTTGATCCACCTAAGATTGGAGAAGCTATCCAGAGTTATTTAGCCGCCGTAGGTATAAAAGTAAAATTTTATCAGGTTGATTGGGGGACTTATTTGCAAGAAACTGAAGCCGGGAAACACCAGATGTGTCTATTAGGTTGGACTGGAGATAATGGAGATCCAGATAACTTTATGAATGTATTATATGGAGCTAATGCTTGTTCTATAGGCTCAGCTGGAAACTATGCTTTCTATGCCAATAATACAGTTCAGGAATTGCTTTCTGCAGCTTTATCTACTTATGATACAGAAAAGAGAGCAGCCTACTATAGGAAAGCTCAGGAGATGATACACGAAGACGCTGGATGGGTTTATTTGGCTCATGCCAGTCAGAATATAGTTTTCCGGTCAAATGTAAAAGGATATGTTCTCCATCCTACTTCCAGAAAATTCTTCTATCCGGTGTGGATAGAATAAAGAGAACTATCTAATTTTGAAATTTTGTTTTCAAAAGGGGAAGAAGTAATAAAAATTACCTCTTTCCCTTTTGAAAAATTAAGTAAAAAAATAAAATGTACCTCTTTAAGTACATTTTATTTTTTTACTTATTGAATTATAATAGTTTAAGTTTAATTAAAAATAGATAGGAATTAGTATATGAAGTGGTATATTAGTAAGAGATTATTAATGTTAATACCAGTATTAATAGGGGTTTCTATTCTTTCTTTTTCTTTAATTCATTTAGCTCCTGGAGACCCAGCAGTAACTATGGCCGGAGAACATGCATCTCCTCAGACTATTGAGGCCATTAGAGAAAAGTACGGGTTAAATAAACCCCTTACTACCCAATATTGGATCTGGTTAAAACAGGTTTTGCATGGCGATTTGGGACGTTCTATAGTTTCTAATGAATTTGTAGCTAAGGAGATATTAGAAAGATTCCCTAATACAATTGAACTTACTATGTTATCTATGTTTTTTGCTGTAATTGTAGGTTGTATTGCCGGGATTATTTCAGCTTCGAGACAGTATTCCATTTTGGACTATAGTTTTATGGGAATTGCCCTTTTTGGTGTATCAATGCCCGTTTTTTGGTTAGGAATTATGTTGATGATGATTTTTGGAGTATATCTTAGGTGGCTCCCTATTAGTGGACGGATAAGTATGATGATTTCCTTCCAACGTGTTACCGGTTTTTATCTATTGGATAGTCTTATTACTAGAAATTTTGCGGCGTTTATAAGTTCGATTCGTTATTTAATCCTTCCTTCTATTGCCTTATCTACTATACCTATGGCTACCATAGCCCGAGTAACCAGATCAAGTATGTTAGAGATATTAAGACAGGATTTTATCAGGACAGAAAGAGCGAAAGGATTATCAGAAAGAATAGTAATTTACAAGCACGCAGTTCGAAATGCGATGATCCCCGTAGTTACTGTAATCGGATTAAATTTTGGATTATTACTTGCTGGAGCTATTTTAACTGAGACGGTTTTCTCCTGGCCTGGGATAGGTAGATACATAGTAAATGCTGTGAATATGAGAGATTATCCTGTGGTACAGGGGTGTGTATTGTTTTTTGCTTTTATGTTTGTCATTGTAAATTTAATCACTGATATTATTTATGTTTATATTGATCCAAGAATTCACTATGGATAGGAAAAATGAAAAAAATTAGCGAAACAAAAGTTCAGGAATTAACCAGAAGATTAAAATATAATAAATCAGCAGTTTTTGGCTTAATAATTGTAGCTATACTTGTTTTATGTGCCATATTTGCTGATTATATTGCTCCTAATAGCCCTACTCCTTCTCCTCCAGAACTTTTTAATGCTTTAAAACCAGGATTTTGGAGCGAAAAGGGTATAGAAGGTATGCCTCTGGGAACAGATGCCCTGGGAAGATGTATTTTAAGTCGAATTCTCTATGGAGCAAGAGTTAGTTTAAGTGCTGGTTTTGTTGCAGTAGCTATTGCTATGGTTTTAGGTATAGCTTTTGGGACCACTGCTGGTTATTATGGTGGATGGGTAGATGCAGTTATTATGAGAATTGTAGATATTATGTTTGCCTTTCCGGCATTATTACTAGCTATTGTAATTGTAACTGTTTTAGGGCAAGGGTTAGGTAAAGCGATGGTAGCTATTGGTATAGTCTATACCCCTCAGATGGCGAGAATCATCAGGAGTTCAGTGCTTTATATAAAAGAGATGGAGTATATTGAAGTCCAGAAGGCAATTGGCTCAAGTGATTGGAGAATTATTTTTCGTCATGTATTACCTAATAGTATCGCTCCAGTAATTGTATATGGGACTTTAATGTTAGCAACTGCTATTTTAGACTGTGCTGCTCTGGGCTTTTTAGGTTTGGGAGCCCAGCCTCCTACTCCAGAATGGGGAGCAATGCTCTCTAAGAGTTATTCTTATATTGTAAGTGGAGCATGGTGGGCAGCTACCTTCCCTGGAATAGCAATATTACTTTCTGTTTTAGGCCTTAATCTATTAGGAGATGGTCTAAGAGATATATTAGATCCCCGTCTTAAAACTTAATAAAATTTTAGAAAGGGTAAGCAAATTTATAAGATAGGACAAAATAAGATAAAATATGAAAACATTATTGGAAATAAAAAATTTAAAAACCCACTTTTTTACCCATGAGGGGGTAGTAAAAGCAGTAGATGGAGTTAGTTTGAAGATTAATCAAGGAGAAACTTTAGGAATTGTAGGAGAGTCCGGAAGCGGTAAGAGTGTCACCGCCTTGTCGGTGATGAGATTAATTCCTCATCCTCCCGGAAAAATTATTAATGGGGAAGTGTATTTTGAAGGTCAGGACCTTTTAAAATTGGATGATGAGGAAATAAGGAAAATAAGAGGTAGAAAAATATCTATGATTTTTCAAGAACCTATGACTTCCTTAGACCCTGTATTCACTATTGGAGATGAGATAATAGAAACTATTCAGTTACATCAAGGACTGAGCAAAACAGAAGCAAGGGAAAAAGCGATAAATATCTTAAAAATTGTGGGAATACCAGATGTAGAAAAAAGAATAAACAATTATCCTCATGAGTTATCGGGAGGGATGAGACAAAGAGTGATGATTGCAATGGCCCTATCTTGCAATCCTACTTTGCTTATTGCTGACGAGCCTACTACTGCTCTGGATGTCACTATTCAAGCCCAGATTTTAAGGTTAATTAATGATTTAAAGGACAAATTCGGTGCCTCAGTGATGTTGATAACTCATGATCTAGGGGTGATTGCTGAAATGTGTGATTATGTAGCAGTGATGTACGCTGGGCATATTGTAGAGTATTCAGATGTGTATACACTTTTTAGCCATCCTCTGCATCCTTATACTAAAGGACTAAGTAAATCGATACCTCGTTTGGACATGGAAGTAGAACATCTTAATACAATTCCAGGAGTAGTGCCGAATCTTCTTAATCTACCATCAGGATGTCCCTTTCATCCCCGGTGTGACTTATGTTTTGAAAAATGTGTGGAAGAGATGCCCAAGTTAATAGAGGTAGAAGATTCTCATCTGGTGAAATGTCATTTGGTTAGCAGGAGAAAATAAATAAGATGGAAAAATTCGTAGAAGTAAAAAATTTAAAGAAATGGTTCTTGATAGGCAAATCCCCCCTGGGGAAGAAAGAAGCTGTAAGGGCTGTAGATGATGTAAGTTTTTATATAAAGAGAAAAGAAGTTCTTGGTCTTGTGGGTGAGTCGGGATGTGGAAAGACTACTTGTGGAAAGGTTATTTTAAGGATATTAGATCCTACCGATGGAGCTATCTTTTTTGATGGCCAAGAAATCTCTCATATAAGCCGAAAAGAAATGTTAAAGTTCAGGAAAAGGATGATGATTATCTATCAGGATCCCTTTGGTTCCCTTGATCCCAGAATGACCATAGGACAAACCATTGCTGAACCAATGGAAGTACACAAAATTGGTTCTAAAAGAGAACAAGAAGAGAGGGTAATTGATATTATGGAAAAAGTTGGTCTTTTTCCTGATCAGATTAATAGATATCCTCATGAATTTAGTGGTGGCCAGAGGCAAAGAATCGGAATTGCCCGAGCCTTAGCTACTAACCCAGAGTTTATAGTTGCTGATGAATGTGTATCTGCTCTGGATGTTTCTATCCAAGCTCAGATTATTAATTTATTGCAGGATTTACAGAAAGAATTTGGTCTTACTCTTTTATTTGTGGCTCACGATTTAAGTGTTATAAAACACATCTGTGATAGAATTGCAGTAATGTATTTAGGTAAAATTGTAGAGACTGCGACAAAAAAAGAACTATTTAATAACCCCAAACACCCCTATACTCGGGCATTGCTTTCCGCAATACCTATTCCCGATCCTAAACTTAGGAAGCGAGGGGAAATCTTAACGGGAGATGTTCCGAGTCCTATTAATCCTCCTTCTGGTTGTAGGTTTCATACCAGATGTCCTTATGCTAAGGCTATATGCAAAGAAGAAGAGCCTAAGCTTGAAACTTCAAATAATACCCACTATATAGCTTGCCATCTATTTGCTTAAGCAAAACGATAAAAGTTAAGATCTTTAAGTTAATCTTCTAATACTCTAAAATCGTGTAAAAAATTAAGTTTTTATTATACCGTAACTTAATCATTGCCTATTGCTTGATTTTGACTTTCTGATAAAAAATGATATACTAATGTAAGAAAAAATAAAAACAAAAAGAGATTTATTTAAAAGTAGGATAATCTTTTTAAATTTTCTTATCTTTTTGCTGGAATAAGATTAAGTCGAAAGTAGAAGGGAATTTCAAAAGAAAATAATTTTTTATGGGATATATAATTATGCCCTTTATGTATATAAAAAACAGGAGAGGAAGTGAGAGGAGGATTATTAAATAATTAATCCAAGAAAATGTTTAAAATTGGTGATAAGGTTTCTCATCCAGCGTTTGGGGTTGGGGACATAAAAAAGATAGAAGAAAAAGATTTTTTAGGCAAAAAACAAAGATATTATATTTTAAAGTTAATGGTAAATGAAATGACTTTAATGATTCCCGTAAATAGAGCAAAGGAAATTGGGTTAAGACATATTATAAATCCCAATACGGTTCCAGAGATATTAAATGTGTTGGGAGATAAAGTAGATAATGAAATGGAAGAAAATTATAAACACAGGATAAAATCTCAATCAGAAATGGTAGAAAGCGGTGATATCCTGAAAGTAGCTCAAGTGGTGAAAAATTATATTCATCTAAATGATAGAGATAAATTATCAACTACCGAAAAAGGATTATATGAGAGAGCTCGTAAAATATTGGAAAGTGAAATTAGTGCGGCCTGTAATATTGAAAAGAATAAAGTAAAATATATGATTAAAAAAGCAATTAATAAGGGAAAAGATAGTAAAGCAGAAAGAAAAAATCATTAATTAATTAGAAGAAGAAAAATAATTTTTTTAGAGCATCAGAATTTTAAAGAAAATGCGATGCTCTAAAATAGTCTATGTAGAAACATAGGCTATTTTTTGTTTTTAATTTAAAATTTTTACAATAATATTGTATCTATAGATAGATAGATAGAGAAAGTAAAACATGTAGGGAGGAGAGAAATACATCATGGTTAAGATTATCGATGGGAGAAAGATAGCTAAAGAATTTAATGAATCATTAAAAGTAGAAGTAAAGGAGTTTATTAAGAAAAATAAGCTTATTCCTAAATTAGCAGTAGTAATTATAGGAGAAGATCCTGCCTCATTATTTTATGTTAAAATGATTAATCGGGCTTGTGAAAAGGTTTCTATTGGCTTTGAAAAGTACCATCTATCTGAAAATACTAGCGAAAAAGAGCTTCTTAAACTTATAGAAGATTTGAATAGAGATAAAAAAGTAAGTGGAATTATAGTACAAGTCCCCTTGCCTAAACATATTAATCAAGATAAGGTACAAGAAGCAGTTAGTCCTTCAAAGGATGTAGATTGTTTTAATCCTATTAACATGGGGAAATTGGCTTTAGGAAAACCAGAGTTTTTGCCTTGTACTCCTTATGCAGTGTATGAACTAATAAAAAAAGAGAATATCATAATACCAGGAAGACATACAGTTATAGTAGGAAGAAGTAATATTGTAGGTAAACCGTTGGCTCTTATACTTCTCCAGAAAGAGCCGTATGCTAATGCTACCCTTACTGTCTGTCATTCCCGAACCAAAGATTTGGCTTACTATACTCGCCAAGCAGATGTTTTAATTGTGGCAGTAGGAATACCCGAAATAATTAAAGAAAATATGGTTAAAGAAGGAGCAGTGGTTATAGATGTAGGAACTAATGAAGTAGAAGGGAAATTAGTGGGGGATGTAGCTTATGAGGAAGTTTTGGATAAAGTATCGGTTATTACCCCTGTTCCCGGAGGTGTTGGGCCAATAACTAATATTATGTTAATGAAAAATACTTTGGAAGCAGCAAAAAAATTATTCTTGTAAAGCCAAAACAAAATGGATAGAAGGAAACAAAGCGGAAACTGAAATAAGGGAGTTTAAAGTTAGAATAGATGAACCTGTAGAATTAAGAGGAACCAATACTGCCCCCCAACCCGGTAGAATTACTATTGGCTGCCTTAGGTGGATGTATAGTATTAACCTATCGAGTTTATGCAAAAAATATGGAATAGAAATAGAAAACTCGATAGTTAATTTAGAGGGAGATATGATTCGTAGTGGTTGGGTAGATGAGAAAAAGAAAGAAAGATAATGTTGTGCTATACGCTCTGTTGTTTTTTCATCTTTTCAATATTTATCATTAAAGCGGTAATATCCGCAGGAGTTATTCCAGGTATTCTTTTGGCCTGACCTAAAGAAATTGGCTGTATTTCTGAAAACCTTTCTTTGCCTTCGTGGGATATGCCATGTAACTTGAAATAATCGATATCTTTAGGTATTTTATAATTTTCTAATTTTTTGAATCTTTTCACCTGAATTTCTTGGCGTTTGATGTACCCGGCGTATTTAATTTGAATTTCTACTTGCTCAGTGACTTCAGTAGGAAGTTCTGGTCTATTAGGGTCAAGAGAAAAAGTTTGACTATAAGTTACTTCAGGTCTGGTTAAAAGAGTAGCTAAATTTATTGCTTTCGAAAGGGGAGCAGTGTGCAATTTACTTAGTAAATTATTTACTTTTTCGGTTGGGTAAATAATTACTTCTCTTAATCTTTCCTTTTCTTTTTCAATTAATTCTTTTTTCTTCAAAAAATTTTGATATCTTTGTTCCGAAATTAGACCTAATTTGTAACCATAAGGAGTGAGTCTTAAATCAGCATTATCCTGTCTTAATAAAAGTCGATACTCAGCTAACCCAGTTCTTAATCGATAGGGTTCAGCAACACTTTTAGTAACTAAATCATCTATTTCTACCGCAATATAGGCTTCCGAACGATCCAGTATTAAAGGTTCTTTTCCCGAAATAAGTTGTACAGCATTTATGCCAGCTATCAAGCCTTGTTCGGCAGCCTCTTCATAGCCAGATGTTCCATTGATCTGTCCAGCAAGAAATAATCCTTTGATCCTTTTGGTTTCCAAAGAATACTTTAATTGATTAGGGTAAATAATATCGTATTCAATAGCATATCCATATCGAATAATTTTGCATTTTTCTAAACCTTTAATAGTGTGCAAGGCATCTTGTTGGGCATCAGCAGGAAGACTGGTAAAAAACCCTTGTAAATATATTTCTTCAGTATTGTATCCTTCGGGTTCTAAAAATATTTGGTGAGAAGTTTTTTCAGGAAATCTTATTACTTTATCTTCCACTGAAGGACAGTATCTAATAGCTGCGCTTTGAATAGTGCCATTAGAAAGAGGTATGCGATCAATATTATTTTGGATTACTTCATGGGTCTTTTGATTAGTTCGAGTCATAAAAATTGAAAAATTTTGATATATTTTACCTTCATTTTCAAAGGAAAAAGCCAAAGGTACATCTGCACTTTTTTGTTCCTCCATTTGGGAAAAATCTACCGTTCTTCTATCTATGCGAGGTGGAGTAGAGGTATTTAATCTTCCTATTTTAAAACCCAAATCTTTAAGGTTTCTAGCTAGACTAACTGAGGCAATTTCACCCGCTCTTCCTGCAGAGAAAATAGTCTTTCCGATATAAATCAATCCATTCAAAAAAGTTCCGGTAGTCAAAATTACTGTAGGAGAATAAAATTCCAAGCTACTTTTAACTATTACGCCCTTTACTTGAGAATTATTTACTATTAATTTTGTTACCATCTCTTGCTTTAGGTCCAAATTTTCCTGGATTTGAAGAGTATGTATCATTTCCTGAGCATATAATTTTTTGTCTACCTGCGCTCTTAGTGCCCACATAGCCGGACCTTTACTGGTATTTAACATTCTTATATGGATAGTAGCCTTATCAGTATTTTTAGCCATTTCTCCACCTAGGGCGTCGATTTCACGAGCTACGTGTCCTTTACCCGGTCCGCCTATTGAGGGGTTGCAGGGCATAAGGGCAATATTGTCTAAATTGGAAGTAATAAGAAGTGTTTTTGCCCCTATTCTGGAAGAAGCCAGAGCAGCTTCACAGCCAGCATGACCACCTCCTACTACGATTACATCATATTGGTAGTGTTTCACTTTTTTTGTCTTTCCTCCTGTTGGGATAAAATTAATAATTATTATTTCTGTGTTTTGATTTGTATATCTTAATTTTTACTTAGCATATTCTAATATATTTTAATATTTATCGCAAGTCAGACAGGAAAGTTCGAGTATATAGTAAAAAATGGTTAGTTGGTTACTGGCTTCCATTCTTATTCTTCTTCACTATATACTTAACATTCGATACTGAATCTTTATCGATTTTTCTTGCTTGAAAAAAATTATTATGTTATACTTTTAAATGGAGAGATGACCGAGAGGCCGAAGGTGGTTGCCTGCTAAGCAATTGAGCGGGTATAGACCCGCTCCGAGGGTTCGAATCCCTCTCTCTCCGCCATTTTTTATTTATAAATTAAGAGGATTGCTCTATTGCCCGATTTAAGAGAATTCCCTAATATTTTTTATTATTCTATTGGTGGTAGGCCTAAAACAGATTATCCTTTCTTTAATTCGAGTAATAAAGATGTTAAAAATTGCCTTAACCTTTTATAAAGGTGGCAATTTTTTTATTAATTATGATAAAATAAAAAGTATTTAAAATATTACCTAAAGGGAGGAAAATAGTGAAATTAGATAGAGGTGATTTTGAAGCAGAGAATTTAATTGTTTGGGAGAAAACTATAGGAGAATTATTTCCTATAGCAATCCCAAACAAGTGTATCTGGAAGGATGTAGATAGTATAGTTTCAGTTCTTAAGAAATTAAGTTCTGTGGGTAATCTAAATCATACTTTATTTCCTGCTGGCGGAGGTCATGATTTAGTAGGAGCTAAAAAGTCATCCGAAAGAGGCTGTATCGAATTTAACACCCCACATTCGGTCAGAATTGTAAGGCCAAAATTATTAGAATTCAATTATTTTCCCAATAATATAGAATGGGCTTATTTCCGTTTAGAAACTGGAGGTTTAAAGCCGATTACTCCTGATATTGAACCATTTTCTATAAAGGAGAAATTAACTGAAATCAAACCAGGAGATTATATGGAAAAGGAAGTATGGGAAAAAGGATACCTCAGTTATGATGAAAAAGGTAATAGAATTTTACTTCCTAAGAGTGCAAGATTGGTATCCAGATATTTCAGGGGTTCATTTGTTATCTTTGCAAAAAGTTCCCCTTACCATAAAAACCATATTACTTATGATGCTAGACATGATAAGATGAATAGTAAAAAATTTAGACAATATATTGAAAAGTGTATAATAAAATTTAAAGAAGAAAACTAACAAATACGGGAATTCAGCGCATTTCTACCGACATATAAAACTTAATTAGCCGGTAAATAAGCAAATTGGATAACCATTAATCGTAAAACTGGATAAGCTTGTGCATCTTGCATTTAATACTAACGACTATTCACTATTCACTAGCGACTAATTTAATCTATTTAAGTGGGAGGATAAATAATCATGAGTATACATATTGGAGCAAAAGAAGGAGATATCGCCAGTACAATTTTGCTACCTGGAGACCCTTTGAGAGCAAAGTATATAGCAGAAAATTTCCTTACCGATGCTGTTTGCTATAATGAAGTGCGGGGTATGTACGGCTATACCGGAAATTATAAAGGAAAAAGAGTTTCAATCCAAGGTACAGGAATGGGAGTGCCTTCTATATCGATATATTTAAATGAACTTATTACAACTTATAAAGCAAAAAATTTAATCCGTATCGGAAGCTGTGGTTCTATGCAGCCATATATAAAAATTAGAGATGTTATATTGGCAATGAGTGCCTCTACAGATTCTCACGTTAACAAAATACGTTTTAATGGTATGGATTACGCCTCAACTGCAAATTTTAACCTCTTAAAAAAGGCTTATGATATTGCCTTAGAGAAAGATATCCCCATAAAAGTAGGAAGTGTTTTAACTACCGATACTTTTTATCATGATGACCCTAATTCCTGGAAGCACTGGGCGAATTACGGAGTATTAGCGGTAGAAATGGAGACAGCTGCCTTATACACTCTAGCAGCAAAATTTAAGGTCAATGCTCTTTCGATTTTAACTGTGTCTGATAGTTTGGTAACCAGGGAAGAGACCACTTCAGAAGAACGTCAGAAGACCTTTAATCAGATGGTAGAGATTGCTCTGGAATTAGTGGGGTAGTTTTTAACTTAAAAAATTTCCTCTATAAATCGTTCAACTATACCAATTTAAAGTTCAAGATTACTTTATCTCAACTGGTAAACCTTAAAAAGCAGGGATAGAATTAATCTTAAAATATGATTAAAATAAAAGGGGGTAATTTAATATGGGGGTTTTTGATATTTTCTGGATTTTCTTTATGATTTCCATGCTTCAACCACTTCTTCGCCAACAGTGGCTAAATGGAGCCAGACAGCGATTAATTACGAAATTAGAAAAAGACCGAGGTTCACGAGTTATCATTTTGATTCATCGGCAGGAAACTATGAGTTTTTTAGGTTTTCCGTTTTATCGTTATATTGATATTAATGATTCAGAGGAAGTTATAAGAGCTATCGAGTTAACAGATCCAGAAGTACCGATAGATATTGTTTTACATACTCCTGGTGGCTTGGTATTAGCTTCAGTTCAAATTGCTCGAGCTTTACAGAAACATAAAGGTGGAGTTCGGGTTATTGTTCCTCACTATGCTATGTCCGGGGGTACCTTGATTGCTTTAGCTGCGGATGAAATAATTATGAGTCCTACTGCCGTACTAGGGCCAGTAGACCCTCAGTTAGGTCAGTATCCTGCTGCTTCTATAATTTCAGTTATAGAAAAAAAACCGATAAAGAATATAGATGACCAAACTTTAATAATGGCTGATATGGGGATCAAGGCTATAAAACAAGTTGAACAAACTGTTTACGATTTATTATCTTCTCATTCTTCTAAAGAGAAGGCCAAAAAATTAGCTAAATTGCTATCTATAGGGACTTGGACTCATGATTATCCCATTACTTATGAAAAGGCAAAAGAATTAGGACTAAAAGTAAGCTCTGATATACCACCTGAATTTTTGCAACTAATGCGGTTATATCCTCAACCGGTGAAACGACAACCGAGTGTAGAATATATACCTTTACCCAGGCATAAGGATTATAAATCGTCACAAAAATAATAAATTAAGAAAATAGAAAAGGGCTTATTGGCTCAAGGGTGACTTCCATAATCATAATTACGCATTATCTTTTAAGCAATATATTTATTAAACACTTTTTGTATTTAGTTATGGGGGGAGGGTGAATTAGATGAGCCTTAACATTACAGGGGAAGAGATACTTAAAAAATCAAATTATAATTTGTTTAGAAAAGCTTTTATAGATAGTATCATGCAAAGAATAAGTTTAGAGGGGCAAGCGGGCTCCGATATCAGATCAATTATCTCTAAAACATTAGAAGAGGAAAAGTTTGACATTATAGTAGATAAATTATTAAAAAACATTATAAAGGAAACTAATTTGAATAAAGAAGAGAGTATCAAAGCTATTCCGATCTTATTAGAAGAAGACGTGGTAGGCGAGATTTCTAAAAATTTGCCTGGGCAGATTCGAGAAGAAAAAGTAGTAGACAAAGAAACAAAAGAAGATGGTATTTATGATAAGGGGAAGAGCAATAAACTTTGGAGGGGTGTAAACCTTAAATATTTAATTGGAATAAAAGTTTCTTTGATTAATGATATTTTTCTTCTTTTAAAGAGAAGCAATGCAATAAGATATACTCTTTTATCAGGATTATGTTTTTTAATTATCTCGGCTATAATATTTAAATCTATTTACAAAGCGCTTATTGTGGGACTGACCTTAACTAATATTCCTGGAGATTCAGGTATGACAATGATAGCTAATGTTTTGGGCGGTTTAGGAGGATTCTTAATTTTTTTTGTTTCTTTGACTTTTATATTTGAGTATATACTTCATTTGGAGAGAAGTAATAGGCAAGTGCAGGATCTAGCTCAGAATTATTTTTCAAAGAGGAAATAAAAATTTGGAAATTATTTTGGAATATCAGATTTTTTAAAATCCAGATGTTCTAAAATATCTTTTTAGCTATCTTTATGGGTACAAATTTGAATAAGTAAAGGATTTTAACAAGATTATCAGAGAAGGTACAAGGAATATTTAATCTCTTAGGGTTTAATTAATTAAAGCGATTAAAATTGTTGGAAAAGATGGAAATGAGTTTGCAAAAACGATTCTGGGAAATAGATTTTTTACGGGGAATTGCCATTATTATGATGGTGCTCTATCATCTACTTTATAATTTGCATTATTTTGCCTATTATAATGTAAATGTTTATTCCGGTTTTTGGATGTATTTTGCTCGAACCACTGCTACCCTATTTATTTTTTTGGTGGGGTTATCCCTTAGCATAAGTTTTTCTAGAGCAAAACAATTATCTTCTAGTGTTACTATGGAGACTAAATTATTTTTAAAATACCTCCGTAGAGGTCTTAAAGTATTCTCTTGGGGCTTAATTATTACTTCAATAACCTGGGTTTTTTTGCGAGAGGGTTTCGTAATTTTTGGCATACTTCATCTTATTGGAATTTCCATTATTTTAGCTTATCCTTTTCTTAAACTTCGCTATTGGAATCTATTAATTGGACTATTTTGCATTTTTATAGGAGCATATTTAAAGAGTTTTGTTTTTAATTTTTGTTGGTTATCCTGGTTAGGATTTAGACCGGCTAAATTTTATACAGTTGATTATTTCCCTCTTTTACCCTGGTTTGGGGTTGTTTTGATAGGAATATTTTTTGGTAATCTATTCTACCCGGATTACTCTCGAAAATTTCAACTTGCTGATTTTTCTTCTCTTTCAGGGGTAAAAATGTTGTGTTTTTTAGGAAAGCATTCTTTATTAATCTATTTGCTTCATCAACCTATAATAATTGCAGTGCTTTATCTTTTCGGTATAGCAAAAGTAAGTTTATTCTAATTTTATAATATTTTTTATATTTATCTGCAACTAAAGGTCTACCATTTTTTAATTTTGTGAGAATTAAAAAATAGCAAGTGGATTATTTAATATTTTTTATAATTTTATTAAATTGATTTCCTCGGTCAAATTCATTTTTAAACATTCCGAAACTAGCAGCTGCGGGAGAAAGGAGAATAATGTCGTTTGTTTTGGCTTCTTGCAAGGCTATTTGTACACCAACTTTAAGATTCGATGTTGGGATAATATTTTCTGGATCAAGGTGTTTTTTTAGAGCAGAGAATATTTTTAAGGAAGCATCATAAGTAGAGAATTGCAAGAGAATGATCTTTTTGATTTTTTCGCTTTTACCAATAAATTCTGCTAATTTTTCATAATTTAATCTTTTATCTTTTCCACCCAGGATTAATATAATGGACTGTTGGGGAAAAGATTTCAAAGCTGCTAAAGTTGCCTCTGGAGTTGTTGCGCAGGTATCATTATAAAATTTTATCCCATTAAATTCTCTAATAAGTTCTAATCTATAGGGAACCCCAGGGAAGTTCTTAATAGCTTTTCGAATAACTTCAGGGGGGATCTTATGGATAAAGCCTATGGTACTTGCTGCTAAAACATTTTCTAAATTATGTAGTCCAGGAAGAGGGGGGTCAGTAATTTTTGCGAAAGGCACTTTATGTTTATCTGTTTGAAAAACTAACTCATCTTTGTCTAAATAACAGCCTGGTACCACTTTTTCTTTAACACTAAACCAGTAAGTTTTAGAGTTAGCCTCTATTTTGGCTTGACGGGTCTCTTGGTTGTCGAAGTTTAATACTAAATTATTCTTTGATTGTTGATATTTAAAGATTAACTTTTCTGCCTGTGCATACTTACTAAAATTTTGATAACGATCTAAGTGGTCAGGAAGGATATTAGTTAAAGCTGCAGTTTGAGGTCTAAATTTATGTCTTTTTATCCCTTCCATTTGCCAGGTGGATATTTCCAAAACTATCCACGTTTGGAGAGTGATTTTTTCCAAGATATCCAGGACAGAGATACCGATATTGCCAGCCAAGGCTACTTCTTTTTGAGCTTGCTTAAATATATGATAGGTGAGATTAGATACCGTACTTTTGCCTTTAGTTCCCGCAACAGCGATTATCTTTTTAGAAGGGGAAAGTTGAAGGAAAAGACCTAAATCAGTTTCTATAGGAATTCTGTGGCTTTGAGCAATTTTTAGGTACTTTGAATTATGAGGAACGGCTGGGTTTTGAATTACTATATCGGTATTGATAAAATCTTCTTCCCGATGTCGTCCTAAGATATATTTAATATCAAAATTTTTTAATCTTTCTAAAGTTGGTGCCAGTTCTGCTTTGGTTTTTAGGTCTGTAATTAAAATTTTAGCCCCGTTTTTTGCTAAAAATCGTGTAACTCCCAAGCCACCTTGATTTAGCCCCAATCCCATTATGGTAATTCTTTTATCTTTTATATCTTGTATTTTTTTTATCATTTGAAATAAAGAAACCTTTTAATTAGTTGTTTAATAGAGATAATCAAAAGCTTACTTTTTAAATATAGCAAAATTAAACTAATATTTCAATCGATAAAACAAAGTATAAAACAAAATATCGCGTATCGCGTATCGCAAAAATAGAAATAAAATAGGTAAGGGGCAGGCCAGGTGTCTGCCCGTAATGAGGAGGATATAAGAGGTTTATTTAGTGAACCTGCTAAGAAAAATTGACAGCTAACCTGAGGCGGATAAATCCTCCCCCTACAAAAAACAGAAAAATAAAATAAATAAATATGAATAATATTTATTTATTTTCTCTTTTTCAGTTTAGGTAAACGATGTCCGTTATACACTTACGCAATACGCAATACGAATAAATTTGACTAAAAATTTAAATTATAATAAAATCATTAGGGAGCTTTTATTTTAATAGGGCGCCCGTGGCTCAATTGGATAAAGCAACTGACTACGGATCAGTAGATTGGGGGTTCGAGTCCCTCCGGGCGCACCAATCCCATACCCCAGGAAAGTCTTCATCGAAAAATGCCTGAAAATATTAAAAATATTGATTTAATCTTAATGAAAGAAGCTTTAGAAGAGGCGAAAACTGCTTATTCTTGCCAGGAAGTACCAGTTGGGGCTATAATTATATATCAAGATAAAATAATAGCTCGAGCTTATAATAGGAAAGAAGAATTACAAGACCCTACTGCTCATGCAGAGATATTGGCAATTCGCCAAGCCACTAAATACTTAGGGAGTTGGCATTTAGAAGATACCAGTCTATATGTCACTTTAGAGCCTTGCCCGATGTGTGCCTATGCTATGCTTCAGTCTAGAATAAAAAGATTAATATTTGGAGTTCATGACCCAAAGGCAGGGGCAGCAGGTAGTATAATTAATATCCTACAAGATAGGAGATTTAATCATCAAATAGAAGTAGTAAGTGGAATTTTAAAAGAAGAATGTGGTTTAATTTTGCAAAAATTCTTTCAAGAAAGACGTTGATTTAATTGACCAATTAATTTAGTTAGTTAATTCGTATCACGTCTGTTAGCATAG
>CAYTKP010000018.1:0-17401 GCA_964438695.1 uncultured Atribacterota bacterium | reverse complement strand
TTAAAGAATTGCTTTATTATTTATTTTTCAATCTCTTCACTAACTTATCCAAAGGAAGGGTGTTTATGATATCTTTTTCTTCTAACCAACCTCGGCGGGCAACAGCTACTCCAAAATCCATAGTAGCTAATCCTTCTGCACTATGGGCATCAGTGTCAATGGCCAATTGCACTCCCCTGTCTTTAGCCATCCGGCAATAGACATCATTCAAATCAAGCCTTTCCGGATGAGCATTTATTTCTAAAACAGTTCCGGTCTCTGCAGCTACCTTTATCATCTCATTAATATCTACTTGATATGACTCACGAAATCCGATTAAACGTCCGGTAGGATGGGCAATAATATTTACAAACTTATTTTGCATAGCTTTAATAATTCTCCCGGTGATAATTTTGCTCTCCTGCTTAAAACCCGAATGGATTGCTGCTATCACCACATCTAATTTGCTTAATATTTCATCAGAAAAGTCTAAACTGCCATCTGATTTTATATCTACCTCAATCCCGGTCAAAACTGTAAAATTATCTAACTCCTGGTTTAATTTTTGAATCCCCTCTATTTGCTCTCTCAGTCTCTCTTCAGTTAATCCCCCAGCAAATTTAAGTGATTGCGAATGATCAGTTATGGCGATATAATTGTAACCCCTCTTCTTGGCTTCTTCTGCCATCTGCCTAATAGTATGGGCTCCGTCGCTCCATTTAGTATGAAGATGCAAATCACCTTTAATTTGAGAATATTCTATTAATCGAGGCAATTCGTTCTCTTGGGCTGCTTCAATTTCTCCTCTATCTTCTCTTAATTCCGGGGGAATAAAAGGTAAATTCAAAATTTGATAGACTTCCTCCTCTTCCTCCCCCGTAATCCTCTGACCGGTTTTAGAATCAAATACTCCATATTCATTTATCTTTAAACCCTTCTTTACTGCTAATTCTCTTAACTTAATATTGTGGGCTTTGGATCCAGTAAAATATTGCAGAGCTGCCCCAAAACTTATTGGCTCTACCACCCGCACATCTATATGAATATCATCTTTAGTAATAACACTGGATTTGGTCGGTCCTTCTGCTAAAACTTCCCTAACCTGAGGCAGGGAAACAAAGGTCTTCATTATCTTCTCAGGCTTCTGGGAGGTTACCAAAATATCAATATCTCCGATAGTCTCTTTTTTTCGTCTTAAGCTCCCGGCAAAGTTTATTTTATCGGTCTCTTCTAATTTACTTAATCTCTCTACGACCTCCTCCGCTAAAGGGAGGACCAGACCTAAAAGGAATCTCTCTTTTCGCCTTTTATATAATTCTATCCCTCTTAAAATATTTGTTTCTGATTTCTCTCCCATTCCTGACAAATCTTTAATTTGATGTTCTCTAACCGCTTTCTCCAATTTCTCTATATTATCTACCTTTAGTTGTTCATATAGAAGCTTAGCCGTCTTAGGACCTACTTCAGGAATGTCCAAAAGCTCTATGACTCCAGAAGGAATACTTTCTTTTAATTTTTCATAATACTCCAGCTTACCAGTATTTAAAAATTCCTCAATCTTTTTAGCAATACCCTCACCAACTCCCGGAATATTATTTAATCCTCCCTGTCGGTAAATTGTCTCTATATCGATAGGTAAATTTTCTAAAACCAAGGCGACCTTTTCATAAGCTCTAATCTTAAAAGGGTTTTCATCTTTAATCTTTAATATTTTGGCAATCCGTTCAAATATGCGGGATAATTCTAAATTTTTCAATTCGCCCACCCCCACTTACTATAAATAGAAAATTCGATAATTATTATCTTTTCTGCTATATATAGCATCTACAATTGCAAACACTTTTTTTAATTATAATACAGTTTACAAGATTGTCAGGGAAATTTACTCCCTTGAACCTCTATATATTTTGCTATTTTTAATATTATGCCAAAATTTTCCTGAAAGTCTTGTAAAGCCCATTCCTTTTAAAAAAATCTACCTTTTAGTATCGGATTTTTTGAAATTCCAATACTACTATATATACTATAAAACTTTGAAAATTCCTCTTTCTTTATAATAGTCTCAATTTTCTTATTTAGCCAAAACTCACTAAATCAGTTATAAAATAAGGCTTTTCAACTATATCTAATATTAGCCATTTTACGCGCTCATTTTTAAAAATCATAAACAATCACCTTACCCTCTCGAAAAAAATGCCGCCATTGCAATATTTGTCTAAAACCTTTATTTTGCAATGGTTTCAGCCTCTCCAAAATACATTTTTTGGGGAATTTCTACCTTAATTTCTCCCTATTTTATAAGCACTCCCACCATCCCCTGTAATAAAAAAACGCAAAAACCCTTATATTTTCTGCGTTTTAAAGCCTTACCATTTTTTCTTATAAAAACTGGGAATTATCAAATTCTGTATATATTTATCTCTTTTTTAGTTAATTTTATTTATGATAATTCTTGAACTTCAAAAACTTCGTTTATCTTACAATCAATATCTTCTATCTCAAAGTTAAATTTTCTTCTATAATCAATTGAAGAAATATCCTGAATATCGCCTGTAAATAACTCTGAATACACTTGTGCCTTGTTTTTATCTTCTGCTTTTATTCTCACAATATACGATTTGGTTAAAACAACCTCAAATGTTTTCATAACATACTCCTATATCTAAAATTCATCCGTATGAGAATCAAGAAAGTATTCTACTAACTGAGGAGTAAATTTACCTTTTTAAGTCACTAAAGTCTATAGCTTCGTAATGCTCTGTGATGTGAATCTATAATTTATCTCTCCTTAACAATTTACTCCAACAGTTCTTCCTGAAAAGAGGTCACAAAAAATAGAACCGTGATTTATACCTGTTTCCATTATTCCTTCACTTAAAAAATTAAGTAATTTACTTTTGCAACCATAATATCTTATTTATACATCCTTTTTTAGATTTTTCTTATTACACCTCTTACTTTACCAACTATTCTAACATAATTTTCATCGGATTTAACAATTATTGGTACCATTGCATCATTTTCAGGTTGTAGTCTTATTTTGTTTCTTTCTTTATAGAATCTTTTCACTGTTGCTTCATCTTCAATAAGGGCCACGACTATATCACCTGGTTCAGCAGTTTGTTGTTGAGAAACTATCACATAATCTCCATTCAAAATACCAGCATCAATCATAAAATATTTACAGTTGTCAGGATATCTTTTAAACTTTTTTATATAACTTGAATAATTCAATAATCTCTCTTATTTAAGGGGACAAGGTTGCGTTTTAATAGAGCCTGCCCCTGCGAAAGCAAGGGATAATTTTTTTCTTTCTTAACTCGATACTCGACACTATATACCCGACACTTCCCTTCTAAAATTGCTTGCTAAAAAGTGCAATAAAATGGTAAAATTAAAATAACTAAAAATTTTATTTATATAAAATGATTAATAATATTTCTTTTATGGTTATCTATTTCTAAAAGACAAAGAGGCGAAAAACGATGTCCAAAGATATCCAGCCAATTACCCTGAAAGAAATTGCCGAAGAATGTAGAAGTTGTAAAAAATGCCCTTTATATCTTACTCGTACCAAGGTTGTACCTGGTGAAGGGAATGCAAAATCAAAAATAATGTTTATCGGAGAAGCTCCGGGTGAAGAAGAGGATCTTAAGGGTAAACCATTTGTAGGAAAAGCGGGTCAGCTTTTAACAAAAATTTTACAATCAGTAGATATAAAAAGAAAAGAAGTATTTATCACCAATATGGTAAAATGCAGACCACCAGGGAACCGTAATCCTTCTAAAAGTGAAATAGAAACCTGTTTTCCTTATTTGGAAACTCAAATTGCCATAATTAACCCCAAAATCATTGTCACTCTGGGCAATGTCCCTACTCAATATCTTTTAGAAACTACTGAAGGAATAACCAGACTTCGGGGACAATGGTTTGATTGGTTAGGAGAGATTAAAATATTTCCTATGTTTCATCCCAGTTATTTATTAAGAAATGAAGGAACTTTCCCAGGCAGCCCCAAAGAGCTAACCTGGAAAGATATAAAAACTCTTAAGCAAGCCATGGTTAACCTTTGATATTATTTTTTATTGGTAAATTTGTTAGTCATATATATATCTTAAATCGATATAAAATTTAAATAAAGGCGGCCCTAATAGGCTGCCTTTAAATCAGCCAACTATTTTATTCTTTACCTTTTATTCTTTCTTTTTAAAACCTCCAAAGCTAATGTACTAACATTAGCAAGAATTATTACAGTAATAGTAAACAGATCCCAAAGAGAAATCTTGGTTTATTGTTCTTTTAATTTACCCTGATATAATATTTTCCTTCTTCTTATTTACAATTCTAACGGTTTTAAATTTTTCTTTAGAATATGAATAGCCCTTTCTGGATCAATTCTACCATAAAGCCCCCCCACTGTTGAGAGAATATATGAGGCGTCAAGCAAAACCTTTTTATTTGGTCTCAAAACAGTATATTCCTCCGGATTAAAAAGAGCTCCTTTGGCAATTATTTTTATATTTTCCCAAAGATAATCCTTGTCTTCCTTGCATTTGTGGTAAATTGTCCCCCCTACTAAGACTAAAGTACAATCTTGAGTAAAGAAATTAACACCTTCTTGCAAGAAATATACATCTGTCTCTTTTACATGCCCTACATTATTTGCTGTCGCAATGGCTAAAGTCTCTTTTGCAAGAATACTTCGTACGAAATTTTCTTCTTCTGTTCTAGGCATTATGTGAGGGTTATTATGTATCCATTTAAGATATTCTTTTAAGATAATATGCCACTTTCCATCTTTCTTCACAAAAAACTGGTCAAAATGGTCACCATTTCCCTGAAAATTGGGATATTTCTGATTAAACCATTCATCAATTTCTTTTTCTATTCTTCCACTTCTAAACTTCTCAAGTTCCATAAGGTTTTCAGCATTATAGGCTAATCCGTATTTGCCCTCTACCCTCCGATAGGCCAAGGGATAGTTGGGGGTCTTTAATATAGTCCTCTTAACCTTCTTTTTGGGATCATCCCAAGGATAAACATACAAAGGATTTGAATGTACATTAGCAAAAAAGTCTGTAGTACATCCACCAACATCTAAAGCTACAATACTTCCTATGCCTTCTTCTTTGCCATAACCACGAGCTAAAAGATTTATCCCCAAAAATGCAGCTCGCGGAGTAGGTATAAATTTTGTACTCATATATTCTTCTACTACATCAAATCCTTTCCCACGAATAACTACAGTTTGGAACAACTCTCTAATCGATTCGTTTACCACCTCAATATTATATGTATTCACTTCAGGCATAATATTTCCCGTAGCTCGAACATCAATATTATGACTATGAAAAATATCGAGTATTTTCTCAGAAACATCTTCATTTCCAGCATAAATTATCGGTATTCCGTATTTTGCATAAGTTGCTAATTTTGCAGATTCAGCTAAAATTTTAGCATTATGTAATACCGCTTCTGAATCCCCGCCTTCGTTAACTCCTCCACTTAAAAGGATAATTTCGGGACAATCTTCTAAATATATTTTTCTCCCTTCTTTAATAGTTAACATTCCATTATAACTATTTAAAAGCTTCGCCCCTGCAGTAAGGGCAGCTAGATCAGCAGCAAAACCACTTTCCCTGGAAGTAGAAGCTACGGTAACCATCTTTAGCCCGCCTTTGGCACTACTGCAAGGTAATTTTATATCAAACTCATTCATTTTTTCTCTTAAAGGTTCCCAATCACCTCTCTTACGGCATTCTTCCAAACAGCCTAAGCCATTAGCTAGTCCTTCTCGAATATCATTTATAGTGGTCGGTACATATCGTAAATCAACTTCATCTGAGTTACTATTAAAAATAGCAATCTTAGTATAAGTGCTACCAAAATCAACTGCTAATATTTTTTTATTTTCAATATCGGTAATGCCCAACTCTTCTCTCAAGGCCAGAGTATTATCTTCTTCAACTGCATCTTTTGATTCCGCTACTAACGAAATTTCATCTGTTTGACTAACATTTTTATCGAAATACCAAGGGAATCTCTTCCTAACTAGATCAACTCTTTCTATTTCATCTTTTACTTTCTGTCGGCAAAACTCATCAATTCGACAGGCCCCATTTACAATTTTAGTTTTACACATTCCAGTTAATTCATAACGTTTGTCCACCACAGTAACCTGGGGGGCTTGAAACAATCCTACTTGAAGAGCTAAATCTAAGTTGTCCGCACTAATCATATCGCATTTTCCAGAAGGATAATTTCTCTCATCAATAAAATCTAAAAGCATAGTTTGGTAATTTTTTTCTCTATCATTAATATTTCCCCTTTTTGCAGCTACCTCCGGGCTAACTGCGTATTCCTCAAAATTTCTTAAATTAATTTTCCCTTCATATCCCCCCATTAAAGCCAAATGTAAGATATTATACATTGCTCCCTTCTTCAATTCCTCTTTGCGTGCAAGTACTTTGGGATTTTCCCAAATATCAGGAAGAGGAGCACGATAATATTCTTCAATTGCTTGTTTGGTAATATCACAACTCGCTATAATATCTTCTGGTTTGGCATCATGATGTGCCTCACAGTAACTTACTACATGCACAATATCTGGCTCCATAAACATCTGCCAATAAGTAGTCATTGATAAATGGCTTTTAGCTCTATCCAGGTTAGGAGGAAAGCTGGATAACCCACCTCTAGTCTCTTTAATAATATTGAAGTCAAAATATTTAGTTAGAGGTTCAATTAATTCATAAGCGGCCTTCATCTTGGCTAAATCAAAAATAGGATTTATCTCAGGAGGTAAATCAAACATAAGTTGCATAACATAATTTTTTATGCCCATTTTTAAAGCAATTACTCCACATAATACATGGTCAGTTACATACATATCATCCGAGCATCTCCGTAGTTGCCACTGGTGAGGATCATTTATTTCTAAGGGTTTATTAATTGAAGCCCACCAACGCATAGTATTAAAGTGCTCATTAATACCATCCAATATTGAAAGCGGACCTCTCCCATCTAAACGGTTATAGAAAAAGACTGGTACTGCGGGAAAGGGCATATGTAAGGTTTCTTCAAAAATCTTGGCCAACTCTACTAATTCATCAGTTCCAGAATAGATTCTAATCATAGGCCAATTCCCACATTTGGTTGCTTCCTTCAATTTCTTTAAATCTTCTTTACTTCGAATAGGGGCACCACCTTCTCCTCTACGATACTTTGTGGGGTCTTCTTCACCTCTAACAAATTTAGCTAAAAATGCCTGACATGCCTGATCAGGAGCCAAAGAAACAATTTCTAAAGCTCTAGATTCACTTAATTTTTTGGTTCCTTCTACTGTCGGCTCGATTGTTTCTGCTGCCGCCCCGATATGAGCTCGAAGGATTGGTCTATTTTCTAATTCCCGTACTTGCTTTATTCTCTCTAGTAGATCATCTGCCCACTTAATCTTTTCCTTAGCAAGTCTAACCTTTTTTTGGGCAAAATACTCCAATTCCTCCATAGTAACATAATCATCCACTATTAATTCAAAAAATCCCTGTAATTTCTTATTATTCTTATATTTTTCTGCTATTTTTTCTAAATCGTAATGTCTATCTTCTGGTGGGGAAAATTTATCCTCTAAAACTGGTAAACCAGTCATTGCCCTAACTAAATTAGCTGCTGGTCTTAATCCTCCAAAACAATAACGAATTCCACTTTTTTCTGGCTCAAGACCATACTTATACGCTTTCTCTACTAATTCCTTAATTATCTCATCTACATGCAGGTCACCCAAACGATAGCAAAAAGCTACAACTTCTGCTTTCGACTCTCTTATTTTATCTATCAACTCATCAATAGAAACAGCTGGTCCTAATTTTACGGCAACATAACCAGTTCCTCTGCTTTCTAACCATTCAGCAAATTTTTCTACGCCCAAAGTATGTACACAAGGGTCTATAGAACAGTTCAACACTCGCCTTTTTTTTGTAGGATTATCCATTTTATAATCTCTCTCCTCCATTGAGAATAAAATATTTTTATTAAATAACTAATAGCTCATAATTTCTTCTATACAATTAATTCCATAATTTTGGGGAATTCTGCTTTCTTTTACGTCTTTCCCTTTTAAATATCTATTGACTAAATATTCTCTTCCCATCCATTTACTAGTCATTAAAATAACTTCATCAATTATGAACGTCTTAACTTCAGCCAATTGAGCAATTGCTTTGGTAACTACCAATCCATAGGGCACATCTTCAGTTAAGTAACGTGATTGAAAATCTGGCAGAAAATAACCCTCCCCTATTTCTCGCATTGGGGCATATATGCCACGATAAGCCTCATTGGTAACTAAACAACTTTGCAAACTTCTTTTATCTTGAATAGAGTCTCTATAAGAATTTATTAACCAATCTTCTACATGAAAAACATTACTTAAATCAATATATTTATCTTTTTTCTGAATTTCTTTAGTTAAAATAAGAATCTCATTACTCATCTCTTCCAATATTTGGGCGGTTTCTTTGGTGACCCCGTGATAAAATAAAGGGATTTCCTCTTTTCGATACCTTCTTCCCTCGTTCCCTTTAAAAAGTCCATACATAATTCCGGGATGAAGAATCTGCCCAATATTTGCTAAAGAAAGCGTCAACATATTAGGCAAAGGTTCTATCTTCAAATTAAATAAACGGGTTAAAATATTTGCTAATTTAAAGGTAATTTTATGGGGAAAGGCGGCTAATCCAACTGATCTTTTTTCACCTAAAATCTCAACTTTACTAGCATATTCTCTTATTCTGCAAGCCCAAGGAAGTGTTTGCAAACCAAAAATTTTTACTTTTTCTTGGCGATAGTCTTTTAAAATTTTTAAAGTAGCATATTCAAATCCACTTCGAGCTGGAATTGCTCCTACGATGGCTTCTTCTTTTAAAAAAGAGGCTATCTGACATAGAGTTGATTCGTGGGCAAAAGCCGGTAAAAGGAGAAGTATTAAATCAGCATCTGGGCATACTTCCTTCGCAAATCTACTAATCTTATCTGGTCGACCATATAATTTTTTCTCCCCTTTTATGGCAATTATAGATTTTTTTTCTCTAACTAATCTTATAAAACAATCAGCCTCGTTTTTGTAAGGAAGGAAAAGATTTATTTTGCCTTGAAAATTATTTTTTAGGATAGGTATTAATGCGTGGGCTGCATTTCCTCCTCCGCAGATAGTGATTGTTTCAATTTCCATTTTTAGCTCCTCTTTTTTAATTTAATAAATAACTGACTTTAAAATGTTGTTTTAAACAGAACGGATATAAAAATATAGTGGAGTTATTTGTATACGGTATACCATGTTAATTATAAAAAATATATAATATAAAGTCAAACTTTATAAAACCTCTTTATTTTTGATATACCTCCTTGTTCTACAAAAAAACGACTGGGAAAAATAAATCGCAGCAAATTTATTACTTGTTATAATTTCTTGTATTTCTATTATTTCTATATTTTCGGCTCTCTTCTATAAAAGCCTCAAATATCTTAATAAATATGGGATAATCATTAATTAGCATTTCTGGATGAAATTGCACGCCTAAAGCAAAACGATAAATAGGACTTTCAATTGCCTCAATTATTCCATTTTTTGCCCAAGCAGAGGCTTTAAAATTTTTACCAGGTTCTGCGCAAAATTGGTGATGAAAACTATTTACTTTTATTTCAGTACAACCCAATATTCTTTGCAATTGACTACCCTTCTCCAAATAAATCATGTGGGTAGGAATGTTTCCGCTGACCTTTTGTCGATGTAAAATTTCTCCAGTATCTACTTCATCCAAAAATTCATAATTCAATCTTCCCCCTGCTGTTTCGCAAATCATCTGCATACCACGACATATTCCTAAAAACGGTATATTCCTTTTCATGGCAACCCTAATAAGATATCGGTCAGCAATATATCGGTTATCATCCAATCCTTTTAAAGTTCTTGGTCTACCCTTTATTTCAGAACGATCTCCCACAACAGTATTTCCACGTCCGCCTGTGATAAATAACCCATCTATAATGGTTAAAATATCATCTAATAAAATTTTATCTAAAGGTACCGGGATAATAAGAGGCACACCTCCACATTTTGCAATTGACTCAATATAATTCTTACTTACCCGATAATAGGGAACTTCCTCTGTATTCTTTTTACCTAAATTACAAAAACAAGTAATCCCAATTATTGGTTTCATCAGTCTTAATATTAAACTTCCTTTCTTTTCAGTATGCTTTCACCTTACCCTATGACAAGCAACCCAATGATTTTTTGATATTTCAATAAGAGGTGGCGCTGTTTCTTCACAAATATTCCCTATTTTTGCAAAACAACGAGTTTGAAAAGGACAACCTGGAGGAAGATCTATAGGGGTTGGTACTCTACCTTTAAGTAAAATTCTTTTTTTTCTACCAATACCTCTTCTATCTAAAGTAGGAATGGCAGAGAGAAGAGCTTGGGTGTAAGGATGAAGAGGAAATTTATAAAGCTCTTCAGTAGATGCTAATTCCATTATTTTACCTAAATACATAACTGCAACTCGGTCACTGATATAATATACCACATTAAGGTCATGAGAAATAAACAGATATGTCAAATTAAAATCCTCTTTTAGCTTTTCCAATAAAGAAATAATTTGTGCTTGAATAGAAACATCCAAAGCTGAAACAGGCTCATCGGCTACTATAAACTCTGGGTTCATGGCCAAAGCCCTAGCAATACTAATTCTCTGTCTTTGCCCTCCACTAAATTGGTGAGGATATTTTTTAATATCGTGATCTGATAATCCTACACGATAAAGTAAATCAAACATTATATCCTGCTGTTCTGAAGAATTAGTAATCCCTCTTTTTTGTAAAGGAACAGCAATTATTTCCCTAACAGACTTTCGCGGATTTAATGATGAATAAGGGTTCTGAAAAATAATTTGCACTTCACTACGAAATTTTTTCGACTCTACCTTATTTAAATTATATACGTCTTCCCCTTTATATATTATACTCCCTTCGGTGGGCTTGTATAAATTAACCACAATTTTACCTAAAGTAGTTTTTCCTGAGCCACTTTCACCGACTAAACCTAAAATTTCCCCTTTTCTTATTTGTAAATCCACACCATCTACAGCCTTTAATATTATTTTTTTTTGCTTGGCTAATATCCCTCCCAGAAAACTAGGTGATTTTATAAAATATTTCTTTACTTTTTTCATTCTTATTAGGATATCATTATTATCGCTCAATATATTTTCCCTCATAGCATCAGTTTTTATACTATTATTTTGCATAAAGCAAACAGCGTACTTGTCGCCCAGATTCAATCGTTTTTAAAGGAATTTCACCCTTTTCGCACTCAAGCATAACTTTACAACAACGAGGGCGAAAGGGGCATCCAGTAGGTAAAGCAGCCAAATCTACTACATCCCCAGGGATTGGCTGTATTTTATTCTTTTTATCGCCAACTTTTGGAATAGATTTCAGCAGTCCTTTGGTATAGGGATGTTTGGGGTCAAAAATAATCTGCTCTGCTAAGCCTGTTTCTACTATTTTTCCTGCATACATAACTAAAACTTTTTGACAAAATTCTGCAACTACTCCAAGATCATGAGTTACCAATATAATTCCTGTTCCAAAGTTTCTATTAATTCTCCTTAATAAATCTAAAATTTGCGCTTGGACCGTTACATCTAAAGCAGTGGTGGGTTCATCCGCTAAAAGCAATTTAGGGTTACAAGATAAAGCAATTGCAATAATGATTCTCTGTTGCATCCCTCCACTTAATTGATAAGGAAATTGTTGATAAATTTGTTCTGGCGAAGGAAGTCCTACACTTTCAATTAGTTCTAACACCTTTTCTTTTTCTTTCACTTTTGATAATTTTTTTCTATTATGTATTATTAAAGATTCTCTAATTTGCTCTCCTACACGAAATACAGGATTTAAAGTAGTCATAGGGTCTTGAAAAATCATTGATATTTTACTTCCTCTAAAATGCCGCATTTCCTTTGAAGATTTTTTAGTTAAATCTTCTCCTTGAAAGTATATATTCCCGCCAACTATTTTCCCTGGATAAGGTACCAGCCCAAGGATAGAAAGCAAAGTTACGCTTTTACCACATCCAGATTCACCCACCAAACCTAATACTTCGCCTTCTCGCAACTCGAAATTAAGACCATCTACTGCCTTTATTACTCCACGATTCGTAAAAAAATGAGTGGATAAATTATTTATTTTAAGCAATTATTTAACCTCATTTAACTATTCTATTTTTAGCCTAGGATCAAGAATGTCACGTAGACCTTCTCCAAATAAATTTATACTTAATACCAAAATAAGCAATGCCAAACCAGGCATTGTAGATACCCACCAAGCATTAAGCATATATTCTCGACCTGAATTTATCATTGAACCCCAAGCTGGAGTAGGAGGTTGTATCCCCAAACCCAAAAAGCTTAAAGATGCTTCCAAAATAATAAAATATCCCACACGTAAAGTTGCTAAAACCAAAATAGAATGAACTATGTTAGGCAATATTTCTTTGAATATAATTTTTATATTACTTTCTCCTAATATATAAGCCGCCTCTACATATTCTTTGGTTTTTTCCGAAATCATCTCTCCCCTACTAAGACGAAAGAACTCTACCCAACTTTTAAAAGAAAGAACAAATATAAGGTTAAAAAATCCTGGCCCTGCCATTGCCATAAGAAAAATAGCAAAAATTAAATCGGGGAAAGACAACAATAAATCGGCAAATCGGGAAATAATTGTATCAAATCTACCTCGGAAATATCCTGCCAATGTACCTAATAGTGTTCCTAAAATGCTAGAAATAGTAACCGTAATTAACCCAACTGACAAAGAAACTCTTGCCCCAAATATTATTCGGGAAAATATATCTCTTCCAACTTCGTCGCTTCCTAAAAGATAATACTTTTCTCCTCCACTAATAAACGCTGGAGAGCATAAACGTTTTAATATATTTACTTTTAAGGGATCATGTGGTGCAATGAAAGGAGCAAATATTGCGATAAAAATAAACAAGATTACTATTATTCCACCTATAGATGCAGTATGATATTTTCTTAATTCTTTTAAAAAATCTTTAAAGTTATTCCACCATATCTTGGAAGTTATAAATCTAAAATTTTTCCGCTTCTTTTCTTGGGTAGGAAATAATTTTGACAACTAACTCTTATCCTCCTATGTAATAATAAAAATATTTTTTATTTTCATAATATTGTCTTGGGATTTAAGTATGTATAAAGAATATCTACAATTAAATTTGCTATTACATAAATCAAAGCATAGAATATCACTGCACCTTGTATTATAGGAAAATCACGATTAAAAATGGAAGTTACCACTAATCTTCCTAAGCCAGGCCAACCAAAGATAGTTTCTATAATCATATTTCCCCCTAAGAGAGTGCCTACTTGAAGACCAACCATAGTAACTGTGGGAATAAGAGCATTTCTCAAAGCATGTTTAATTATAACCAGATACTCACTCAATCCCTTTGTCCTAGCAAAAGTAATATAATCAGCCCTTAATACTTCCAACATACTTGAACGAAGGATACGGGTAATAACAGCTGCACTTGCAGCACCTAAACTAATGGAAGGAAGGATTAAATGTTTTAAGCTCTCTTTCAATGCCATCCAATTACAAGACAATATACTATCTATAATATATAAACCAGTAATATGTACCGGAGCAAAACCATATGGTATTCTACCAAAAACAGGTAATATATTTAATTTAGCTGCGAATACAATAATTAAAACAATTGATAACCAAAAAGCTGGAGCGGAAATACCTAAAAAAGTAAAAGCCATTCCTAATCTATCAATTAATGAATTATGTTTTACTGCGGAAAGGATACCAATTGGAATGGCCACAATTAACGAAAAAATAAGAGCACCTAAAGCCAATTCAATAGTAGCAGGTAACCTCTCCATAATTAAATCCCACACCGGTTTTCGTTCTCGAAAAGATGTTCCTAAATCTCCATGAAAGATGCCTGAGATAAAAATTCTTAATTGGGTGGAAATTGGTTGATCTAAATGAAATTCACTTTTTAAGGCTAAGATTTCCTCCTCACTAACATTTCCTCCTTTACCCATCATTACATCTACCGGATCTCCAGGAATAATTCGCATAAAAACAAAAATAATAATTACTATTGTAAACATTACTGGAATTGCTATAAGGATTCTTTCTAATATCTTTATTGCTCTCATTGCTACTCCCACTATTTTTTAGTCGTATGGGGAGAGGGAAAATTTCCCCACACCCCATACGACTAGGGTTTTCAAGGTTTTTAAATATTTATTGAAAACTTACGTCATGTAAATTAATTCGCCCATCAGGAATTGGTTCCCAATTGGCCACATTAGCTCTACATCCATATGCTTCATCTATGCTATATCCAAAAACCCAAGGACATTCTTCGTAGACAATTCTCTGGAGTTCTTTATATATTTCTTTTCTTTTATTAGTATCAATCGTTATTCCGCCTTCGTTTAAAAGCTGATCAACTTTACTATTGGAATAATGAGAATAGTTACTTCTCCCATTTGTAAGTAACTTTGCATCTAAATAACCAATAGGATCTAAAATAGAAGACCCAGCATAATTAAATAGAAGTGACCTGCTTCCATCAAGCAATAATGGTTTAAGTACTCCCCACTCCCACAATCTTATTGTACAGTTAATCCCTACTTCCGAAAGCATTCCTGCAAATATTTCAGATACCTCTTTAAATTCTCCTTCGGTATCTAAAGTCACAGAAAATCCATCTGGATAACCTGCCTCCTTTAAAAGAACTTTTGCTAATTCGGGATTATACGCATAAGGTTTTAAAGAGGTATCAAACATTTCTTCATAAGGGAAACAAGGGCCGGCAAAGATTGCTCCTCTGCCACCATACACTTCCTTCATTATTAAATCCATATCTATTGCGTAATTCATTGCTTCCCTGACCTTTATATTATCAAAAGGTGGCTTAGTGACATTCATTTCCATATTGAAAGCTCTAGTTCCCCGACAATATTTAACTACGCTATTTGGGTCCTTTTCTATTAAAGATAAATATGCTGCAGGCACAGATTGAATAATATCACATCTGCCTGTCGTTAACGCACTTATTCTCGTAGTTGTCTCGGGTATTACTTCAAAAATAACAGTTTTTATTGGAGCAACCCCTACTGGAGGGAGATCTGGAGAGCCTCCATAATAATTATCAAAGCGTTCCATAACAATTCTTTCGTTAAGTTTTCCTTCAACAAATTTAAAAGGGCCTGCTCCAATAGGATGTTCACGAAATTCTTTCGTTCCTACTTTTTCCAAATAATCCTTCGGTACAATTTGTTGGTGAGGTAACATTTTAAGCAAAACTGGCCATGGAGAAGATAGATAAAATCTCACAGTATAATCATCAACCATTTTGACTTCTTTTAAAGGCCCTAAAAGACCTTTACGAGGAGAACTTTCTCCATCCATTCCACCTTCTTTTAAAATTCTGTTAAAAGTAAATTCCACATCTTCAGCGGTTAATTTTTCCCCATTATGGAAAGTTATGCCCTTTCTAATTTTAAATTCACAGGTGTAATCATCTAACCACTCCCAAGATTCCGCAATTTCGGGAACAATTTTCATGTCAGGACCACGTGTAACTAGCCCATCAAACATATTTCTTATCACCGTTTCTGAAATCCTGCTTCGATGGTTTGCTGGGTCTAAGCTAATAACTCCTTCTGTTATCCCTACAACTAAAGTATCTTTTGAGCCGGCAAATGCATAATTTATTAAACCTGCCAATACAGTAAATACTAATATTAAAATTACTATTTTTTTCATTTTTTCCTCCTTATTTTTTAATATTCTTTCATATTATTTTTGACAGTACCTCTTTTAAATCATAATTGACCGAAAATGGTTAGCTGATAATTAATTTATTTTTTTCCACCTCCTTTATATAAAACTTTTTCCGGCCTTCTTGTAAGAATTGACTATTTTTATTTTAAGCTTGCACTCCTAAAAAATGAAAAGAACTAATTTTGGAATATAAAATTACATATAAATTAATATTCAGTATACCGTATACTCAATATTACTATAATTATATTACCACACATAATTAAAAAATCCTTCTTTTTTTGAAATTTTATTAAGATTTTTTAGCTTCTAGTATTTTTACATTTAAAGGGTTTACTTGCTGGAAAATTAATAAGTTCAAAAAGTTAAAATAAAATAGACAAGAAAAAAAATAGATAAAAAATATTTTTGATTATGCCTTTAAATATGATTAACTAATTGAATCCTATCTGATAAATTTGGAGAAGAAAATACAAAAGAAGAAGCACAAAAACTACTTATAGAGGTAATGAAATTTATCTGAAAATTCAAAATGATATATTTTCTTATCTTATCATTCTTTTTTTCTCATTACCTTCTCTAAACTCTATTTCTTGGAGGAGCACTTCTTTACCATTTTCGATATGTCTTCTCATCAGGTGTTCCACCAGTTTTTCATCTTTTTCTTTGATAGCTTTTAAGATTTCTTTATGTTCCTCTATCGACTTCATTTGCCTATTCTTTCTAGAAATGATCTCTGAAAAACGTTCTCTAAATTTTTTATATATATAATTCAATAACATAATTAATTCTTTACTCTTACTCTTTTCATCTATGATATTATGAAATTTTATATTTAGTCTGGCAATTTCTTTAAGAAAACCCCCTTTTAAAAAATATTCACTTTCAGTAACTATTTCTCCCAAACGTTTTATATCTTTTGGGGTAATATTTTTAATTGCCTTTTTAGCGGCCAAACCCCTTAATACACTATTAATATCATAAAATTCGATTAACTCTTCTTTGGTAGGAAGGGGGGCTACCCTTACGCCTTTAGGGGGAGAAGGCACGACTAAACCTTTTTGTTCCAATTCTATAATAGCTTCGCGAATGGGGGTCCTGCTCACTTTCATCAATTTAGCTAATTTCGATTCTACCAATCTCTGCCCTGGTTTAAGATCTCCCCGAAAGATGGCTTTACTTAAAAAAGAATATACTTTATCTCTCGTGACTACCTTTTCGCTTAAATCTATTTTTAAATTATATTCTGTAATATTATCAGGTTGATTTTTAGTAATAATTATATTCCTTTCTTTATTTTTAGCGGTAAGAATTTCGGGTTCCCATGCTTAAAATATTACAATATTATTATAAATAACAAATAGGTCAAATATTTTGGTTATAACCCTCTAAACCAAACTCATAATGTTAATCAACGAAATATTTTAGAACTGTATATTTAATCGTAATTTATTAAATTAAGAGAAAGATTACTTCATCCGCTTTTACTTTTATAAAAAACTATTATGCGTCTAATATTTTCTAT
>CAYTKP010000017.1:12728-18012 GCA_964438695.1 uncultured Atribacterota bacterium | reverse complement strand
AGATTCTTGTTGGTAGTCAGTAACCAATCTATTTCAATAGGAACAGAAAAATCTGGCTGTAGCCTACCCCTTTCCAACCAATATCGAGAATGCTGATTATTAAACTGTCCCTTATTTGCTTTGACAATCAATTTAATGGGTTTATCTAAAAATACTATCTCTTCTAAAGTTTTTACTTTTTTTAGTTCCCCAATTATCCTTCTTTTTAAACCTTCACTAGGAAAAGGTAGCATATTTATTAATCCTATATTTTTATTTAAGGGACCTATAATTTTTACATTGGCTAAATTTGCCATAAATCCTTCTTTCTCTAAAATATCTAAAATAATCTCATTTGCTTCCGCTGCCGTCTTGCCATGGTAATAAGATGAAGCCAAAGGTTTAAGTAAATGTTTCAATTTACAACCTTCTCTAAACTTGCTTTCTCCAATCTTTAATATTTTTAGATTAAAAAAATTAGCTATCTCTCTTATTTCTTCTTTGTTCTTCTCAAAAAGGGGGGCATAAAACCCAGCGCAAATTTTTAAACCCTTCATACCCCAGGTATCACTCTGATTAGAACCAGTTAAAACCAACCTTCCTTTAGCCTCTTTTTTAACTCTCCCTAATTTTGCAATTCGAGTACATTTATTACAAGCTGGTCCTTTTTTTAACACGCTTTCCTGTTCTTTTTTCCCATAAACAATTTTTGATTCTAAATCAAGAGCTTTGCTAATGCTCTGAATATTTTTAACCCCCTTACTATAGCTATATTCTCCGAAACTGACCGTAATCGCTTCAACCTTTTCTCTCCCTAAAGCTTGTATGGCTAAAGCAGAAACGACAGTACTATCTAATCCCCCCGAAAAAGCTACAACTACCTTTTCTTCTCTACTTACTTCTCTAATCTCTTCCAACAAAATCTTAATATTTTCTCTTATCTGATACATTACACAAAATTTTTGGAGGAACAAACTCCCCCTAAAACCCTCTATAGTTTTTAGTTCTCTTCTTTATAGGTGATACATTCCAGATACTAACAAACTTGTTAAAATCTATTCTTTTTTCATAAAAAATTTAACTAATAAAAAAGTCAAGGATGGTAGATAAAATACCTAATACCTTGACTTTCTTTTAAAGATTAATCAGGCTAATTTATTCCGAAAATAATATAGCTAATTTGTACTCTTCTTTAGATATTCCTCAAAAGAGATATTTTTATACCATCCTTCTCCTATATATTTTATTACTAAGATAAACTGGTCAGCTGGCACATATCCCGGCAAGGGAGCAATTTTATTATGGTTGCTTTCCAAAAACCAGGTAGTGGGATAACCACTAACCTGATACCTCATTGCTAACTCCTTTTCAGTAATTTCTTTTCCATCTTCTATTACCTTATTATTAGACTCACCATTTACTTTAACGGTGACAAAATTCTCATTTAATATTCTTTTTACTTCCTCTTTAGAATAAGTTTCCTTATCCATTTTTTTACAATAACCACACCAATCAGTATAAAAATCGATCAAGACATATTTATTTTCTCTTTCAGCTCGAGCTAACCCCTCATTATAAGACAACCAATCAATAGTTAAAGGCTTAGCCTCTCCCACTACTTCTACACCTTGTTCCTGCATATGGAAATATGATTTTACTCCAAAATAAAATACTATTACTAATAAGATTATTAAAACCAGTATCTTGCCTTTTTTGTTTGAAAAAACCTTCATCCTTATTTAAAACTCCTATTAAATCTTTGATTTTTTATCTTTTTATAGCTTTGTTGTTTGTTTTTGATAAATTTTATTTATTGCTTACCCCAAAAAATAATATACTATTCTTTGAAAATTATCAGTGAGAATTAAGCCACCAATTAACATCAATAATATTCCGCCTATCATCTCTATAATCTTAAAATTTTTTTTAATCTTATTTGAAAATAAATAGAATTTATTAATGGCTAAGGCAGTCAATAAAAAGGGAATTCCCAAACCTGCAGAATAAAGAGTAAGCAACAGAATCCCCTGATAGACTGTATCTTGAGTACTCGCATAAACTAATATAGCTGCCAATATTGGTCCAACACAAGGTGTCCAGCCAAAAGCAAAAGCTAATCCCATCAGAAAAGGACCTACTATATTATTAACTGGCCGGGAATTACTATAAACCCTTTTTTCATAATCCAAAAATTTTATTCTGTATAATCCCGACATATGTATGCCAAAAAGGATAATTATAATCCCAGAAATTTTTTTTAAAATAAGGGTTTTTTCCAGTAAAAAATTTCCCAAGAAAGTAGCGGTTGCCCCCAGAAGAATAAATATCAAAGAAAATCCCAGAATAAAAAATAAAGAGCTGATAATTATAGTATTCTGATTCTCTCCTTTCTTATTTTTTATATCCTCTAAAGAAACTCCGGAGATAAAAGAGATATACCCGGGAATTAAAGGTAAGACACAAGGAGAAATAAACGACAAAAATCCTGCTAAAAAAGCAGCTACCAAAGATATTTCACTTACTGCTAACATATTTAACCCTCTTTGCTTTTTTTATATTACTTTTTAATATCAACATTACTTTTTAATATCAACTTTTTCTTTTAAATCCTGAGATTTTTTCTGGTAATCTTCAATAGCCTTTATCAATCCATCAGCTGCTAAATTTGAACAATGCATCTTAATCGGAGGGAGCCCCCCCAAAGCCTCTGCTACTGTTTTATTGGTTATTTTTAAAGCCTCATCAATGGTTTTGCCTTTCACCATCTCAGTTACCATACTGCTCGTAGCAATGGCTGCTCCACATCCAAAAGTTTTAAACTTACAATCGACTATTTTACCATCTTTCACTTTTATATAAATTTTCATTATATCCCCGCATACCGGGTTACCAACCTCTCCTATTCCATCAGCATCTTTTATTTCTCCTACATTGCGAGGATTTTTAAAATGCTCCATCACTTTATCACTATACATACTCATTTAATACTTCTCCTTTATTTCAGTCCCTCCCAACTCCCTTTAAAGGGAGAAAGGGCTCGTAATTTTTTTATAATTTTAGGTAAAATATCTATTAAATAATCTACTTCTTCTTCAGTATTATCCTTCCCTAAGCTTAATCTTAGGGAACCATGAGCGATTTCTGGAGGAAGCCCAATAGCCAATAATACATGGGAAGGTTCTAAAGAACCAGAGGTACAGGCTGAACCACTGGAAGCTGCTATTCCTTCCATATCTAAATTGAGCAGCATCGATTCCCCTTCGATAAATTCAAAGCAGAAATTAACATTTCCTGGCAACCTATTACTAGGATGACCATTTAAACGGACATTTTCTACCTTGTTCAAAATTTCTTTAATCAATTTGTCTCTCAACTTTATTATTTTATCTTCTTCGCCTTGTGCTAATCTCTTTTCGGCTAACTCAGCAGCTTTTCCAATGCCAACAATACCTGCAACATTTTCGGTACCAGCTCTTCTATTTTTCTCCTGGCTACCACCATCCATTAAAGACTCTATTCGAATACCTTTTCTAAGATATAATACCCCTACCCCATTAGGTCCATACAATTTATGCCCGGACATAGTTAACATATCTACTCCCAGTTCGTTAACCTCTATAGGGATATGTCCAACAGTTTGAACTGAATCTGTATGAAAATATACTCCTGCTTCTTTAGTTATCTTGGCAATATCTCTAATCGGTTCAATGGTTCCAATCTCATTATTGGCATGCATAATAGTCACTAAAACAGTTTTACCGGTAATTGCCTTTTTCACATCACCAGGATCTATCAGACCATATTTATCTACTGGTAAATAGGTAACTTTGAACCCGTGTTTTTCTAAAAAATGACAGGAATGTAAAACAGCATGGTGTTCGATTTGGGAAGTAATAATATGATTTCCTTTTTTCTGATTGGCCCAGGCAATACCTTTTATAGCATAATTATCTGATTCTGTCCCCCCACTGGTAAAAATAATCTCCGAGGGATTTGCCCCAATTAAACGAGCAACCTTTTTTCTAGCTTCCTCTACTGCTTCTCTTGCTTCCTGTCCAAAGGAATGAACACTATTTGGGTTTCCATATTTTTGAGTAAAGTATGGTTCCATTTCCCTAACTACTTCTATATCAGTAGGAGTTGTTGCAGCATGATCCATATATATCCTTTTCATAAAATTATTTCTCCTTTTTTAGTTCTATAATTAATGATACAAGAAAATTATATTATATATGATTATTTTTGTCAACTTTATCCTTCCTCAATAATAATTCAGAAATGCCCTAAATCATTGGGTAAGAACTATTTCTTTGGCATCTTCAAGGGCAATCTGTTCGATAAATTCTTTGAAAGATGGATATTCTTCTTGGGATATTTCGAAAGTGTTAAACTGGTAATATCTCTCATATTTTATAATACTATCTTCTCTTGAATATTTAACTCTATACGACCCGAAAGGGAAAACTAAATTAACATTATTGGGAATTCTTTCTACTTTAAATCCTTCGGGAATATTGATTTCTATCACATTCTGAGTACAATATTGGTTGTAAAAATACATCGGAAATCTTCTTTCTTCTGTTGCCACCATACTCGTCGATTCTACTCTTTCGATAATAGAAGGCTTGAAATTTAATTTTTTTCCTATCTTTTTTGCATAATTGGGAACCCGAAATTTGTATTTCTGTTCAACCGGGATATCAAGATCAGTCAAATCAGAAAAACTAAACTCTTCCAGTATAGAACCAGGACAACTTGAGCCTAAAGAATTTTGTATTAATTCCTTTCTCTTGGTTTCTCCTAAATCCTTAAAAAGACTCCTATAATAAGCAGCGAAAATTCCTGATTGTAAAACAGTAGCTTCCCCATTAACTGAACCGTCTTTCTGTAAATTTAATTTTATTTTTCTTACTCTCTGATTTTTTTCTGCTGGCTGAATGGGTATCTTCACAAATTTCCCCTCTCCATTAATTAACACCATAGCCCAAGCACCCTGATCCATTGCTGGTAAATCACCAAAACTGTAATTTTCTGCAGTACCATCTAAAAAGATCAACTCCCCATTAAAAGCAACAGCTGCAATGGCATGATCAAATTGAAAACTGGGTAGATCAAGGTCTATTTCTCCACTATATCTCGTTCGGAGTAACACATAATAAGCCTCTATCCCTGCCTCCTTTAACATACTGATAAGCAGTGTAGCTTTATCCTTGCAATCTCCATATTTATATTTATATACTTCAGCTGCTTCATGAGGCATATGTCCACTTATTCCAAATTCTAAACCCAAATATCTTATCTCATT
>CAYTKP010000017.1:0-12628 GCA_964438695.1 uncultured Atribacterota bacterium | reverse complement strand
TAAGTATATACCGGTAAAGTTGAATTGGTTCAAAATCTTGCAAATAGAGAGTATCCTGGAAATTTTTCCCAATAAAACCCCGGCTATAATCATCCAGAGTGTATTGATATTCAATTATTACCCCTTCTTCCAAGGCAGGCATAGAAATAACTTTCTGAGAAACATTAGAGTATAAGCGATATCCCTCCAGAGGGGAAATATCTTTTATGGAAGTTGCTTCCACTACCGAACCGTCTAATTTAAAAGTTCTGGCTTTCTTAATGGTTATCCTTTCTCCCCCGGCATTATATGTGATAAATATTTCACCAAACTTTTCAATTCCTCTTTTGTTAAAGAGCTTGATAACCCGATGATAAGTCGTCGAAGAGGTCCCGTCTACATTAATTTCCTTTTTAACTTCATTTAAAAGTATAGCTGCACTGGCATCAGGATATTCTTCTGCAGAGGGAGCCTTAGCTATCAATTCACGGGCATCTACCTCGGCCATTTCTTCTTTTTGGGAAATAAATTCTATGTAATCTCTTAAATTAAGAAATGAAGGAGAGATCTCTAACGCTTTTCTCCACAGCCTTATAGCTTCCTCTTCTTCTCCCCTCTCGTGATAAAGGTGACCCAGTTGATAATATATTGATGAATTATAAGGAAATATTTCACTTGCCTCTCTTAAAATTTCTATAGCCCGTTCTTCTTCTCCCATTCTTTCATAACCATCAGCCATACTCCAATAAACTGAAGGGTCATCTGGTCTCCAGGATAAAATTTCTCTATAAAGGTCAATTCCTTCCTCATATCTGCCTAATTGAAAATATAGATTACCTAATCTCATTCTGGCTAAATTATCATCACAATTTATCTCCAATACTTTATGGTATTGTCTAATGGCTTTATCCAGCCAGCCTTTTCTCTCATACGAAACCCCTAAATTATAATGAGCCAGAGCAAATAATGGATTAAACTGAATTATTTCTTCCAATTTTTCCCTGGCTTCTAAATTCCAGCCTTTTCTTTCATAAACCCAGGAAAGATATAGGTTAGCATCTACAAAATTAGGATTTATTTCTAAAGCTTTCTTAAATTCTTCAATAGCTTCTTTATACAAACCTTTCTCATAATAATTCGTTCCTATTTTTATAATAGCTTGCACGAAGTTTGAATTAATTTTTAGTGCTTTCTTGATTTCCTCTAACCCTTCATCAAATTTTTCCTTCTGTTGATAAGCATTGCCCAAAAGGTAATGGGCTAAAGCATTCTCAGAATTTTTAGAAATTGCTTCTTTAAATTTCTCGACTGCCTCATCTAAAAGCCCTCTTTTTTGCAAAACCAGTCCTAAAAAAATAAGAGCTTTCACATTTTCCGGATTTTTAATAACTTCTCCCTTATAGTAAGACAGAGCATCTCCTAAATTAACTTCTTCTCTTGATTCTTCTTCAAATAATTTATAATCTTTTCCCGATACTAAGCTAGCTGTTTCTTTAATTTCAGTAGCAAACTTTATATCCTTGAGAGGATTTCCTTCTATATCTGTTATTCTAAAATAAAATCCCCAGTTATCTTCCTTTTGACATACCTTCACCAAAATCTTATTCCAACCTCTACCTAACCAAACAGCAACTACTTCCTGGTCAATTACTGCTTGGCGGTAAATATCCCGTTCTATAACTACCTGGTCATTAAACCATACTTTTATTGTATCATCTGCCCCCACCTTAAATAAAGCTACTCTCTCTGCTGGAGAATAAAGATAGGTCAAGGCATAACCCACTGCCCAATTGTTAGGATAAAGAAAGGCTTCAAGATTTATAAAGCCAGTAAGATTTATTTTCTTTGGTTTAAACCACTTTATTAGAATACTATCTTTTCCACTGTAGCTTTTTTGTAAAGCAATTTCATTCTCAGGGGGGTATACTTTCTTAAAGCCGGACTTTCCGGTATTATCAAAAGGACCAATTAGAAGCCAATCAGTAACCATTCCCATCTTTTTAGCCTCTTGTTCTGCCTGAGAAATATTACCTTGTCTGATATATGAGTGGACTATTTGTTCCTGGGCATAAGCCTGAAGAATTTTATTATTTGGATTTTGGGAGATTACATTTTGCGATAAAGTAATCAATTCATCGTATCGCCCGATTTTGGAAATAACCCTCTCTATCATAATCCAATATAATTCTGATTCCGGAGAATCAGGATTTTCTCTTATAAAATTAGACCACTGGTTTAAGGCTTCCTGATAAAATCCCTTCGACCAATAATCTAATCCTATTATTTCTGAATCATCAGCATACACATGTAGATTGAATATAGCAATTAATATAATTAATAAAACAATAAATACTAAAATAAATCTTTTTTTTGCTTTAATCATCTCTTTCTCCTTTTGATTAGCTAAGGAATTAAGGTCAAACCAATTAACCAATAAACCAGCTAACTAATTATATAAACTTGATCATTCTGCCTAAAATAATTCCCACTAACAACCCAACAAGAAAAGTAGTAGTTAAAATACGAGCATTAGCTACCTCCTTAACTCCTCTAATTCTGATAAAGGTCAAAGTCACCAGGTAGGCTATACCATTTATGGTGATAAAGAAGGGCCAGACTATTATTTTAGCTAAAATCGGGCCTATATAAGGGATTGATTGAATGATAAATATAACTTGAGAAAAAATATGCCTGGCCATCTCCACAAAAATCCCCAATAAAGCTACAAGGGCGGTAGTCAATATCTTATCTACCTTTATATAAGTTAAGATATAAAAAACAAATATCATTATTAATAGAGTTAAAGCAATCTCTAAATTTTCTTTAAATTTTGGTTTCTTAAGTTTAGGCTTAAAATCTTTACTCACCTTTTCTTTTCTAATCCTTTATAATTTTATTTATCTGCCCTTTTAAATTCTAATTTCTATGTCTAAATTTAAGATTTATTATTCTCTGAGGATTGTTCAATAGCTTCTTCTCTTTTTTCTTCTGCTCTCTCCTTAACAGAACTTATCCCAATTATAATCGCAAATATACCACCAACTACCAAGATAAAGGGCACTAAAGCTGCTAAAGCCTTTAAAAATAATAACCACCATTTTATCAATCCCAATACTCCCAAAATTATAGCTACTACTCCTCCCAAGATAATCCACATTGTAATCTACCCCCTTCTTAAAAAATAAACGATTCTTTGTTTAATCTATTATATTATATCTTTTTTATTTCATTATAACTAATAAAGGATGGTTTATTTCAGTTTTTCAGTTAAAACTCGGATAACGGTTTTACCGAAATCGCTTGCTGCTTGAGGACCTTTGGCAGTGATAATATTGCCATCTACTTCTACATCTTTTCCCGTATAAATTGCCCCCTTATTCTTTAATCTATTTGCCTCAGAGGGGAATACAGTGGCTTTCTTCCCTCCCAATATTCCTGCATTAGCTAAAGTCACAGGGGCTATACATATAGCACATATTAATCTGTCTAAAGAAACCGCTTTTTTCACAATCTTTCTTGCTATCGGGTCATCCCAATATTCCGAAGCACCCATACCACCTACAAAGACAATAACATCAAACTCTTCTACCTTAACCTCATTAATTAGAATATCAGGCTTAGCAGTCCCTCCCAACATTCCTCGAGATGTCTCTAAAGAAGAAGAGGCCAAAACTACCTCCATACCTTCTTTAATAAACAATTCTCTGGGTTTAAAGAGTTCCTCATCTCTAAAATCATTACTGGCAATTATCATCAATGCCTTTTCCCCTTGAAGTTTAGACATAGTTTTAGTTGCACCTCCTTCCAAATTATTAAAAAATAATAAAACAAGGGTTATTAATAGAATAACAAAAATAATTATTTTATTTATCTTTGAATCTATAATATTAGCCATTTCTGTCAACCATCTTCTTGCTAAACTTTTACTTTCCACTTTAATTATATCACTTCTTATTTTTACCTTAAAACCTGATCCCAAAGGTCCTAAATTCTCCTTTATACTCTTCCCATTCTATATCCACCTTTTCTACAATTGCACTTCTTGGTCCCTGGTGGCACCAATCAATCAGTTCTTTTACCTGATCTTCCTCTCCTTCCGCAACTACTTCCACTTTACCATCCCAACAATTTCTGACCCATCCTTTTATTCCTAAACTTTGAGCAATATCCTGAGTATAATAGCGAAAGGCTACTCCTTGTACTCTTCCCGAGATTAAAAGATGTGCTCTCACCTTTTTTATATTTTTATGCTTATTATCTATTTCTTTTTCTTTCATGTACTCCCTTTACTCCCTTGTAGGTCCTAATAAATTAAGTACCTAAACTATTATAGTTAAAAATTTGAAATGAAAAGCAAAAAACCATAATTAAGCAACTGATTAATCCTACCGGCTACCCGCAATACACTAGAATGCGAGATACGAATTACGCTACACGCTCTACGCTACCCGATATTTTTCTTCACGCAATACACAATACTCAATATGAGATACGAAATACTATTTCTCTATAATTATTTTACCCTAAAATAAAAAAATTAAAACAACAAATTTACATTTTTAATTTTCTTTTTTTAAAAATTAGTATAAAATTTAGTGAGGTAGCTAGATAAAAAGAAGATTAGCACTTTTTGGCATGTTCCTGTTTTTCTTAACTTTCTTAACTCAATATTCGATTATATATACTCGATACCTTCTCAAGAACAAACCCTTCATAAATTAAGAAGATTAAGATATAATATTTGGTAAAAAGCAAAAGGTATTACAAGATAAAGAGAGGTGAGACTCAATTTTAAATTTAATCTTATTTATCTTAACCATAGTTTCCTGTTTTTTTGTAGGCGGTATCTGGTATGCCCTATCATTACTCACCATTTTGTTAACTCACGAATTGGGACATTTCTTTGTGAGCAGAAGTTACGGAGTAGAAGTTACCTTACCTTTTTTTATACCCTTCCCCCTATCTCCTTTTGGTACCTTAGGGGCAGTTATCAAAATGAAGGGGATTATGCCTGATCGTAAAGCCTTGTTTGACATTGGTATAGCTGGTCCTTTGGCAGGTGTAATTTTAACTATACCAATTATCATAATCGGACTCAAATTATCAGAAGTAGTAGTGCTTTCAGATATTGAAGAACCAGTCATACCTCTGGGAAGTTCCATACTATTTTCTTTTATAGAAAAAATTATGTTTGGCAATCTCCCAGAAGGGCAGGACATAATCTTACATCCTATAGCTTATGCTGGGTGGGTAGGATTGTTTGTAACTGCTTTAAACCTTCTTCCACTAGGACAGTTGGACGGTGGGCATATAATCTATTCCTTGTTAGGTAAAAAAACTAAAATTGCCTATTATGTAACTTTAGGAATATTAAGTCTGATCTGCATATTTATAAATCCTTCCTGGACTTTACTACTTATCTTACTTCTTATATTTGGTTTTCATCACCCACCCCCCTTAGATGATATTACTCCCTTAGATAAAAGAAGAAAAGTATTGGGAATCTGTGCCTTAATTTTTTGTGTCTTATCTTTTACTCCTGTACCTTTTCAAATATAGCATTAAATTAATTTTTTTAAAATATTTTCAAAAAAAGAAGGATTTTTTATTCGAATGTAGTATATAGATATAAAATAATAATAAATTATTCTCTAAAAGCAAGTTAAGCAATACCTTACTAAATATATTAATCTAAAAATAACTTGCAAATAAAAAAGAGGAAGAAGGTGATCCCAAAAAGAGATATTATTTTAATTAAAAAATAGGGGGGGTGAATATTAATAAAAAGATATTTAATTAATTATGATTTTTTTAATTTTTTATATATAAAAAATTTTATTGTATATCATATAAACTATATCAACTATTAATCTAATCAACATTTTAAATTACAAAATTATAAAATTATTTATAATAATTGAAATGATAATATTAAATTTTAAATAATAGGAGGAAAAAATGGAACGCGAAACATGGAGTAAGCGAAGTTATTTTATCTTTGCTGCATTAGGATCTGCTATTGGTTTAGGTAATCTGTGGAGATTTCCTTATCTTACCTATAAATATGGTGGAGCAGCTTTCTTAATAGCCTGGATGGTAGGTTTGATTTTAATAGGTATTCCCTGGTTAATAGTCGAATTTGGTATGGGAAAATATTTTGCTAGCAGTGCTCCCGGTGTCTTTGAAGGAATTGGGAAAAAATGGGAATGGCTCGGCTGGTGGCCGGTATTTTGCGCCTTCCTAATTGATACTTATTATACTGTAGTTATGGCTTGGGCATTACGCTATATTGGAGCTTCTACTACCCTAGCCTGGGGCAAAGGAGAAGCAGGTGCTAAAGGAGCCAGCTCATTCTTTTTTGAGAAAGTGCTACAACTTTCCTCAGGACCAGATAAGCTTGGTACTCCCATAGGAACACTCGTACTATGTCTACTTATTGTATGGATATTTATTTTCTTAGTAATATACAAAGGAACAAAAGTTATTGGCCCGGTTTCTCAATACGTAATGATTATTGCCTGGATTTCATTAATAGTTTTAGTATTAAGAGGATTAACTCTGCCTGGAGCGACTAAAGGCCTTAACTATTACCTCTCTCCTGACTTTAGCCAGTTAGGTAATTTAGATCTATGGTTTGCTGCTTTTAGCCAAATTGCCTTTACTCTTTCTTTAGGAATGGCCGGTATGTATGCCTATGGTAGTTTTATAAAAAAGAAAGGTGATGTTAATAATAATGCTTTTATAACTGGCTTTGGTAATTGTGCTACTAGTTTCTTTGCTGGCTTTGCTGTATTTAGCGTGGTAGGATTTATTATGCAAACCTTATCTATTCCCGTAGAAGAAGTCAGTATTTCCAGTGTGGGATTGGCCTTTATAACCTGGCCGGTTGCTATTTCTATGTTACCCGGTGCTAATAGTCTATTTGGAGTTATTTTCTTCTCCTGCTTATTTGTAGTGGGCCTTTCCTCAGCCTACTTCTTAGCTTACGGAGGAGTAATTTCCCCACTTATGGATAAATTTGGCTGGAATAGGGAAAAAACTAGCCTTATCTTCTGTATAGTCAGTTTTCTAATAGGTATTTTATTTACTACTAATGGAGGACTTTATTGGGGACCAGACCTTTTAGATAGAGCAGTTGCTTTTTATGGTCTATTAATAACTGGTATCTTAGCCTGCATAGTAGTAGGTTGGGTATTCCCGGTTAGTAAATTAAGAGAATATGTAAATAAAACTTCTGATTTTAAAATCGGTGTTTGGTTCGATTGGATGGTAAAATTGGTTGTACCACTCGGACTTAGTTTTGTTGTTCTTTACGGAGGTTTCATACCTGATTTAAAAGCTTCTTATGGTGGATACCCTAGATGGGCCAGTAATTCTATATGGATTGTATTGATAGTAACCTTAATTTTGAGTTTTGTACTCCAATCCATAAAGACTAAGGGTAACTCTATTAGCAATACTAAATCGGAGGTGAAAGAAAAATGACAGCAGCAGCAATAATTACTACAATCGTAATGTGGGCAATATTTATTGGAGGTTTATCCTGGTGTTCTTCTAATTTTAAAAAAACTAAAAGTAAATGGGAATAGTAAAAAAAAATTGGATAAGATAATTTTTAGACTAAATTAACAATTAAAAACTGAGGCGATCTTATTTCCAAGATTAAGATTGCCTCACTAAATTTAAAGTAATAAAAATTAATCAATAAATTAAAGGGGATAAATTATAATGGATAAAAATATTGGCATTCCGCAAAGAGAACATTTAGCATCCAGATTAGGATTTCTATTAGTTTCTGCTGGTTGTGCTATCGGACTAGGCAATGTTTGGCGTTTTCCTTTTATCACTGGTAAGTACGGTGGAGCTGCTTTTGTAATAGTTTACTTGGTTTTCTTGGCTATTTTAGGCTTTCCAGTTATGGTGATGGAATTTTCTATGGGGCGAGCTAGTCAATTAAATCTTGCTGGAGCAATGAAAAAATTAGAACCAAAAGGTAGTGTATGGCATATATATGGTTACGCAGGTATTTTAGGTAATGTCGTTTTAATGATGTTCTATACTACGGTTGCTGGATGGGGTTTTTATTATCTATTCCGTACTTTATTCGGAGGTCTTAAAGGACTTTCACCCGATCAAGTAGGAGCAGCTTTCGGAGGACTATTAGGAAATACTGGGGTATTAATATTCTGGATGGCTGTAGTAGTATTTTTAGGATTTGTAATATGTGCTATAGGTCTACAAAAAGGTGTAGAAAAAGTTTCCAAATTTATGATGTCTGCACTATTTGCTTTACTAATTATAATGATTATAAGATCAGTTACTTTAAAAGGTGCCGGTGCAGGACTTGCATTTTATCTAAAACCTGACTTCTCTCGTTTAACTTGGGAAGGTGTTTCTGCAGCTATGGGGCAGGCATTTTTTACCCTTAGTTTAGGAATTGGTAGTATGACTATTTTTGGTAGTTACATTGGAAAAGAAAGGTCCCTTGCCGGAGAATCAGTAAACGTTATAATACTCGACACTTTAGTAGCTCTTATGGCTGGCCTAATTATTTTTCCTGCCTGCTCTGCCTTTGGAGTAGATGCTGGTGCTGGTCCTGGGCTTATCTTTGTTACTTTGCCCAATATATTTAATAAAATGTTAGGTGGACAATTCTGGGGCACTCTCTTTTTTATCTTCCTAACTTTTGCAGCTATGACTACAGTTGTTGCTGTTTTTGAAAATATTATGGCTTTTACTATGGATGAATGGCATTGGAATAGAAAAAAAGCAGCCATAATTAATGGTATAACCCTCTTTATTCTTTCCCTTCCTGTTCCTCTTGGTTTTGGACCCTGGAGTGGATTCCAACCTCGAGGAGCTGGAACCTGTGTTTTAGATTTGGAAGATTTTATCGTCAGTAATAATCTTTTACCTATCGGTTCTTTAGTTTTTGTTCTCTTTTGTTCCTGGAAATTTGGTTGGGGTTGGGATAATTTTATTAAAGAAGCAAATACTGGAACTGGCATAAAATTCCCCCAATGGACCAGAGGATATATAACTTATATTTTACCAATTATCATTCTATTCCTCTTGTTGAAAGGATGGGGAGTGTTCTAATCTATCTAATAACAAAAAAGGGGTGGTATCATAATCCCACCCCTTTTTTGTTATTTAATTTCTCTTTGGTTTTCCTCCTTTAATAAAAAAGGGAAATGAAGTCTGAACTCCCAAAGCACTTGCTTAATCTTATTCTTGGTTTCACGCAAGACTTCTTCAGCAGTCTTCTTTAAATAATTTGTTTCTGAATCATCTAAAGAAATTATACTATGATTACAAATCAAGAGTGTGGAAGTAGTGCCCTCCACTAAGACATTTATCTCATAGGGACTCAAATCGATACTAAGAAATTTATCCAAATTATTAGAAGCATCTAATATTTTATGATAAATACTTTCATTTTCAGGAAAAGGTAAATTTAAAATTACAATATCATCAATACGGATAATTCCTGTCCATAGAGAATCCTCAAATATAAATTTTGTGTTCACTTTAAGATAATCGGTAGTGGCTCGCCTATCAATCTCTATCCCTTTCTCAACAAGTATATCTTTCACATAATTAACTCGAGCTTTTATTTCGGGATGGGTCTGAAATATACCTAAATTTACTTTAGGTCTGAACATTTCCCGTATATATAATCTTTCCAAAAAAGTTAAAAAACCTACTGGGTTATATCCGGTCTTAATTAAGAGATCTATGGCCGTCAAATCTGCTTCTTCTTCATATTCTCGGCTATATTGGTTAAGTAGAGTTATGGTAGTAAGCTTGCCTAGTATACTTACATCCGGTTCTTTGGTTAAAAGAACAGCTAAAATAGTCAGCAGAGTATATTTGGTATTATCTCTTGTCTGCTTTAAGGCGTGATTATGTATTAGGTGGGCAATTTCGTGAGCCAAAACACCAGCAAGTTCATCGTCCGACTGAATGTAATCAAAAAGGTCAGAAGTTACATAAATATATCCTCCGGGAATAGAAAAGGCATTAGGACCTTTTATCTTTAATATTTTAAAATGGTAATTCATGTCATCTAAATCAGAAGCCTTGGCTAATTTATTACCAATCTCTATTAGCAATGAATTTTGGACAGAATCCTTAACTACCTCATATTTCTTCTCGATATCTTTAGACAATTCCCTGCCTAACTTCTGTTCTTTACCTAAATCCCTTTCTGCCATAAAAGAATCCAAACTTATTAAGAATAATAAGATCAAAATACCGATAAGGGCAAAAACAAACTTATCTATTGATTTCTTATATTTTACATTTTTCATTTTAAACTTCAAAGGTTATTCTTTCACAAAATTTCTTAAATTTTTCAAAGCAAAATCTAAGGCTTTATCAATTCCTTCGGCTTTTTTGCCTCCAGCTTGGGCAAAATTAGGAGCTCCGCCTCCTCGGCCTTCAATAAATTTCCCCGCTTCTCTAACCAATCCACTCATATCATACTTTAAGCCCCGAGAACAAGCAAACAATATCCTTGCTCCCGCATCTTTAACTCCAAACAACACAACCATCCTATCATTTAGATTGATGATTTTCTGAACTAATTCCCTTATTTCCTGAAAGTTCTTTTCTTCGAACACTTTCTTTACAATCTTTATCTCACCATCCTTCAGAGAGGAGGGCTCATTGATTATATCTCTTGCCTCCCAAGTCTGCAATCTCTCCTTAAATTCTTTTAATTCCTTTCTGATCTCTTTCCTCTCTTCAAGTATTCTATCTATCACTTCACTTAATTCAGAATCCTTAATCGTTAATTTATTGGAAATATTTTTAATCAATTCATTCTTCCAGAAATAATCTTCCCAAGCACGTCTTCCGCAGATAAATTCCAGACGAGTTTTTTCTCCTCTCTTTTCCCATTTAGTAATTTTAATTAACCCCACTTCTCCAGTTGCTCGGCAGTGTGTCCCTCCACAAGCAGAGAGGTCAAAATTTTCCACTTCCACTATTCTTAACTTACCTTTTCTATTAGGTATCTTCCTTAAATTTAACTTCTTTAACTCCTCTTCTCCCTCCACGAAATAGCACTTTATAAGCCTATTATCAAAGATAATTTCATTAGCGCATTCCTCTGCTTTTTTGGCTTCCTCTTCGGAAAACTTTTCTTTTGAAATATCTAAAGTACAAACTTCTTCTCCTAAATGAAAAGATACGGTCTCAGCTCCCCACAATTTCATCAATGCCCCGGACAAGATATGCTGCCCCAAGTGTTGCTGCATATGGTCAAATCTTCTCTCCCAATCTATCCTTCCAGTCACTTCAGAATTTATATCTTCTTCTATTTCTTCTCTTAAAATATGAATTATCTTTTTACCCTCTTCTACAACCTCCACCACCGGGGAATCCTGGATAACTCCTTTATCGAAAGGCTGACCACCAGAAGTGGGATAAAAAGCAGTCCTATCTAAAATAACTGCTGGTTGATTACCAATTTTTATTTTCTTCAAAATTCGAGCTTTAAATTCCTTAAGATAAGAATCTTGATAATATAATCTTTGCGTCAATATTCTTTCACCCCTTCCAAAATTTGTATTTTATATCCTGTGTTTGATAAATTTATCTTGAAGATGAAGTAATGAGTAATATGTAAGGAGTAATAAGATTAAATTCCAAATATTTCCTTACAGTTGGCAGAAGTTATTTTTGCTACCTCTTCAATTGAAATTCTTTTTATTTCTGCAATCTTTTTGGCAATTAAAGGGATGTATTTTGGTTCATTAGGTTCCCCCCGAAAAGGATAAGGAGCCAAATAAGGCGAATCAGTTTCCAAAACTAGATTTTCTATAGGAGCTTGCTCTACCACAGCTCTTAATTTTTTGGCATTAGTAAAGGTAATTACTCCTCCTATCCCTAGATAATAACCTCGCCCAATACAAAGTTGTGCCATTTTTATATCCCCGGAAAAACAGTGGAACAGAATTTTTAATCCCTTTGCCTCTTCAGCCAGAATCTTTAAGGTATCCTGATGGGCTTCCCGGCTATGAATAATAAGAGGTAAATTTAACTTCCTAGCCAGATTTATCTGTCTCTTAAATGCTTCTAATTGACAAACACGAGGACTATGTTTCCGATAATAATCTAAACCTGTCTCCCCAATAGCTACCACTCTATCTTTCTTGGCCAACTTTTCCAATTCTTTCAATTTTTTTTCATCTAAAAATTTTGCTTCATGAGGATGAAAACCAACTGCAGCATAAACTCCTTCAAAACGAGAGGCAAATTCCAGGGCAACTTTACTGGACTCCAAATCAATCCCTACAGTAATTAGCTTAATTATCCCTTTTTCTGCTGCCTCTTTAATTACTTCTTCAGTATTTCTTTTTATTAGGTCAAGATGAGTATGGGTTTCCACAAAAAATGCATTAACTTTAATCCCCTCCTTCTGATGGCAATTCTGGCTCTTTTTTTTCAATTTCCTCTGCTTTTTTTCTCTCACTTTCTCTTTGAAGATTCCATTCGAGTTCTTTAATCCTCTTCTTCTGACCAGAAATCATCTTCCTGGTCTTTATCATTGAAGGCACTGAAACTAATAAACTCATTATAACTCCCAGGGCAATGGTAATTAAAAGCACCAGTGCTAATGAGCTTTCAAATTTCCAGGTTA
>CAYTKP010000016.1:0-19726 GCA_964438695.1 uncultured Atribacterota bacterium | reverse complement strand
AATTAGCAGTAAGAGTTCATAGTATTACTAAAGAAGAAATGGAAATTATTCCTAAACAGATAGCTATAGAAAGGTGGATTAGGGCGGCTAAAGAAAGAAATGTTAGAGTTTTTTATATTAAACCTTTTATGAAGAAGACTATCCCTAATCTTATAGAAGAGAATTTATCTTATATTAAGGCCATAAGAAAAGATTTGAATGCAGTTGGTTTTACTACTGGCAAAGCAAGTCTCGCTCCTGTTTCTTTTAAAAAACCTAAATCTTTTATCCTTTTACTAATTTTGGGAGTTATTTCTGGGGGGATAATCTTGTTGAAAGATGTCTTTAAGTTAAAAAAGTATCAAGAATATTCTTTTATATTTTTGGGGATTTTATTTTCTTTTCTTCTCCTCTTCTTCAATCAAGAAATATTTTTGTTAAAGATAATGGCTTTACTAACTGCGCTAATATTTCCTACTTTAGCTATTATTAGTAATGAAAAATATTTTTTGGGGAACATAATATGTAGTGATAATTCGGAAAATATTGACAAAATTTCTAATAAAAATTATTTTAATTTTATTCTAATGATAAAAGAAGTTTTAACTGGATTTTTCAGAATAATTTTGGTTACCTTATCTGGTGCCTTGTTAATAGCAGCTTTATTAAGTGATAGTAAATTTATGTTAGGTATAGAGCAATTCAGCGGAATAAAGATATCCTATATTATCCCTCTTCTTTTAGTCCTGGCTATAATATGGTTAAAAGTGAATAGAGGGAGATTAATGATTCTGAAAAATGTCAAGAAGCCCCTCCTGATCGAACATGTAATTATCATGACCTTTTTTGCGGTATTTTTGGTAATTTATATTTCTCGTTCAGGTAATTTCTCTTTTCTCCCTGTTTTAAGTATTGAGGAGAAGGTAAGAATCTTTTTGGAGAAAACTTTGATTGCGCGACCTCGAAACAAGGAATTCTTAATTGGATATCCAGCTCTATTCCTGGCAATGAGTATGAATTTCTTAAAGGTCAAGGAATTTAAAATCCCGATGATTATAATTGGGACTGTCGGACCAGTTACCTTAATTAATACCTTCTGCCATATTCATACACCTTTTTTATTTTCTATGTTGCGCACATTTAATGGAGTGGGGTTAGGTGTAGTATTAGGATTAATAACAGTTACTGTATTTTATTACTTGGTAAAAATATTCAGGGAAAAAACTGATTATGAAAAAGCCTAAAACCATATTAAAAATAATGATTTCCGGTTATTATGGTTTTAATAATACTGGTGATGAAGCTATTCTCAAATCTATGGTTAGAGTCTTTAAAGAAAAGTTACCAGGGGTAAAGATAGTGGTTCTTTCTCAGAATCCTTTGCAAACTTCCCAATTTTATCAAGTGAAAGCTATAAATCGGCTACATCTCATAAATATTCTAAACTGTCTAAGAGACGCCAATCTTTTTATTAGTGGTGGTGGAGGATTATTACAGGATTCGACTGGGAGAGGGTGGAGCATCCTATATTATCTAGGATTGATATTGGGGGCAATGTTGTTTAGGGTGCCAGTTATGATTTATGCTCAGGGAGTGGGGCCAATTAATAATAGACTTAATAAGCTCTTGATAAAGTGGATTCTAAACAAAATTGATATAATTACTGTAAGAGATAATCCTTCAAAAGAATTATTAAAAAGTATGGGGGTTTTGAAGCCATCGATATGGGTAAGTTCTGATGCTTGCTTTTTATTAAAGAAAAAGAGCATTAATCATATCATAAAAGATTTTCCTGATATTCTGGAGTTAACAAAATCAAATAATCATCCTTTGGTTGGAATTTCTATCAGAGAATATAAAGGCAATAGAACAGACTTAAAGAGAATAGTTGCGCGATTAGCTGATGATATAATAGAAAATTATAAAGTAAAGATTATTTTTTTACCTTTTAAATTTGATGAGGATTTATGTCTTAGTGAAGAAATATTATTCTTAATGAAAAATAAAAGCCAGGCATATATTTTAAGAACCAGGATTGGACCTGAAGAATTGCTTTCAGTTATATCTCAATTTTCTTTAATGATTGGGATGAGACTTCATTCCATCCTATTTTCCAGTATGGTTAACATTCCCTTTATTGCTCTTAACTATGACCCAAAAGTAAAATATTTTGTAGAAGACTTAGATTTAGCCGAATTATTATTAGAGCTTAATGACTTTTCTCTAAAAATATTTCGAAAAAAAGTAGAATATGTGTGGGGAAATAGTGATAAAATAAAAAAAATATTGGCAAATAAAATAAAGAATTTAGAAGAAAAAGCCATAATAAACAATGAACTGGTTTTTGAAATTTTAAAGGTCTAACTACCGAGGTTATTATTTAATATGATTAGAATGTTCCATGTTCATAAAATTTACCCTAATAGGGTAATAGCTTTAAGGGATATTAACATACATATAAAGAAAGGCGAATTTGTCTTTTTGGTAGGTCCTACTGGTGCAGGGAAAAGTACTTTTTTAAAATTGATTTATCGAGGAATTGTGCCTACTAAAGGTCAGGTGATCGTTGATGGCGTAAATGTAGCTCGACTAAAACCAAAGTATATACCTTATTTAAGACGTAATATAGGAATAGTTTTTCAAGATTTTAAGTTATTGTTTAATAGAACAGTATATGAAAATGTTTCTTTCGGTTTAAAAGCAATAGGAGCAACTAATTTAGAGATAAGGCAGCAAGTTAAAAAAGTACTTAATTTAGTAGGCTTAGAACATAAAAAAAAGACAAAACCTCATTTGCTTTCAGGAGGGGAACAGCAAAAATTATGTATTGCCCGAGCTATTGCCAATGAACCAATGATACTTCTTACTGATGAACCCACTGGGAATTTAGACCTAGAAACTTCTTGGGAAATTATGCAGCTTTTATTTCATATAAATATGCGAGGAACTACAGTGATAATGGCTTCCCACGATAAGCTTATGGTAGATAAAGCGAGAAAACGAGTAATTAGATTAGAACAAGGGAGAATAATAGGGGATATACAAAAGGGGAAATATTGAGATGATATTTGAAAATATGGGATTTTATCTTAGGGAAGCTTTACTTAGCTTTAAAAGAAATAGTTTAATGTGTATAGCAGCTGTAATAAGCATTACAACTGTTTTTATAATTATAGGAATATTTTTATTGATTTCCTTGAACTTTAATCTTTTTCTAAAAAATTTAGAGTCTCAATTAGAGATTATTGTATACTTAAAAGATAACATTTCCACTGTAGACTTAAACAATTTAAAAAATAGTCTTACTTCTGTAGAAGGGGTAAAAGAAGTAAAATATGTATCCAAAGAGGAAGCTCTTCAGCGTCTATTAGGAGATCTGGGAGATCAAAAAGATATATTTAGTGTCTTGGAAGAAAATCCACTTCCGGCTTCTTTTGAAATAAAAGTAAGCAATCCAAAGATGATTGAACAGATTGCAGGTCACGTTGAGAAATATAAAAATATAGAGGAAGTTGAATATGGGAGAGGGATAGCAGAAAGGTTGATGAATTTTACTAATATATTCCGCGTAGCAGGAATTTCCATATTGATGATGTTGATCTTTGCTTCAATTTTAATTATATCGAATATAATAAAAATTACTGTATATGCCAGAAGAGAAGAAATAGAGATAATGAGCCTGGTTGGCGCTACTCGTTGGTTTATTAAATGGCCTTTTATACTTGAAGGTTTTTTGCAGGGTATTATATCGGCTATTTTGTCGATATTAATTTTGTATAAAATATATTTTGTGGTTATAGAAAAGATACATCAAACCACCCCCTTTTTGCCAGTAATTTGGGACAAAAAAGAGTTGGTGTTTATAGGTTTGGTACTTATAGCATTAGGGAGTTTAGTAGGTTTTTTAGGAAGCATGTTTTCGGTGGGGAAATATATAAGTGAGTAGTATAGTGTTAAATTTTATAAAGATTATAAAAATATTTTTCAGAATATCAGTGGCTTTGTTTATTATTCTAATTCTTGTTCTATATGCTTATGGTAATAACGAGGATTATGATCAAAGGATAAAACAGGAACAAGAAAGGTTGAAAAAGATAGAAGAACAAATTAAAAGCGTTAAAAATGAGATTAATAGTTTACAAAAAGAGGAAAGTGGGTACTTAGATGCTATTAATAAAATAGAAAAATCCTTACTGGAAACAGAAAAAGAGCTAGAAACCATTGAGAAAGATATAGAACTTACTTCAAAAGAGTTAAATAAAATAGAAGATGAATTTATTTTGGAAAAGGAAAAACTAAAAGAGAAAACCAGGATTTTGGAAATTAAGTTAAGAGAAATATATAAGCGTAATCGAACTGGATATCTGGCAATTTTGCTAAGTAGTGAAACTTTTTCTGAATTTATTACTCGTTATAGATATTTTAGAGATATTTTATCTCAAGATAATCAGGTTATAAATGATCTTCTACAACAAATTAAAAGGACGGAAGATAAAAAAACGGACCTGGAAAATAGAGAAGAAATATTAAGATTACTCAAGAAAGAGGTGAAAAAAGAGAAAGAAAATATTGAATTTTCAATTAAGGCAAAAAAATCTATAATTAAAAAAATAAGCTCTCAAAAAACTGCTTATTTAAAGTCTTTAGAGGAGTTGAAAAAATCTTCTCTGGAAATAAGGAATATAATTCAGAGAATTCATCAGAAACAGAAGGAGAATTTTCAAGAAAAAGAAAAGCAAGGTCCCGGAATTATTCTAAAACCCAAGAAGGGGATTTTTACCTTGCCGGTTCAAGGTAAATTAATTTCTAATTTTGGAAAACAGGTGAATCCAGATTTTAATACTTATACCTTTAATTCGGGGATAGATGTTAGTGCTCCTATGGGAGAAGTGGTTCGCTCTGCTGGTTCTGGAGAAGTAATTTATACTGGAAACATAAAAGGGTATGGCCAAATAATAATAATTGATCATGGAGGTAGAACTACTACTTTATATGCCCATCTTTCTAAAATTTTGGTTGAAATTGGAGATAAAGTTAATAAAGGTCAGATTATAGGTCAAGTAGGAGACAGTGGGGGAGTTTCTTCTCCCAGATTGCATTTTGAGGTTAGAGTAGAGGGTAAACCTACAGATCCTATGAATTGGTTGTAAAGATAATATTTTTATGAATTGGTGGTGACTAAATTTGGCAAAGAAAAAAATAAAAATTACTTTAATTATAATTTTAGTAATAATTTCTATAGTGGGAAGTTTTCTGTTTTATAAGACAAGCGCGAATGGCAAGAATGATGAGGAATCATTATTCAGTAGTTTAGGACCGTTTTTTGAGGCTTTAGACCTGGTAAGAAGTGAATATATAGAGAAAGATATAAACTTAGATAAAATAACTCAGGGAGCTATCAAAGGTATGCTTAAAGCTCTGGATGACCCATATACTCGATATATGGACCCTCAGGCCTTAAAAAGGGAACAAGAAGATATGTTTTTAGGACATTTTGGGGGTTTGGGTATAATAATTTCAATAAAAGATGATCAATTAACCGTAATTTCTCCCATTGAAGATACACCAGCCTATAGGGCAGGGATAAAGGCTGGAGATAAAATAGTAGAAATAGATGGGAAATCTACCGAGGGGATTGAATTAGAGGAAGCAGTTAATGTTTTAAGGGGAGAAAAAGGAACTCAAGTGGTCTTGGGAATCCGTAGAGAAAATGTAGAAGAAATTTTGAAATTTACCATAATCAGGGATATTATCGAAGTTAAAGCGGTAAAAAAGGATGTATTAGGGAAAGATAATAATATTGGTTACATAAGAATTACTACTTTCAATGTAAATACTGAACCAGAGTTAAAAGAAGTTTTAGATAACTTTGCAAAAGATGATAACATTCGGGGGATTATCCTCGATTTACGTAATAATCCGGGAGGATTATTAGATAGTGCAATTGAGGTAGCCAGTAAATTTGTAAATGAAGGGCCAATTGTTTATATTAAAGATAGAAACGGAATTCAAATTTCTAGGCAATCAAAAGGAAATAAATATCCTCAATGGCCCTTAATTGTGCTAGTTAATGAGGGGAGTGCCAGTGCCTCTGAAATTGTAGCGGGAGCAATTCAAGATTCGGGAAGAGGAGTTTTATTAGGACAAAAAACATTTGGCAAAGGATTGGTTCAACAAGTCTTTAGCTTGTCTGATGGTTCGGGAGTAGTTATTACTACTTCTGAATATTATACCCCAAGTGGAAGAATCATAAACAATATCGGAATTGAACCAGATATCTTAGTAGAAGCAGCTGAAGAAGGAGAAGAAGATGTACAATTAAATAAGGCGATACAGTTATTAGAAGAGGAATTAATTAGTATTAAGAATTAGCTGCATAGCGAAAACTAAAAACTGTCAACTGAAAACCCGAATTTAATATACAAGACTAATTAACCAGCGAACCAGCTAACTATCTAAGTAAATAGAGAGGAATTTTTACTTTGAAACAATATCATAGATTAACTATAAATATTATAACTTTATTAATTATTTTAGGAATAGGTTTTGGGGTATCTAGTCTATTGACAAAGTCTTTTAAGCAGGAGAACATTCCTTATAATAATCAAACTACTATTTCGATGAATAATGATGAAACTAAATTAAAAACAGACGAATCTGAGGAAATCATTCCTATATATGACAGTGAGAAATACGTTGATTCTATAATCGATGATTTAGTATCCTCTGAAGAGGAAGTGAATTTTGTTCCTAAAATCTCCTTTATAATAGACGACTTAGGGTATGAAAAAGAAATTGCCCAGAAAATAATAGAATTGGATTTCCCTGTAACCTTATCTATATTACCTTTTCTCCAGAATTCTAAATATATTGCCGAAGAAGGCAATAAAAATAATCAAGAAATTATGTTACATTTACCAATGGAGCCTAATAATTCAAATATTGATCCTGGACCAGGGGCAATTAAATCATATATGTCTGAAGAAGAAATCAGGCAGACTGTTAGAAGTAGTATATTTGATTTTCCTTATGTTATTGGTGTAAACAACCATATGGGGTCAAAAATTACCGAAAATAGAGAAATAATGAAGATAATTCTAGAAGAGATTAGAAGATATAATTTATTTTTTATAGATAGTATGACCAGTAAGAATTCTATTGCCTACAAACTTGCCCAAGAAATGGGGGTTAAAACAGCAGTAAGGTCGGTCTTTCTAGACAATAAGAATGATATGGAATATATTAAAAAACAGATATCAGAAGCTCGAGAGATTGCCTTAAAAGATGGCGAAGCTATTGCTATTGGCCACAGCCGTATAAATACTTTTTATGTCTTGAAAAGAATGGTTCCTGAGTTAATTAAAACTGGGATAGAAATAGTACCGGCATCACAGTTAGTTAAATAGGAAAATTTCAATTGTGTTAATATAATTTTTATATTATAATAATCTTATGCTATCGGAATTCTAAAAAATTCCGTTACTATTAAATGAGTTTATAAATAAAGAATAAATTTTAACCAGCTTGCAATACTTAAGGAAAAGTTAAGGGTAAAGTCGAAAAGAAATAAGCAAAGCGGTAACTTAAATGACTAATCAAGGATGGAGGAAAAATGAAAAACAAAGAAATTCGACTCAGATTTGCACCCAGTCCAACTGGTTATTTACATATAGGTGGGGCGAGGACAGCTCTATTTAATTGGCTTTATGCCAGACACTATAAGGGAAGTTTTATTTTACGCATCGAAGATACTGACCAGGTAAGATCTACGGAAGAAGCAGTAAATGTAATATTAGAAGGAATGAAATGGCTAGGTTTAGATTGGGATGAAGGACCTGGAAAAGGCGGAAAATATGGTCCTTACTTTCAAATGCAGCGATTAAACCTTTATCAGGAATATGCTGAGCAATTATTGAAAAACCAAAAAGCTTACTATTGTTATTGTACCAGAGAAGAGCTGGCTGAAAGCAGAAAAAAACAAGTAAGAGAAGGTAAAAACCCTAAATATGATAGACATTGTTTGAATCTTACCGAAGAGGAAAAGAAAAGATATGAAGCGGAAGGTAGAAAACCGGCAATAAGACTTAAAATCCCTGCTAAGGAAATTATTTTTAATGACCTGTTAAGGGGTAAAGTAATTTTTGACGGTGACCTGTTAAGTGACTTTGTAATTATAAAATCAGATGGAATTCCTACTTATAATTATGCGGTGGTTATAGATGACGCTTTAATGAAAATTACTCATGTAATGCGAGGAGACGATCATATTTCTAATACCCCTAAGCAGATATTAATTTATGAAGCTTTAGGATTTGACATACCAAAATTTGCTCATATTCCTATGATTATGGGACCTGACCATACTAGGTTGAGTAAACGGCATGGGGCTACATCAGTTATGGAATATAAAAAGATGGGTTATCTTCCGGAAGCAGTAGTAAATTACATTGCTCATTTAGGTTGGTCTCCGGGTGATGAAAGGGAAATTTTCTCGAAGGGAGAGTTAATTAAGGAATTTACTTTGGATAAAATCTCTAAACATGCTGCAGTTTTCAGTATGGAAAAATTGAATTGGTTTAATAACGAATATTTAAAAAGGATGTCAATCGATTCGTTAACTGAAAGGCTGATTCCCTTTCTTGAGGAGGCTAATTGCATTAAAAGAGAAGATCTTTCTCCTGATAAACTTAAATGGCTGAAAGAAATTGTAAGATTAATGCAGGGGAGATTCAGAAATTTTTCTCAGTTTATTGATTTTGCAGATTATTTCTTTATGGAAAAAGTGAATATTGAACCAGAGGCTTTTAAAAATGTATTGAATAAAGAAGAAGTTCCAAAAATTCTACAAACCTTAAAATTTAAACTTTCTTCTCTCAAATCCTGGAATGAAGAAAACATTGAAAATACAGTAAGAGAAGTTGCCTCTTCTTTACAAATAAAAGGTGGGCAAATTATTCATCCTACTCGTGTTGCCCTGAGTGGTAAAAAGGTAGGTCCTGGTTTGTTTGCATTGATGGCAGTTTTAGGCCAAGAGAAAACAATTGAACGTTTAGGAAAAGCTGTCGAAAAAATAAAAGAATTAAAAAAATAGTTAATTATACTTTTCAAATTGTAAGATTTATTATAAAATAATAGAGGAAATATCATTATTAAGTTGAGGGATCGTCTAGTGGTAGGACACCAGACTCTGGATCTGGGAGCGGTGGTTCGAGCCCACCTCCCTCAGCCATTTTCATTAGTTGTGGCGCAATCGAATAGTGGTTAATTCAGCTGGCTCTCAATCAGCAAACGGGGGTTCAATTCCCCCTTGCGCCACCAATGTTTTTTAAAAACAATAATACAGGTTTAAAAGAGTTTAAAATAAGCAGGAAATACCTGCTTTTTTAATAATACTTTAATGCATCGGAATTCCAGGAAAATCCGATATTTCATAATAGATTCTTATCCCTGTTTTGTGGACATAAGTTTGAACAAGAAATGGATTCTGATAAATTTGACAGAACCAGGAATGGTATCGTATAAAACAAAAAAATAACAAAAGATATTATAGAACATAAAGTAAATTAATTAGAAAAGTTAAGTATAAAAAAGAGGTAGAGATGCATAATACAAACAATGGAGAAGTAATTTTAACCAAAGAAGGGCTAAGGAAATTAAAAGAAAAAATTAGGTATTTAGAAGTAGTTAAAAGAAAAGAGATACAAAAGGATATTAAGAGGGCTTTAGAATACGGAGATATATCCGAGAATGCAGAATATAACATTGCCTTAGAAGCTCAGCGTATGAACGAGATAAATATTGTCAGATTAAAACAAAGATTAAGCAATGCTAAAGTAGTAGATAAAGAGTGTTGTTCAGAAGGGATTGGTATTGGAACAACCTTAAAACTAAAAAATTTAGATTCACAAGAAGAGGTAGAGTATATTTTTGTCCCCGATGACCAAATAGATTTTACTCAACATAAGATATCTATAAATTCTCCACTAGGACAGGCCTTTTTGGGCCATCAGGAGGGTGATAAGGTCGAGATTGAAGTTCCTATTGGAATATTAAGATATAGTATATTAAAAATTATAAAATGAATACTAAAATTTTAAAAATAAATCCTGGAAAAATAGATTTAAATAAGATAAAAATAGCGGCAAAGGAGATAAAGCAAGGTAACTTGGTAGCCTTTCCGACCGAAACGGTTTATGGTTTGGGGGCAGATGTCTACAACAAGGAAGCAGTTACTAAAATATTCAAGGTTAAGGGGAGACCCTTTAGTGACCCGCTAATTGTTCATATTGCCAGAGTAGAAGAATTATACAGACTATCAAAATATGTTCCCCCAGTAGCTTTACAATTAGCAAAAATATTTTGGCCTGGTCCTCTTACCTTAGTTCTTAAAAAATCAGAGATAATTTTAGATATTATAACCGCTGGTTTGGATACAGTTGCCATTAGAATGCCTGCTAATAATATTGCCTTAAGTTTAATAAGGGAAGCTCAAACTCCTATCGTAGCTCCCAGTGCCAATATATTTGGAAGAACCAGTCCCACCAATGCTCAGCATGTGGAAGATGACTTAGGTGGTAAGATAGAGATGATTATCGATGGAGGTAAGACAAAAGTAGGGGTGGAATCTACTGTATTGGATATAACTGTTGCGCCCACACGAGTGCTACGGGCAGGAGGGATATCAGTGGAACAATTAACGAAAGTGATTAGAAAGGTAAAGATAAGCAAAAAATTAGAAAGAGGTTTCCGTTCACCGGGTATGTTAAACAGTCATTATTCCCCCCAGGCAAGGTTGATTTTAGTAGAAAAGAGAGGCGACACTCAGGTAGAAGAAGTTCGCAGATTGGTTTCTAAGTATAAAGCGCAAGGGCATAAAGTGGGAATAATGGCCAAAGAAGAAAACCAGGATAAATATGATGGATTTGAGGTTAAAGTTATAGGCAAAGGTAGCGAATTAAAAGAATGTGCAGCAAATCTCTTTTCAGTTTTAAGGAGTTTTGATAAAGAGGGGTTTGAGATTATTATTGCTGAAGGATTAGAAGAACATGACCTGGGTTTAGCAATAATGGAGCGGTTAAGAAAAGCTTCTTTACCTAAGTAAAAAATATTTGACAGAAGTAGAAAGGTATGCTAATATTCTAAAAAACATTAAGGAGTAAACAAGGTGGCTACAAAAGAAGAATTTGGTAAATTAATAAATTCCTTTAATTTTTATTATTACTTTATGCTACCGATGTTTATGCCTTAACATCATAGAAGATTAAAACAAGATGTCATAGGCATAGACATCGGGTCTATGCCTATGACATCTTTATATATTTATATATAAAGGTCATAGGTTTTTTAATTCCTATGACCTTTTTTTATTTTAGACTATCTGAATTTTATAAAATCTGATGCTCTAAAGTAAATTTTTTTACCCATTTTTACAGGTAAAAGTTTGAACAAAGATTGGCTTATAACAAATATGCCAGGATATCTGATCTATCAGGGTATAGCAATCTCAAATTGTGACAAAACTGTCTACTATCAACCACGAAAAGCTACTATGAAAAATAATATAAATGAGGTGAAAATATGTTAGTAAGAGGAATAAGGGGGGCTATCACCGTAGATAGCAATACCAGGGAAGAAATTATTGGAAAAACTAAGGAGCTACTAATTACCCTAAAAAAAGAAAATGATTTTAAAATTGAAGACATAACCAGTATTTTTTTTAGTGTCACTCCAGATTTGAATGCTGCCTTCCCTGCTCAAGCAGCAAGGGAATTGGGCTGGAACAAAGTTCCTCTTTTTGATATGCAAGAGATAAACGTTCCCGGTAGTTTACCTCGATGCATTCGAATATTAATTCAAGTAAATTGTCAAAAAAGCCAGCAAGAAATAAAACATTGCTATTTAAAAGGAGCAAATATATTAAGGAGAGATTTAATTAAAGAAGATTCAGATAAAAAGGAGGATAAATTCAAATGATTATTGTAATGAATGGTAAAACTGAAGATTCAGACGTAGAAAAAGTAATTGAGAAACTGCACGAAATGGGTCATAAGGTGCACATCATTCGGGGAGAGAGACGAATTGTTTTAGGAGTAATCGGAGATGTCGAAAATTTAGCTTCCGTGCCTTTTTATGCCTTTAAAGGGGTCGAAGAGATTGTACGCATCCTGAAACCTTATAAATTAGCTTGTAGAGAATTTAAGGACTTTGATACCATTATTAAAGTAAAAGGAGTGACTATTGGTGGAAAAGAAATTGTGATTATGGCTGGACCTTGTGTCGTTGAAGACGAAAAGCAGATATTTGAAACCGCCCATCATGTTAAAGCTTTAGGAGCAAAAATATTACGAGGAGGGGCTTTTAAACCACGAACTTCTCCTTACAGTTTCCAAGGATTAGGGGAAAAAGGTTTAAAATTGTTGGCTCAGGCAGCTAAGGAGACCGGTTTGGCCATAGTTACTGAAGTGATGTCAGTTAACCAGATCGATTTAATTGCCGAATATACTGATATATTTCAAATAGGTGCTCGTAATATGCAAAATTTTGTATTATTAAAAGAATTGGGTAAACTTAAAAAACCGATACTGCTTAAAAGAGGAATGTCAGCTACCATAGAAGAATTGTTATTATCTGCAGAATATATTTTATCTCAAGGAAATTATGAAGTAATATTGTGTGAACGAGGAATACGTACTTTTGAAAATTATACTCGCAATACTTTAGATTTAAGCGCAGTTCCTGCTTTAAAAGAATTAAGTCATTTGCCAGTAATAGTAGATCCCAGCCATGCTACTGGAAAGTGGAGATTGGTAAGTCCGATGGCTAAAGCAGCAATAGCGGCCGGAGCAGATGGTTTACTCATTGAAGTCCATCCTGACCCTAAAAGCTCGCGTAGTGATGGTGCTCAAACCTTAAGATTTGATACTTTTGCTCAATTAATAAAAGAACTCAGACCAATAATTCAGACAGTAGGTCGAGAATTTGCTCTACCTACCGAATATGAATTAGAAGGGATGAAAAATTAGTGGAACTTGTTTTAGGAAAAGTCAAAAACTTAAAAGGAGATATATCTGTTCCAGGAGATAAATCTATCTCTCATCGCTCTCTAATTTTAGGGTCAATTGCCCAAGGAGAGACTCGAATATATAATTTTTTAGACTCCTTGGATTGTCTCAGAACTTTAGAATGTATGCGAGCATTAGGGGTAGAAATAAAGAAGGTTAGTAATAATTTTCTTAAGATAAAAGGTAAAGGATTATATGGATTAGAAGAACCGAAAGATGTACTTGAAGTGGGAAATTCAGGGACAACTATTCGCCTCTTAGCTGGCTTGCTTAGTGGTCAAAAATTTTATTCTGTTTTAAATGGTGATGATTCAATCAGAAAAAGACCTATGAAAAGAGTAGTCCAGCCCCTTAGATTAATGGGAGCAAATATATGGGGGAGAGAGGATGGTGAACTAACCCCCTTAAGTATAAAAGGAAACAGGATTAAGCCCCTTTGCTATACTTTACCAGTGGCTAGCGCTCAGGTGAAATCAGCTCTCCTGTTGGCCGGCCTTTACACTAACGGCGAGATAGTAATTAAAGAACCATTGCCTACCAGGGATCATACTGAGAGAATGTTAAAGATTATGCAGGCAGATATAAAGATTTGTCCTCCTAAAATTAAAATAAGAGGTGGAAAGGAATTAAAAGGCACTGACATATTTGTACCTGGAGATATTTCTTCTGCTGCTTATTTCATAATAGCAGCAAGCATGTTAAAAGATTCTCAGGTTATAATTAAGCAAGTAGGTTTTAATCCTACCAGAATCGGTATAGTCAAAATACTGAACAAAATGGGGGCAAAAATCGATATCTTAAATCATCAGATAAAATCAAATGAGGCAAGAGTTGATTTAAAAATAGAATATTCAGAATTAAAAGGGTTAGAAGTTACTAAGGAAAATGTACCTTTTCTGATTGATGAATTACCCCTTATTGCTGTATTGGCGACTCAAGCTCAGGGTGAAACGGTGGTAAGTGGAGCAAAGGAACTGAGGGTAAAAGAGAGTGATCGAATAAAAGCGATTGTTAGTGAATTAAAAAAAATGGGAACAGACATTAAGGAAAAAGATGATGGTTTTATTGTAAGGGGTCCTTCTAAATTACATGGTGCGGTCTGTGATAGCTATAATGATCATCGGATTGCTATGTCTTTAGCGGTAGCGGCTTTATTGGCGGAGGGCAAAACTATTATTAAAAATTCAGAATGCATAGATATATCTTTCCCTGGTTTTAAAAAAACTCTACAAAAATTAATTAATTTTTAAAGGAAGAATTCAGACTTATAACTTTTTTGCTTTATCCATATTTATGGGCAATATGCATTAAGGTATGCATATTATTCCTGTCTACGCAAATATAGAGATTTGATTCATTAAGCCCTTTTGGGGGCAATAAATTTGCTCCCACAAAAAATTGATAAATAATATTTGTAATTTTTCCCCCTTCCTCTCGATGGGGTATGATTAAGGCGGAGGTGTAGGCGTAAATGAAAAAAGGGATAAATGGGAAGACCAAAATAATTGGATTAGTTGGTGAAAATATAAAAAATAGTCTTTCTCCTTATATTCATAACCGAATAATAGTTAAATATTCTTTAAACTTTTGTTATCTTCCCTTTCAGGTAAAAAAAGCAGATCTGAATAATGCTATTGAAGGGATAAAGGCTTTGAATATAAAAGGAGTAAATATTACTTTTCCTTACAAAGAAAAGGTAATTGGATTTTTAGATGAAGTGGAGGAATCTGCTCGAAGGATAGGTGCAGTAAACACTATTGTCAACAATGAAGGAGTTCTTAACGGGTATAATACTGATGTAGTTGGCTTTAAAAGAAGTCTACAGGAAGTGGGCGAATTTACGGTAAAACGGAAGAAAGCTGCTATTTTAGGGGGAGGAGGAGCTGCTCGTGCAGTAATTTATTCTATTTTAGAAGAAGGGATAGAAGAAGTATATATCTTTAATCGGACTTTAGAAAAAGCTGGAAAGATTAAACAGGATTTTTCTTCTTTCTTTCCGGAAAGCAGTATTTATATATTCCCTTTGGAGAAAGAAAGTTTAAAAGATAAAATAAACAAGGCTCATCTTTTAGTTAATACTACTTCTATTGGAATGCCCCCACAAGTTAATAATACTCCTTTGCCTGACGAGAAATTATTTCATCCCAATCTATTAGTCTATGACCTTATCTATCATCCAGCGAAGACTCTTTTTCTAAAACAAGCAGAGGAGGCGGGAGCAAAAATAATTAATGGTTTACCGATGTTATTTTATCAGGCTATAGAAAGTTTTTATCTCTGGACTGGACTTAAACCAGAGGGGAAAGAACTATTAGAGGTATTTAGATAAGTTGCATAAAATAGGCAGTTAATGAATAATGTTTAGTTATTGTATAACCCTAATTCAATCCCTCCTTCTTGTAGAAGGAGGGATCAAGGCATGAGTTTTGCTAAATGGTAACGACTATTTAAGAAAGGATAAAGAAAAATGCTAAGATTTTTGGATGCAGGAGAATCTCACGGGAAAGGACTAATAGGTATAATAGAAGGATTACCAGCTGAACTTTCCTTAAGTGAAGAGAAGATCAATCGAGACCTTGAGCGACGTCAGGGAGGATATGGTAGAGGAGAGAGGATGAAGATTGAACAAGATAGAGTTGAAATATTGTCTGGTTTAATAAAAGGAAAGACAATAGGAAGTCCACTTGGTTTGCTGATAAAAAATAAAGATTGGGAAAATTGGCAAGAAAAAGAATGTCCTCCACTGACTATTCCTAGACCAGGCCATGCAGATTTTGCTGGAGCCATAAAATACGGATTTAGAGATTTGAGAAGAGTTTTAGAAAGAGCAAGTGCTCGGCAGACTGCTATGAGAGTGGCTATAGGTTCAGTGGCCAGTACTCTTTTAGAAGAGTTCAATATAGATATTTACAGTTATGTATTAAGAATTGGTCAGATTGAAGCTAAGAGAATCACTTCTTTTAATCAAAAAGTAAGAGATAAGATTACTAAGTCCCCAGTATATTGTATAGATGGAATAGCATCAATTGGAATGTGTAGGGAAATTGATAGAGCTTGGGAGAAAGGAGATACTTTAGGTGGAGTATTCGAGGTGGTAATTACTGGTGTTCCCATAGGTTTAGGAAGTTATGTCCAGTGGGATAGGCGTTTGGATGCTCGTTTGGCTTCAGCATTTATGAGTATTCCAGGAGTTAAGGCGGTAGAAATAGGTGAAGGAATAGAGTCTTCAAAGAAAAAAGGTTCAGCCATCCATGACGAAATCTTGGCGCATCAAAAATTAGAAATGAATTCTTTAAGATATTACCGAGAGACTAATCGAGCTGGCGGCATAGAGGGTGGAGTAACTAATGGAGAAGCTATAATTATTAGGGCTTACCTTAAGCCTATACCAACTTTAATTAATCCTCTCCGTTCTATTGATTTTGCCACTAAAAAAGAGACCAGAGCAATCTACCAAAGGTCTGATATATGTGTAGTTCCAGCAGCAAGTGTAGTAGGAGAGGCGGTAGCTGCCTGGGAAATGGCAGTAGCTTTTTTGGAGAAATTTGGTGGTGATTCTTTAATGGAAATTAAAGAAAATTATAAAAATTATAAGAAGGGGCTCAAAAGGATATGAGAAAGAATATTGTTATTGCTGGTTTTATGGGAACTGGCAAGAGCACAGTAGCTAAACAATTAGCCCGAAAGTTGAAAATGGAATTTGTAGATATGGATCAAGTTATAGAAGAAAATAAAGGTATGAGCATAGCAGATATTTTTGCTAGATATGGGGAAGATTATTTTCGACAACAAGAAAATAAATTAGTAAAAGAACTATCCCAACGAGAAAATATGGTCATTGCAACTGGCGGGGGAACATTACTTTCTTCGGATAATGCTAAAATACTGAGCCAGAAAGGAGAAATAATTTGCCTTTATGCCGACCCCATAACCATCTATAACCGGATAAAAAGTAAGAATAATCGACCTCTCTTAAGAGAAGAAAATGTATTGGAAAGCATTAACCAACTTTTAAAGGTGAGAAAGAAGATATATGATAATATTAAGCTGAAGATTGATACTTCTGACCTGAGTATTAAGGAGGTTGTAGAGAGAATAATAGAGCTTTTGAAAGGTAAGGGTTTAAATAGATGAGGGAAATAAAGATAAAAATTGTCAAAGATGAAGAATATGATATTTTTATCGAAAAAGGTATTTTGAGTAATCTAGACGAACATCTATCTAAAATAATAAAAAGCAAAAGGGTCATTGTGATTACTAACGCCTTAGTGAATAGTTTATATGGAAATAAGTTATTATCTGTTCTGAAGTACGCTAAGTTTAGTACTGATTTTATAGAAGTTTCCGATGGGGAAAAATATAAATCTCTATCAACTGCAAATTATTTGTATGATGAATTATTGAGAAGAAAGGCAGACCGGTCTACCGGGCTTATAGCCTTAGGTGGGGGGGTTATAGGGGATTTAACTGGGTTTGTCGCTGCCACCTATATGAGAGGATTACCTTTAGTACATATTCCTACAACTCTTTTAGCTCAGATAGATAGTAGTATTGGGGGTAAAGTTGCAGTTGATCATTCTTTAGCAAAAAATATAGTGGGAAGTTTTTATCAACCGAAGGCAGTTTTTATTGATCCTGAGGTATTGTTTACTTTATTAGATAAGGATATAAAAAATGGAATAGTAGAGGCGGTAAAGATAGCTGTAATCAAATCTCCAGTTTTCTTTAAATGGTTGGAGAGGAATATTTATCAATTAATGAATAAGGATATTAATATTTTATGTGAATTAATAAAAAAATCTGTTAGTTTTAAAGTAGATGTAGTTTTGGAAGACCCCTGGGAAACTGGATTACGTAAAATACTAAATTTTGGACATAGTATTGGCCATGCCCTGGAGGTGGGAGTAGGATATCAAGATCTAAGTCATGGAGAAGCAGTAGCTTTGGGCATGTTGGTTGAAACTAAAATAGCTCGGAATAGAGGAATATGCTCAGAGGAATTTGAAAAACAAATTAAGGATATCCTATCATTCCTATCCCCTTCTTTGTCTTCCCCGCCATCTTTTAGCTCATTTCCTCAAAAGCAGGAATCTATATTTAAATATATTAAAAATATAGACTACAACCAGTTTTGGGGAACATTAACTTTAGATAAGAAAAACTACCAGGGCAAAATAACTTTTATTTTACCAGAAGCCCTGGGGAAAGTTAGTCTGGTTGATAATATAACCAAAGAAGAAATAATAAAAGCCTTAAAAGAATTTAAAAAGGAGGGCGAATTATGATAAAGATAGGAATAATTAATGGACCGAATTTAAATATGCTGGGGAAAAGGGATAAAAAGATTTATGGAAATATAACTTTGGAAGAAATAAATCATAAGCTTAAAACATTTGCCGAGAGAGAAGGTATTGAACTGATTATAAGACAATCCAATTTCGAAGGAGAGATTATAGAATTTATTCAACAATTTTCTTCACTGGTTAAAGGCTTAATTATCAATCCGGCAGCTTATACCCACTACAGTTATGCTATTGCTGATGCTATAAGAGATTGCCCTATCCCAGTAGTTGAAGTTCATCTTTCTAATATATTTTCCCGGGAAGATTTTCGGGAGAATTCAGTAACTGCTCCTGCCTGTATAGGACAAATTGCCGGATTTGGCTACCAAAGTTATATTCTCGCTATCCATGTTCTTAAAGATTTGTTAGAGAAAAAACCAGAGGAGCTTAAATAAAATAAATCCAATTCTATCATTCTTGTCTTTTTTATTTCTTCCAAAGGGAAATACTAGGGTGAATTGGCAAACTGGGTAATTAATTACCACAAAGGAGAAAAATAAAATGAAAGAGGAAAGTGACTTTAAAAAAATAACTATAATTGGTGTTGGACTAATCGGTGGTTCTATCGGGTTGGCTTTAAAAGAAAATAAAGCAAAATTTAAAATTATAGGAGTAGATAAAAAAGAAGTAATAGAAAAGGCTGTAGTCCGAGGGGCGATTGATATAGGGACAATTAATCTTGAAGAAGGGGTGAAAGAAGCAGATATAGTGATTATGGCTACTCCTGTAAAAATAATTTTAGATTTATTACCTAAAATCGCTCTTTTTCTTAAAAAAGGGTGCCTGGTCACCGACACTGGGAGCACCAAGGTCAAGATTGCTGAAACAGCTGAGCAGGTATTATCGCCAGATATTTATTATATCGGCGGACACCCTATGGCTGGTTCAGAAAAATTTGGCATAGACTCAGCAGATTCTCACCTCTTCCAAGGAAAAACCTATATCTTAACACCCACTAAAAAAAGTACCTTAATGGCTATAAAAGAAATATTCTCATTGATTAAGTTGATAAATGCAGATATATTAATATTAGATCCCTTAGAACACGACAGAATTGTTGGGGCAATAAGTCATTTGCCTCAAATTATAGCTATTTCCTTAATTAATATGGTGGATAAATTAGTTAAAAAAGAAGGTAATAATAACTATTTTAGAGTTATTGGGGGTGGGTTTAAGGATATGACTCGAATTGCCCAAAGCCCCTATAAAATTTGGGGAGATATCTGTGATACCAATAAGGATACCATTTTGGAAATAATTAAAAATTTCAAAGAATACCTTAATTTGATAGAAGATAGATTAATTAATAGTCCCGAAAGTCTAAAGGAAGAATTTCAAAAAGCT
>CAYTKP010000015.1:17138-21050 GCA_964438695.1 uncultured Atribacterota bacterium | reverse complement strand
ATGTTTTTACTCTTAATCCCGAAATATACAAGGGAGAATTAAAGTAACTAATTAGTCGTTAGTGAATAGTGAATAGTCGTTAGTATTAATTCAGGTTTTCAGTTGGCATTGTAAAAAGATAAAAGATATGAAACTGGTTTTTAGTTGGTAATTTATAGTTTTTAGATGAGATTGCCACACTCACTTCGTTCTCTTGCAATGATATTACAAATAAGAGATACGACTGTCTTACATTGTATTTTGTATCTTATAGAACTGGTAGACTGGATAAGCGGGTAACTAGTGCTAAGTTAACTAAGGTAAGATAGTTTTGAGATTGCTTCGCTAACGTTCGCCATAACAAAACACGGAGTGTCATGCGAGGAGCAAAGCGACGAAGTAATCTCAAGAAATATAACATACTTTATTTAACAGAGCACTAGATAACTAATATCCTATACACTAAAGGCTATACGCTTTCCGCTAAGAAACTTGATACCAAATACTCGATACTTTTTATATGTTTGTTTTTATTTAAAAATTATGTTAAAATTATTTTGCGATAAGCCTATTAATATTAAAGTATTTCAGAGCATCGGAATTTCAAAAATTTCGATGCTCTGACAGAGATACTTTTTCAAAAAACAGTATATTCTAACAAGATTGTTAGGAAAAGTTTTATTTAAAATCGAAATGAAGTAAAAAGGAGATAGAGAGAGGTTTTGCGGGAAGTTCACTTCCCTGACAATCTTGAAAATATAATAATAAAAGGAGAGGTTATTCTTAGGTAAGATGTCAAATTATAATAAAGGAAATTTAAAAGGAAATAAAAATTATAGAAATATAGGTTTATATTTGCTGGTATTAATTATCACAGTTTCAATTATAAGTTCATTTTTTGAGCCAAAATCTTCTACTCAAGAATTTACTTATTCTCAATTTTTAAAGGAAGTAGAAGCAAATAATGTATCGAAAGTGACCATTACAGAGAATTCTATAACCGGTAATCTAATTGATGGTACAAATTTTTCTACATATTCACCCAATGATCCTGAATTGATAAATATTCTTCGGAGCAAAAATATAATAATAGAGGCCAAACCTCCCGTGGAAGTATCTTGGTGGATGCGTTTACTTTCATCTATCTTGCCTATGTTATTGATTGTTGGGATATGGTTATTTATGTTGCAGCAGATGCAAGGTGGAGGAAATAAAGTAATGTCCTTTGGTAAAAGTAGAGCCAAACTTTTAGGTAAAGAGACTCCCAAAGTAACCTTTAAAGATGTAGCTGGAATTGACGAGGCTGAGGAGGAAGTTACAGAAGTAATTGATTTTTTAAAGAATCCAACAAAATTCAAAAAATTGGGTGCTAAAATTCCTCGGGGAATCTTACTTTATGGACCACCTGGATCAGGTAAAACCTTATTGGCTCGAGCTATTGCTGGCGAAGCGGGGGTGCCTTTCTTTAGTATCAGTGGGTCCGACTTTGTGGAGATGTTTGTGGGAGTTGGTGCTTCTCGAGTAAGAGATTTATTTAAACAAGCGAAAGCTAATGCACCTTGTATTATCTTTATGGACGAAATTGACGCAGTTGGCAGACATCGGGGAGCCGGTTTAGGCGGAGGACATGATGAGAGAGAGCAGACCTTAAATCAGTTGTTGGTGGAAATGGATGGTTTTGATCAGAATTTAGGAATTATTATGATTGCTGCTACTAACCGTCCGGATATTTTGGATCCAGCACTATTACGGGCGGGGAGATTTGATCGTCGTATTGTAGTAGATAGACCCGATATACTGGGTCGGGAAGCAATTTTGAAAGTCCATACACGAGGAAAGCCTTTGGCTAAAGATGTAGACATTAAGGTCTTAGCCAGAAGAACTCCTGGATTTGTTGGTTCTGATTTGGCTAATATGATAAATGAAGCAGCTTTATTAGCTTCAAGAAAAGGCAAGAAGGAAATAGGAATGGAAGAATTGGAAGCAGCCATAGATCGAGTTATTGCTGGACCAGAAAGAAAGAGTAGATTAATTAGCGAAAAAGAGAAAGAGATAATTGCTTATCATGAATCAGGTCATGCCTTAGTGGCTAAACTTTTGCCCAATTGTGACCCTGTGCATAAGATTTCTATAATTCCTCGGGGTAATGCTGCCTTGGGTTATACCTTACAACTTCCTACTCAAGACCGATATCTAATTAGTAAGGTAGAATTAATGGATAGATTAGCAGTTCTATTAGGGGGAAGAGTAGCCGAAGATATAGTATTTAAAGATATTACTACTGGAGCACAGAATGATTTAGAAAGAGCTACTAAAATTGCCCGCCAGATGGTAACTGAATTTGGTATGAGTGAGGCTTTGGGGCCTATTACTTTAGGAAGGAAAGAACATCAAATATTCTTAGGCAGAGATATTTCCGAACAACGTGATTATAGCGAAGAAATTGCCAACAAAATCGATAAAGAAGTTAGAAAAATTATTGAAACTGCTTACACTCGAGCCAAAGATATTTTAACTAAAAATAAAGGAAAATTAAAAAAAGTTGCCCGTAATTTGATGGAAAGAGAAACCTTAGATGGCAAAGAGTTGGATGATTTGTTAAATGGAATAAAATTATCTAACTTGACTAAATTTAAGGCGAACTTTCTATTGGTTTGATAAAATAACCAATAGCAAAAAGGGAAACTGTAAAACCTTCTTTTTGTTTTTATTTTATTTTTTAGCTGTATACTAAAAACTGTCAAGTAAAATCTTGTATTAATGATAGGGACTGGTGACTATTAACTAACGACTAAGCTGCGAGGTGGGATAAAATGAAAGAGAAAGATACTAAACGAGAAAAAGAAGAAGATAAAGAAAAGACAGAGAAGAAAAAGAAGGAAGAATGGCTTAAAAAAGAGAAGATAAAGATAATCGAACAAAGAAAAGAATATATGAGTTACCTAAAAGGAGTAATGCGTAAAAAGGGTTTTAACCCGAAATTAAAGAAAGATAAGTTTTTGGGTGGAGTAAGAGGAAGAGGATAAGAAAAAATATTTAAAATTTTTATGGAAAAAGAGGAATTTTAGGGCAAGATGTAGAATCTTAATAATTACTAGTAGTGATTCGCCTTTTTGCATAAAGATGAAGTACCATTGGATAAGGGATTAATTTTAATTTTTTATAACTAGTGACTAAAAAAGCAAAAAGGTAAATAAATTAAAAATAAGGAGGTGTTATAAAGGTAACAAAATTAAGAATATAAACTACCTATGAAATTAATTTTAATTGATAAAGAAAGGAGTGTTAATTTTTATGAAACGTAATTTGGTAATATTGCTATCGTTTATAGCTTTAATAATGGTATTTACAGTTTTTAGCTTTGCAGAAGTAAAAAATCCAGATACGCTTATTTATGCTACTATCGGTGGGCCTGAGACAATGGATCCTCATTGGAGTTATGATACCGCTAGTGGAGAAGTTATTTTCCAGACCTATGATAATTTAATTGCTTATAAAGGTGAGAGTCTTTCCGAGTTTGTTCCAATGTTAGCAACTGAAGTCCCAACAGTAGAGAATGGACTCCTCAAAGATAATGGTTTAACTTACATTTTTCCCATAAGAGAGGGCGTTAAGTTTCATAATGGAGATATTCTTACCCCAGAAGATGTAGTTTATACTTTTAAAAGAGGCCTTGTATTTGATAGAGCTGGTGGGCCAATGTGGATGCTATTTGAACCCTTATTAGGTGTTCATAGCATAGAAGAAATAGCAGTTGAAGTTGCTGGGGTTGAAAATTACGGTGATTTATTCGAAGGTGGTGATTCCAGAGGAGAACTTAAGCCACAATATAAGGAAGCAATGATAAAAGTCTTTACAGATTATATCGATAAGGTGGCTGAGGTTGATGGTGACAAAGTTATCTTCCACTTAGCCCAACCTTATGGTGCTTTC
>CAYTKP010000015.1:0-17038 GCA_964438695.1 uncultured Atribacterota bacterium | reverse complement strand
TGAGGTTGATGGTGACAAAGTTATCTTCCACTTAGCCCAACCTTATGGTGCTTTCTTGAATATCATTGCCCACTGTGGTTCCTGGGGTTCAATATTAGATAAAAAATGGGCTATAGAGCAGGGCGCTTGGGATGGCAAGGCAGATGGCTGGTGGAAATATCATGACCCGGAAAACGAGAAAGATCCTCTTTATGCGATTGAAAATGGTACCGGTCCATATGTCTTAAAAAAATGGGTACCAGAAGAGGTATTACTACTGGAGAGATTTGATGATTATTGGAGAGGTCCTGCTAAAATCAAAAATGTTCAAATCAAATATGTAAATGAATGGACTACTAGAAAACTTATGCTTCAGGCAGGTGATGCAGATATAATCTATGTACCCATTCAATACTTAAAAGAAGTTGAGGAGATGGCAGGGGTAAGAGTAACAAAGGGTCTTCCTACATTATCAAATGTAGTAAGTATGTTCCCCTGGACCATTAATGCTGAAGGTAACTCATATATAGGGAGCGGGAAATTAGATGGAAAAGGAATTCCACCAGATTTCTTCTCTGATATACATGTAAGAAGAGGATTTTCTTATCTATTCCCTTATGAAATCTTTATTACCAAAATCCAACACGGTCAGGCTATAAGAAATCCTGGTCCTATCCCCAAAGGATTATTGGGTTATACAGATGATCCCGCACTATTCTATGAATTTAGTTTATTAAAAGCTACTGAGGAATTTAAGCAAGCTTGGAATGGTGAGCTCTGGGAAAAAGGTTGTGAGTTTAATATCTTCTATAATGAAGGAAATGATGTGCGTAAGGCAGCTTGTGATATGCTGGCTACTTATGCTAAGATGATAAATCCGAAGTTTAACCTAATTCCTGTAGGGGTGCAATGGTCAGCTTATCTCAAAGCTTTTCTTACTGAGAAACTTCCAATCTTTACTATAGGTTGGTTAGCAGATTATCCAGATCCCCATAATTGGGCACCAGTTTATATGGGAAGTAAAGGTGATTATAGTGCTTACTTCGGTGAAGCCTATAGAGAGTTCGCCAGGAAGAATGTTGATCCTTTATTAGAAAAAGGACTTAAAGAGACAGATCCTGAGAAGAGAGCAGAAATTTATAAAGAATTGACTAAGATAGCTCACGATCAAGCCATATCTCTGTATCTATATCAACCTATTGGTCACCATGTAGAGAGAACTTGGGTTAAAGGTTGGTATTACAATGCTATAATGCCTGGTGAACCTGCAGGTGCAGATTTTTACAGCTTAACGAAGGAAGAATAAAAATATTGTAAAAATTTGTTATTAATAAATACTGGGGTGGAGGTTGATTCCTTCACTCCAGTATATTTTAAGGAGATATCAAGGATGTTATCATATATAATTAGACGACTTTTATTGTTGCCCGTAATACTTTTTGGGGTAACTTTTCTTATCTTTTGCGTATTTTCTCTTTTAAGTCCGATGGAGAGATTGGCTACCTATGTTCATGACCCTGCTACTTTGAAGAATCCTCAATCAGTAGAAAGGTTGATAAATAAATATCATTTAGATGACCCTTTTCCTTTGGGGTATATTAATTGGCTTAAAAGGATAGTTCGCCTTGATTTAGGTTGGTCACAAACTGCTAATCAACCAGTATGGGATGCAATTTGTCAAAGATTTCCAGCTACTTTAGAGCTCGTACTATATTCTATTGTACCAGTAGTGTTGGTGGGAATATGGTTAGGGATAATATCGGCTGTCCATCATAATGATATGTTGGACCAGACTATTAGAGTGACTGCCATAGTAGGATGGTCCTTGCCTACTTTTATTTTCGGTCTATTAGTATTATTTATATTTTATGGTATTTTAGGCTGGTTGCCTCCGGGTAGATTAAGTTCATGGGCTCAGGACATAGTCTATACCGGTAATAATTTTCATAATTATACTCGTTTAATAACTTTAGATGCCTTACTGAATGGAAATATTCCCATATTTTTAGATGCCTTAAGACATCTTATTGCTCCCATAATAACTCTATCTTATATTTCCTGGGCTTTCTTACTTCGTATAACCCGTTCCAGTATGTTAGATACTTTAAGAAAAGATTATGTAAAGACAGCCAGGTCCAAAGGTGTGGATGAACATACAGTGATTCATCTTCATGCCAAGAGAAATGCCATGATACCAGTTATGACAGTTGCTGGTATGATGATCATTGGAATGTTGGGAGGCGTTATGATAACAGAAACGGTATTTACTTATCCAGGTCTTGGTTTTTGGGCAGCTACTGCTGCCCAACAATTGGACTACGGTTCGGTTATTAGTTTTGCTTTATTGTTTGCCACAATTATGGTAGTAGGCAATTTAGTAGTAGATATATCTTATGCCCTAATAGATCCTCGGGTAAGATTGGAGTGAAGAAGTAGAATGAATAGAACATTAAAAAAATTATTTAGTAATGCTGCTTCACTTACAGGAATAATTTTATTGGTTTTTTTTATCATTATAGCCATATTTGCTCCGGTAATTGCCCCTCCTTTTTCAGATGATCCTTATCAAATCCCCAGAATGTCTTGGGATGTACATCCTCAACCTCCTGGTTTTCCTATGTCAGATAATATAAGAGAGATATATGATTATATGGGTACAGAGATAAAATATGATAAGGCAATTTGCGGAACTGCTGAAGGTGGATATGATATATTTTACGGATTGATATGGGGTACACGAACTGCTTTTAAAATTGGCATAATAACCGTCTCTTTGTCAATGCTTATAGGAATATTGATTGGATCTATCTCTGCCTATTTTGGTAAATGGGTAGATGAAATACTGATGAGATTAACTGATATATTTTTGTCTTTTCCTTTTTTAGTTGCGGCAATGGTTTTAACTACTGTGTTAGGAAGAGGTTTGGATAAAGTAATGATAGCATTGATAGTCTTTGGATGGATGGGATATGCTAGAGTAATAAGAGGGAGTATATTATCAGCAAAGGAAGAAACTTATGTAATGGCTGCTAAGGCTTTAGGAGTTAAGGATGCTAAGATAATATGGAAACATTTACTGCCCAACACTATATTTCCTGTGTTGATACAGGGGTCTATGAATATCGGGTCTATGGTGATAACTGCGGCTGCCTTAAGTTTTTTAGGAGTAGGCGCTCCTGTGGGATATGCCGATTGGGGGCAAATGGTAAGTTTTGCCAGGAATTGGATTATTGGTGCTCCCGGCAATGCAGGACAATATTGGTATACTGTGTTTTATCCGGGAATATTTATTGTCCTTTTTGTTCTTGCCTGGAATCTTATCGGAGATACCCTAAGAGATATACTCGATCCCCGCCTGAGAGGTGAATTATAATGATTAATAATAGAAAACCTTTATTGGAAGTTAAGGACCTAAAGACTTATTTTTTCACCGAGGACGGAGTAGTAAAAGCTGTTGATGGAGTGGATTTTGAAGTCTATCAGGGAGAAACTTTAGGTATAGTGGGTGAATCTGCCTGTGGTAAAAGTGTTACTGCTTTTTCTATAATGAAATTACTTGATTATCCAGGAAAAACAGTTGGTGGGGAAGTAATTTTTAAAGGAGAAAACTTATTAGAGAAAACCGAAGATGAGATGAGAAGAATTAGGGGAAAAGAAATTGCTATGATCTTTCAAGAACCTATGACAGCTCTAAATCCTGTATTAACGGTGGGGTTTCAAATATCGGAAGCTTTAATGATACATTTTAAGATTAGTAAAGAAGAGGCCATGAAAAAGTCGGTAGAATTACTAAAAAAAGTAGGAATCCCCATACCAGAACAGAGAGTAAACGAATATCCTCATCAGTTAAGTGGAGGAATGAGACAGAGGGCAATGATAGCCATGGCGATGTCTTGTGATCCCTCATTACTTATCGCTGATGAACCTACGACCGCCTTAGATGTTACCATTCAAGCGCAGATATTAGATTTAATGAGATCCCTTTTGAAAGATTTTAACGGATCTCTTATAATGATAACCCATGATCTTGGTGTTATTGCAGAGATAGCAGATAGGATAGCCGTAATGTATGCAGGTAAAGTTGTTGAACACGCGGATAAAAAAACGATTTTTCATAACCCTTTACATCCATACACTTTTGGCTTATTAACTTCTATCCCTCGACTTGATTTAGAATTAAAGAGATTAGATACGATACCCGGGATAGTTCCTGATCCCTTGCATTTTCCAGTAGGGTGTAAATTTAATCCGCGATGTAGATTTGCAACTGATAGATGTAAAGAGGAGGAGCCTTGTTTGGTTAAGGTTGAAGAAGGACATTTAGTAAGGTGCTGGAATATAGAAAGTGTGATAAAAGAAGTAAAAAAAGGTCTTTTGGTAGGAGTGTGAGCAAAAATGGTAAATTCAATGTTGCAAGTTAAAAATCTGGTTAAATATTTTCCCATAAAAAAGGGAGTTTTTAGAAAGACTGTTGGTTGGATAAAAGCTGTAGACGATATATCATTTGAGATATATGAAGGTGAAACTCTTGGTTTGGTGGGAGAATCTGGTTGTGGCAAGACTACTACAGCTCTTACTATTTTAAGATTAGAAGAACCTACTAAAGGGCAAATAATATTTAATGGCAGAGATATAACTAGGATAAATAAGCGTGATATGAGAAAAGAAAGAAAAAATATGCAAATAATCTTTCAGGACCCTTACAGTTCACTCGATCCCAGGATGAAGATAAAAGATATAATAGCCGAAGGTATGTCAACTCATAGTATGCTAAAAAATGCCCAGGAAAGGTACAAAAGAGTTGGGGAACTTTTAGAAAGAGTAGGGATCCCGGATAAATATATGGATAGATTTCCTCATGAATTTAGTGGTGGACAAAGACAAAGAATTGGCATAGCCAGAGCTTTAGCTTTAGAACCAAAAATAATAATGTGCGATGAAGCAGTTTCTGCTTTGGATGTTTCTATACGTTCTCAAATTATAAATCTTCTTAAAGATTTGCAAAAAGAATACAATTTGACCTATCTTTTTGTCGCTCATGATCTTAGTGTAATAAAATATATAAGTGATAGAGTAATAGTTATGTATTTAGGAAAAATAGTAGAAATTGCCGATAAAAAAGAATTTTTTAATAATACTTTACACCCCTATGCTCAGGCACTAATTTCTGCTGTCCCTGTTCCTAACCCCGATTATAAGAAAAAACGAATTATTTTACAAGGAGATGTCCCTAGTCCAGCGAATCCACCTAAAGGATGTAGATTCCACCCCAGGTGTTCGAAGGTTATGAAGATATGTTCCGAAATTGAACCGAAACTAAACGAAATAAAAGAAAAGCATTTTGTTGCTTGCCATCTTTATACCCATTAAACTAAAAATTGAGATTATATGGATTACAGAGTTGGTTGATAATATATTTTGGCTTTCGGTTTTGTTAATTTTTAAGAACCCATCTTGCTAAAGGTGGGTTCTTTGTAAATATTTGTGAATAAAAGCGAGATATATATTTAGGTGAATTAGACGTAGTTATATTAGTAAAATTATTGACAAGTTTATTAATATTAGTTAGTATACTTAGAGTAAATGATGTAAAATGCGTAAAGGCTTCAGGGAAGCTTGTTTCCTTGGCAATCTTGTCGAATAATATCCGTGCGCCCGTGGCTCAATGGATAGAGCAGGGGCTTCCTAAGCCCTTGGTTGGAAGTTCGACTCTTCTCGGGCGCACCATTTGAAGGATTTTTAAATGAAAATAGATTTAATTAGTGAAATTAAGAAAATTTTATTAGATTCTATTGAGAAAAATATAAGACAGGGCAATTTTCAGATTAAAGATGCTCCTGAGATAATATTATTTACTCCTAAAAATAAAGTTTATGGAGATTTTTCTACCAATATAGCTATGCAATTATCTCGTGAATTGAAATTAAAACCCTTGGATATTGCTAATTTTATTGTAAGTGGTTTAGATATTCAAAATACCATTATCAATAAGGCCGAAATTGCCAGCCCAGGTTTTATAAACTTTTGGTTAAAAGAAAATTGGTTGTATCAAACCTTGAATGAGATTAGGGAAAAAGGAAAAGATTATGGCAAGGTAGATTTGGGAAAAAGAGAAAAGATTCAGGTTGAGTTTGTCAGTGTTAACCCTACTGGTCCTTTACATGTTGGGCATGGAAAATGTGCTGTAGTAGGAGATGTTTTAAGTAATATATTAAAGGCAGCAGGATATGAAGTAGAAAAAGAATATTATATAAACGATCAGGGAAGACAGATTGATCTCCTGGGACAATCAGTTCAAGCAAGATATAACTATCTTTTAGGTGAAAAGATAGGATTTCCTGCTGACGGATATAAAGGTGAATATATTATCGATATAGCTAAAGAGGTTATAGAAAAATTTCAAGACAAGTATAAAGGAAGAGACGACCAGGAAAGTCAGGAGTTTTTTAAAGAATTTACCTTAAGAAATATCTTAGAAGAAATCAAAAAAGATTTAAAAGATTTTGGGGTAGAGTTTGACGTTTGGTTTAGTGAGAGGTCACTTTATAAAGAAAATAAACTTCAGGAAGTTATGGAATTACTTAAGCAAAGAGGCTTCTTGTATAAAAAAGAAGGTGCGTTTTGGTTAAAGACTACTGTGTTTGGTGACGAAAAAGATAGAGTAGTAATTAGAGAGAATAATATACCTACTTATTTTGCCTCTGATATAGTTTACCATCAAAATAAGCATCAAAGAGGTTTTGATAAAGTAATAGATATTTGGGGTGCTGACCATCATGGTTATATAAAAAGGATGAAAGCAGCAATGCAAGCATTAGGTTATCCGGAGGATTTTTTAGAGGTATTAATTGTGCAATTTGTAACTCTTATAAGAGATGGTAAAGAAGTAGGAATGTCTACTCGGGGTGGAGAATTTGTTACTCTGGGAGATTTAATCCGAGAAGTGGGTAAAGACGTAGCACGTTATTTCTTTTTAATGAGAAGTTATGATAGTCATACAGAATTTGACTTAGATGTAGCAAAATCTCAATCAATGGAAAATCCAGTCTATTATATTCAATATGCATATGCTCGAATATGTAGCATAATAGAAAAGGCAAAACAATTAGGGATAAGAATAGAGAAAAAGGAGAAAGTTAATCTTCAATTACTAAATAAAGAAGAAGAATTTGAATTGATTAAAAAATTATCTTCCTTAAAAGAAGTAATCAAAAAGGCTGCTTTAACTTGGAAACCACATCTTTTAACCATTTATCTTTATGACTTGGCTTCTTCGTTTCACAGATATTATACTGTACATAAGGTAGTTAGTAATGATGAAGAATTAACCAAAGCTCGTTTGATATTAATCGATTGCACTAGAATAGTACTATTTAATACTCTTAAGATTTTAGGAATTTCCGCTCCAGAGAGTATGTAATATAGTTGTTAGTGAATAGTGAATAGTCGTTAGTAGGACAGGCGTCTCGCCTGTCTATTAGCTGATTGAATATTTGTGGGTAAGATTACGATATAGCGTACAGCGGAGAGAGAGGTAGTGTTTAATGGTTTTTGCTATTAACCTTACAGGAGGCATTGAGATTAATTGAATAAAATCAGATTTGTAATAATTACTGGGCTGTCAGGAGCGGGGAAAAGTATAGCGGTTAAGTGTTTTGAGGATTCAGGTTTTTTTTGTGTAGACAATATTCCTTCTCAATTAATCCTTAAATTTGCTGAGATTTGTTTAAAGTCAAGAGGTAAATTGTCTAAAATCGCTTTAGTGGTTGATATAAGAGGAGGGATATTCTTTAAAGATTTATTCAAATCACTCAATTATTTAAAAGAATTGGGAATTAATCGAGAAATCCTATTTTTGGAAGCAAGTGATGAAGTATTAATTCACCGATTTAGCGGTACCAGGAGAAAACATCCACTAAGTATCTCTGGCAGTATTTTGGAAAATATCCAGGCAGAGAGAGAACAATTAAAAGAATTAAGATCACAAGCTGATTTAATAATAGATACTTCAGATCTAACTCCTAAACAATTAAGTAACGAAATTATTAGAAGTTTCATAAAAGAAAAAAGGCAGGAAATTCAGATAACCCTCATTTCTTTTGGCTATAAATATGGTATCCCCATTGATGTAGATATAGTTTTTGATGTTAGATTTCTTCCAAATCCTTTTTATATAGAAAAATTAAAAGCTTTACCCGGGACAAATAGGGAAATTGAAAGATATGTATCCGAATTTCCGGTAACCCAACATTTTATGACGGTCTATTTTGATTTATTAGATTATCTAATCCCTTATTACCTTAAAGAGGGTAAGACTTATCTGTCTATTGCTTTTGGATGTACTGGAGGAAGACATAGGTCGGTAGTTCTAATAAATAATTTTGCCCAGTATTTACGAGAAAGAGGGTATAAAATATTGGTGAAACACCGAGATATGGAAAAAGAAGAAATAAAAATTGAAAGTGATTTATGAAGATATCTAATACCAAAACTCAATTAGATAAAGGTCCGAGAATAGTGGTTATTGGAGGAGGAACAGGCCTTTATGTTCTATTACGGGGGTTAAAAAAAATTACCAGTAATATTACTGCCGTAGTTACGGTATTTGATACTGGTGGAAGTTCGGGAAGGTTAAGAAAAGAATTAGGAGTTCTTCCACCTGGAGATATTAGGAATTGTTTGGTTGCTTTAGCTACTGCCGAACCGTTAATGGAAAGATTGTTCCAATATCGTTTTACTAATGGTAGCTTGGAAGGTCATAGTTTTGGGAATTTATTTATCAGCGCAATGTCGGAAGTGAGCGGAGATTTTATAAAGGCAATAGAAAAATCGAGTGAAATACTTGCAATTCGAGGAAAAGTTTTACCTTCATCTTTGGAAAATGTTACTTTATCTGCGAAGATGAAAGAAGGGATAGTTATTAAAGGAGAAACAGAGATAACTCAAAGCAGTAAAGTTATTGATAAGATTTATTTAGAGCCTTCTCCAGTGATACCTTTACCCGAAACCTTGGAAGCCATACAGCAAGCAGAAGTTATTGTGTTAGGTCCTGGTAGTCTTTATACCAGCATAATATGTAATCTTTTAGTAGAAGGGATACCAGAGGCAATTATTAGCTCCAGAGCGTTAAAAATATATGTTTGTAATGTTATGACCCAGAAAGGAGAAACAGATAATTATACCGCATCGCAACATCTAAAAGAAGTGGTGAAATATTTAGGATCTAATTGTATCAATTATATTATAGCAAATAGTGCAAAAATTGATACTGAATTAAAAAAAAGATATGCTCAAGAAGGTTCTTATCAAGTGGAAGTTGATGAATCAGAGATATTAAAGACCGGTGTTAAGTTGGTAAGTAGGGAGTTATGGCTGAGTCAAAATTTGGCGAGACATGATTCAGATATGTTAGCGCAAACAATTATTGATTTAATATTGGAGAGGAAGAGTTAAATGTTATTTTCTTATCGAGTAAAAAATGAGCTAGCTAGAATTGTTCCCAAAAATGTATATGAACAGAGAGGTGAATTATTAGCTTTTTTACAATTGAAGGGTAAAATTGCTAAAAAAGATAAGAAAACGACTTTAACTATTATCTTAGAAGACCCTGCGATAACTAGAACGGCTTATAATTTAATCAAACAAGTCTTTAAAATTCATCCTGTAGTAAAGACAGATCATTTGTCTAATAATAGAAAACACTATACAATTGAAATGTCTCTTACAAAAGGATATGAAAAGATATTTCAAGAGTTTAATCAAGTCTATGACCAATCCATAAAAGAGAGAAGATTTAGTTTGAATAATGATCTTTTTTCAAAAGCAACATATTTAAGAGGAGCCTTTTTAGTAAATGGTTTTATAAGTGATCCAGAAAAGATGTATCATTTAGAAATTTCGGTTAATGACGAGATCGAAGCAAATTTTATTCATATTCTTTTTAACTATTACCATTTAAACTCTCGAGTTAGTTTTTGGAAGAAGAAATGGCTGGTATATTTAAAAAAGGGTGATAGTATTTTTGAATTTCTACGTTTAATTGGTAGTCAGAATGCTTTATTATACTATCAAGATATAAGAGCCAGAAAAGATGTTGTTAATACAGTGAATAGATTAGTTAATTGTGAGACAGCTAATTTGGACAAAACAATCTTTTCTGCAGTTGAACAATTACATAAAATAGATATAATCGAAAAGAAAGTAGGATTACAAAATATTCCGCCTAAATTAGTTAAAGTAGCTAAAATCAGAAAAAAATTGCCTTATGCTAGTTTACGGGAAATGGTTGAGGAAGCAGGTTATGAAATTAGTAAATCGGGAATTTACCATCGTTTAAAGAAAATATCTGAAATAGCTGATGAGTTACTCCAAAGTCAAAAAACCTTAAACAGTTAAACATTAAGGTTAAAATAGCAAAGGAGAGGGAGAAATAAAATGGCAAATGTTATCTTGAAAAATTTTACTAAAAAATTTAAGGAAGTGCTGGCGGTAGATAATCTAAATATAGAAATAAAAGATAAAGAATTTGCAGTATTAGTTGGCCCATCTGGTTGCGGTAAGACTACTACTTTACGATCGATTGCTGGTTTAGAAGAAGCAACTTCCGGGGAAATCTATATTGGTGATAAATTAGTAAACGATGTTCAACCCAAAGATAGAGATATAGCCATGGTCTTTCAGAACTACGCTCTTTATCCTCATATGGATGTTTACAATAACATGGCTTTCGGATTAAAATTGAGGAAATATCCCAAGAAAGAGATTGATCAGAGAGTGCAGGAAGCAGCAGAGATTTTGGGTATAGAAAATTTACTAAAAAGAAAGCCTAAAGAGTTATCGGGTGGACAGAGACAGCGAGTGGCAGTAGGGAGAGCTATTGTAAGAAAACCAAAAGTTTTTCTATTTGATGAACCTCTTTCGAACTTAGATGCTAAACTAAGAGTAGCTATGAGAGCAGAGATCAGTAAACTCCACCGTAGATTAGGGGCTACTATAATCTACGTAACTCACGATCAGGTAGAGGCGATGACTATGGCCAGTAGAATATTTATTATGAATGATGGACGCTTGCAGCAATCAGGTACACCTTTAGAAGTTTATAAAAAACCGGCTAATAAATTTGTGGCTGGTTTTATTGGTTCTCCTGCCATGAATTTTATAGATTCTAAAATTACTAAGGAAAATGGAGACTATTTTATTGATGCAGAAAGTTTTAAAGTAAAACTTCCTCAGCCTTTTTATTCTAAAGTATCACCTTACGAAGGTAAAGAAGTGATTTTTGGAGTAAGGCCCGAGGATATTCATGATAAAAAATTCTTTTCTGGAGCTACATCTTCTAATACTATAAAGGTTAAAGTGGATGTAATTGAACCATTGGGGGCAGAGATCTTTATTTACCTCGCTTGCGGGAAGCATTCTCTAATAGGAAAAATGGATACTCGTACTCAAGTAAAAGTTGAACAAAATATGGAAGTAGTATTAAATATGGAAAAGACTCATATTTTTGATCCCAAAACCTTACTAACTATAGTGTGATAAAGTATAATTAATTTAAATGATATATGGTTATTTAGTTAATCAATATCAAGTAAATTGATAAACTAACTAACCAGCTAATTAAGTGACAAACTAACCAATTTAAGGTGATAATAGGGATTTTATAAATTATCTCATATTCTCAAGAATGCTAATCCTATCTAATACATAATTCTATGAATAAGATCCGATAAGTGAGTTTATAAAATGAAATATGAACTATCCCTAAAACAAAAACAGAAACTAATCCTAACTCCCCAATTATATCAGGCAATTAATATATTACAATTGAATTTATTAGAATTAAGAAATTTAATTAATAAAGAATTGATGGAAAATCCTTTATTGGAAGTCAATCAAGTGGTAAATCCTGAAGCAGAAAATGTAATCCAGAAGGAGGATTCTGATAATAAAATTGAAAATCAAGACAAAGAGGCGGAAGAAAACAACTTTAAGGACTGGCTAAGTTATTTAGAAGAAAAAGACTATCAACCCTTTTTAGAAAAATCAATTTCGAAAAAAGAAAATACTTTCGAGAATTTTGTTCATTATGGAGAATCATTACAGGATTATTTATTAATTCAATTGGGTACGACGGTAAACAATAACATAGATTACAAAATTGGCGAGTATTTAATAGGTAATATTGATGATAATGGTTATTTGACTATTAGTTTAGAAGATATTTCTTATGACCTGAATGTAAAGATAGATAAAATAGAAGAAATATTACTTTTAATTCAAAGTTTTGATCCACCCGGAGTTGGGGCAAGAAACTTAGAAGAATGCTTATTAATTCAGGCAAAATATCTGGGTATTAATAATGTTTATATAGAGAAGATAATAAAAGATCATTTAAACGATTTAGCCCGAAAAGCGTATCAAAAAATTGCTAAAGATTTGGAAATATCAGTCTCTGAAATTCAATCTTTAGCTGATATAGTCAAAAATAACTTTGACCCTAAACCAGGGAGGGGAATAGGTAATTTAAAAGAAACTAAATATGTTATTCCAGATTTAACCCTTAGAAGGGAAGAATGTGGCAGGTATAGATTGCTTCTGAATGAAGATTATTTACCCCAGATAAGGATAAATCCTTTATATAAAAGATATTTATATTTAGATAATATTAAATTTCCAGAGGATATTAAAGAATTAGTCGGTAGAAAAGATATTTCTGGTCACGAAACCAAAGACACTATTGAATATATTAAAGAAAAATTGCAATCAGCGAGGTCTTTAATTAAAGGGATAGAGCAAAGAAAGAAAACTGTATATCAGATTGCAGAAATTTTAATAGATTACCAAAAAGATTTTTTAAATAAAGGTATTTTATATATTAAACCTCTATCTTTAAAAGAAGTTGCAGATAAGTTAGGTATTAACGAATCTACAGTATCGAGGGCGATTCATAATAAAATTATTCAAACTCCCCGGGGAGTTTTTAAAATGAAATTTTTCTTTTCTAAAGGAGTAAATACAAAAGAGGGAGATATTGTTTCTACTGACAAAGTAAGAAGATTAATAAAAGAGTTCATTGAGAAGGAAAATCCTTTAAAACCCTGGAGCGATCAAAAGTTAACAGAATTATTAAGCAAGAAAGAGAAGATAAAAATCTCCCGAAGAACAGTTACTAAATATCGGGAGATGTTAAAAATACCATCTTCTAATAAGCGTAAAAGATTTGAAATTTAATTAGCCAGTTACTTAGTTAACTGGTTATTTGGTTAATAGATCAATATCAAACAGGTTAAGGAACTATCTAACCATGGAACTAGTTAACCAGCTAACCAAAAAGTATTAATTAAAAAAATAAGGAGGAAAATAATGACAATAAAAGTAGGAATTAATGGATTTGGAAGAATTGGGAGAAATGTTTTTAGGGCAGGGTTAAAAGACAAAGAAATAGATTTTGTGGCAGTTAATGATATAACTGATGCTAAAACCTTAGCCCATCTATTAAAATATGATTCTGTTCATGGTATATTACCTAAAGTGACGGTGCAAAATGATAATATTTTAGCTGAAGAGAGAAAAGTAAGAGTATTAAGTGAAAGGGACCCCTCTAATCTTCCCTGGAAGGATTTAGGAGTAGAAGTTGTAATTGAATCTACAGGAATTTTTAGAGATAGAGAAGGAGCTTCTAAACACTTGACTGCTGGTGCAAAAAAAGTAGTTATATCTGCTCCTGCTAAAGGAGAAGATATAACTATTGTAATGGGTGTTAATGAAGATAAATATATACCTAAAGAACATCATGTAATTTCTAATGCTTCTTGTACTACTAATTGTTTGGCTCCTGCTGCCAAAGTATTAAACGATGTTTTTGGTATTGAAAAAGGAACTATGACCACAATTCATTCTTATACAGCAGACCAGAGATTAATGGATTTACCTCATAAAGATTTAAGGAGAGCTAGGGCAGCTGCTTTATCTATGATCCCTACTACGACAGGAGCTGCAAAAGCAGTAAGTTTGGTAATTCCTGAATTGAAAGGAAAACTAAATGGTATGGCTATTAGAGTTCCTACCCCGAATGTTTCAGTAGTTGATTTGGCAGTATTATTAAAGAAAAAAGTTAGTGTAGAAGAAATTAATCAAGCTTTTAAAGAAGCCTCACAGGGCGATTTAAAAGGGATTTTAGATTATACCGAAGAACCATTGGTTTCCAAAGATTTTAATGACAATGCTTATTCTTCCATTATTGATGGATTATCTACTATGGTAGTTGATAATAATTTAGTCAAGATTATAGCCTGGTATGATAATGAGTGGGGATATTCTTGTAGAATTATAGATCTTATAAAATATATTTGGCAATAAAAATATAGTATCTCGTGAATCGTGAATCGTATCACGTATATCAGCGTAGAGCGTATAGCGTTTAGCGGATAGGATATTAGTTATCCAGTTATCCAGTTTACCAGTTGGTCGGGTTGTGAGACATAGGTTGTGGGTTACAGATTTTTTATCAATTCTGTCATTCCTGCAAACGAGTTTTCTATCTTGCATCTCGCAACTATTAACTGAAAACTGTAAACTTGTATTTAAAACTAACGACTATTCACTATTCACTAATAACTAAATTAGATAGGTGGAGGTTAAAAGAATGCGTATTCCAGTAATTGCTGGGAATTGGAAGATGAATAAAACAGTGGTAGAATCAATTGCTTTAGTTAAAGAGCTAACAGATTTTGTTAGGAAAATTCAAGGGGTAGATATTGTAGTTTGTCCTCCCTTTACTTCTCTTTGGGTGGTTAAAGATATAATTAACGGAACAAATATTCATTTGGGAGCTCAAAATATGTATTGGGAAATTAAAGGGGCATTTACTGGAGAGATATCTCCTCCCATGCTTAAAGATGTAGGTTGTGAATATGTGATATTAGGACACTCCGAAAGAAGAAGATATTTTAAAGAAACTTCTGAAGAAATAGCTAAAAAAGTCAAAGCTGCTTTTTCAGTAAATCTCTTACCTATTGTATGTGTAGGTGAAAATTTAGAAGAGAAAGAAAGTGGAAAGACTAAGAGTATAATAGAAGAGGAAATTAAGGCTATATTTTTGGAGATTGATCCCCTTTTAGCAAGGAGAGTTATTATAGCTTATGAGCCTATATGGGCTATTGGTACTGGTAAATCTGCTAACCCCCAGGATGCCAATTTAATAAATAAATTTATTAGAGAATTATTTTCTTTCCAATATGGAAGGGAAGTAAGTGAACAGGTAAGAATTTTATATGGGGGGAGTGTAAACCCTGAAAATATAAAAGAGTTTATGGATGAATCTGATATTGATGGGGCTTTGGTGGGCGGAGCAAGTTTAAAAGCTTTGAGTTTTTCTCAAATAGTAAAAACAGCTCAAATATTACAAGATTAGTATAAACTTTATTGGTTTTATCTTGAAGTAAAAATATAATTGTGTTAAAATAAAAATCCAAAATTCAAACTATAGAGAAAAAAATATATAAATTACGATGAAGTAATAGTGAAGGAGTTATGTGATGTCTACTGTATTAATGGCTATTCAGATGATAATAAGTATAGCTTTAATTTTGACGGTAATACTTCAACAAAGAAAAGCAAGCAGAGCTTCAGGTATATTTGGTGGAGGAACAACTGCTGACTATGGTGGGAAGAAAGGTAAAGAAGCATTTTTAATGAAGCTTACTACTATTATAGCTATACTTTTTATGTTATCTTCTCTTTTACTTAGCCTAATTAAATAAATAGAAGGAATTACCTTACTTATAATGAATAAGCCTATTAGTTCAATTGATGAAATTGATAATTATTCTATAGATACCGGGAGAAAATTTTTCTCAGCTACTCACGAAGAAATTGAAAGAGGATTAACTAGTGACATATATTTTGTGAGAGCTCAAGAAATATTAAGATATCTCCAGTTAGAAGATACTGTAGTAACGGCAGAGATTTTTCCCCGAAAAGAGGGTATTTTTGCTGGCACCAAAGAAATTTATAATCTTCTAAAAGATAAGAAGGTAAAATTGTGGTCTTTAGAAGAAGGGGAAGGGTTCCATTTTAAGGATACAGTAATGAGGATTGAAGGCCCTTATTCTGAATTTGGTGTTTTCGAAACTGTTATCTTAGGGATTTTAGCCAGTAGTTCAGCATGGGCTACTGCTGCATATGAATGTAAAGTGGCTGCTGGGGAGAAAAAGGTCCTCTGTTTTGGTTCTCGACATATTCACCCTGCTGTAGCGCCAGTTATGGAAAGGGCCGCTTTAATAGGGGGAGTAGATGGAGCAAGCTGTATATTGGGTGCAAAACTATCAGGGAGAAAACCCCAAGGAACTATCCCTCACACCGTAATAATTATTTCTAAAGATACCATAAAAGCTGCCCTTGCTTATAATGTTTGTATGCCTAAAGATGTTTCCCGAGTTATTCTTATAGATACTTTTAAGGATGAAGCAGAAGAATCTATAAGGGTAGCCCAGGCTTTAGGAAAAGATTTATTGGGTGTGAGATTAGATACTCCCAATGAGAGAGGTGGGGTAACTCCAGATTTAGTAAAAGAGGTAAGAGTAAGGTTGAATCAGGCTGGATTTCCGTGGGTAAAAATCTTCGTTTCAGGTGGTCTTACTCCAGAAAAGATCAACATATTAAGCAAAGAACAGGTTGAGGCTTTTGGGGTAGGTAGTTATATAAGTGATGCGAGACCCATTGATATGACTCTGGATATAAAGGAAGTTGAAGGAAAACCCATTGCCAAGAGAGGGAGAATTCCTGGAAAAATAGAAAATAAAAAATTAAAAAGAATTATATAAAAAGCAAAAAAATTTTACTATATTTATTAATATTTAAGATATAGCCGGGATGGCGGAATAGGTAGACGCGCCAGCTTGAGGGGCTGGTGAGCATATTGCTTGTGGGGGTTCAAATCCCCCTCCCGGCACCAATAAATATTCCTTAAAAAGAGGAAGTAATAACTTCCTCTTTTTGCTGAAAGTTACTTAGTTGGATGGTTACTGGTTAGTTGTTTTGATTTTATTTCCTTAACTAA
>CAYTKP010000014.1:1220-21493 GCA_964438695.1 uncultured Atribacterota bacterium | reverse complement strand
TATATTTAATTTAGGGTTAGCTGGCTGGTTAATTTTTATCGTATATTTTCTGGGAGTTTTTTTTATCTTCAAAATGGGGATAAAAATTTAAGTTAAGTATTTGCCTCTACCAAATAAAGATCTATTATTAAACAGACTAAACTTTGTTAGACTAATTAAGAAAAAATTATAAAAAAGAAAGTTTAACATAATTTTTAAAAATCTTTTGACTTTTTCTAATAGATATGTTATGTTATAGAAAATTTAATATGCATTACCTCACTTTTTCTTAAGTGAGGTAGAGGCTGCGAGCAATAATAAGTACTGATGGGGAGATGAGCATCTTTGAACCATCAGGAAAGGTATTCTCGCCGAAGTGTAAAGAGGATAGCTCTAATCTTTACGCTGGGCTTATGGTAAAAAACCATAAGACTGTCACCAGAAACTTTACCCCTAATTTCTGGTGGAGCGCTATCTCATCTAATGAGAAAAATGGGGGGGTATGCTTAATTTTTCAATTATTTTAAGCAATTGATGAGTATAGTGCTTATCAATTGCTTTTTTATTTATGAATTAGGATACCAGCCTAGACAAATATAGGAGATTGATTTATCAGGCTCTCTTATTATATTATCTATATTTTTAAAATAACTAATTCTGGATTCCCACTCCTCAATTAGATCGAGGACAGGTTTCAAAAGAAATGAGATAGGAGGAATTAATGGAAAACCAAAATAACAAAGCACTTCAATTTGAATGGGAAGGATTTTCGATAAATGAATCTGGAAATTTAGCTTTTGACCAATGTGAACTTATAAAATTAGCCCAAAAATACGGGACCCCCTGCTATATCTTTTCGGAAAGTATAATTAGAAATAGATGTCGCCAATACACTTCTGCCTTTTCTAAAAGAAATGTTGATTTTGAAGTAATTTATGCTGGCAAAGCCTTTCTGGTTAAAGCAATGTGTAATATTTTAAAGGAAGAAGGTTTGAGCTTAGATATTTCTTCTGGCGGAGAGTTATATACTGCTCTTTCCGCCGGATTTCCCCCAAAAAAAATATTTTTCCATGGAAATAACAAAACCAAAAAGGAAATAGAGTATGCAATTAAAGAAAAAATCGGCACTATGATGGTAGATAACGAATATGAACTTTATTTGATTAATCAAATTGCAGAAAATTTAGATATGAAGGCAGGAGTGATTCTCCGGGTAACTCCAGGGGTAGACACTCATACTCACCAATATATCCAAACTGGTCAAGTAGACTCCAAATTTGGTATAAGCATAGATAGAGTTCCTGATTTTATGGAAAGAGTTCTTTCCCTAAAAAATATTATTTATCGGGGTCTACATTGTCATATTGGTTCCCAGATATTTGATCTATCTCCTTATGTCTTATCTATCAAGGCAATGGTAAAGTTAATGAAACAAATAAAAGACCTTTGGGGGATAGATACCCCTAATTTAAATTTGGGTGGGGGATTAGGAGTAAAATATCTTAAGTCTGACCAACCCCCCTCTATTGAAAAGTTTGTAAATTTAATCGTAGATAATCTTATAAAGGAAATAGGAAAAAACAATTTAGCAATGCCCCGAATATTAGTAGAGCCAGGCAGATCTATAGTGGCAGAAGCAGGAGTTAGTCTTTATAGCATTGGAGCAATAAAAGAAATACCGGGAATTAGAAAATACTTTATTGTAGATGGTGGTATGGCAGATAATCCTCGACCTATTCTTTATGGGGCAAAATATGAAGCAGTTTTAGTAAATAAAGTAAATAGTAATTTAGCAGAAGAAATGATTACTATTGCAGGAAAGTGCTGTGAATCAGGGGATATTTTAATAAAAGATTTGAAACTTCCTTCAGCTTCGGTTGGAGACCTTTTAGCAGTATTTACTACCGGAGCTTATCATTATTCTATGTCCAGTAATTATAATCGACTCCCCCGGCCGCCTGTAATTCTGACAAATCAAGGGAAAGATGACTTAATGGTAAAAAGAGAAACTTATAGGGACATTGCAAGAAATGATGTAATACCTGAATGGCTTAAATAAAGGTAATATAAAAAGTAAAGGTGAAATGCTATGAGTAGAATAGTAGTAAAATTCGGTGGAACCAGTGTCCAAAATCCAGAAAGAATTAAAAGCGCTGCTCAATCAATAATTCAGCAGGTAAAAAAAGAGAACGAAGTAGTTGTAGTCGTTTCAGCAATGGGAAATACTACTGATATTTTAACTTCTTTACTTAAAAATTCTACTAAAAATCGTATTGAAGATAAAGATTATGCTGACTTTGTCTCTATGGGGGAACGAATAAGTGCACGTCTTTTATCCACAACTATTAAATCTATGGGATTTTCAGCCAAATATTTTGACCCTGCAGACCAGGATTTTCCTATAATAACTGATGATAATTTTAGTCAAGCTAAAATATTGTCTGCGGAGTGCATAAAAAAGTGTCAAAAAATAATAGATCCTCTACTTAAGAAAGGTATTATTCCTATAATTTGCGGTTTTTTAGGTAGAAGTTATAAAGACGGCAATACAACTACCTTAGGTCGCGGAGGAAGCGATATTACTGCTTTTGCTTTAGGAAATTTTTTAGAAGCAGATGAAGTGATTATAGTAACCGATGCTGTAGGAGTATTAAGTGCTGATCCTCGAATGATAAAAGAACCGATAACTTTAAAAAAGATAAGTGTGGAAGAGATGGGAATTTTGGCTGAAGGTGGGGCAAAAGTTTTACACCCCCAGGCTTTAAAATATAAGACAGACAAAATGAAAGCAAAAATCATACATTTTCAAAATGGAGACTTATCTGCTGAAGGGACAGAAATAATAGGTGCTTTTAAAAGCAAATTAATCCTTTTCAAAGAAAAACTTACTATGCTAACCGTCCTAGGAACTGAAATATTTAATACCCCCGGATTATTGAAAAAAGTAATTAGCCCTATCTCCGATAATCATATTAGTCTATATGGAGTTTCCCTTGGAACAAAACATATTGGAATTTATGTTACAGAGAATTACGCCCAACAATCTTATGACTTGATTCACCCCATTGTAATTGCAGATGAAAGATTAAAATCTGTTACTTTAAAAAACAATATTGCTCTAATTATTACCAGAAGTAGGGATTTTATTGAAACACCTGGAATTATTGAAAGAATTACTCGACCTTTAGCCCAAAATAATATAAATATTATTGAAATGATTACTATCAAAACTGATATTTTAATATTTCTGGAATGGAAAGATAGAGAATTCGCCTATAATATAATCAACAAATCGCTTGAAAAAGCAGGAATCAAAGTAACTATATAAACTAGCATGAAGCGTTTAGCGTAGAGCGTGTAGAGCGTATAGAAAAACAGTAATAAGTGGTGAGTAATAAGAAAAAAGTTAGCGGATAGTTGGTTATCTGGATAGTTAATTTGGGAATGAGCATATTGAAGAATTAATCTTAAACTAATTAACCAATAAACCAGTTAACCAGCTAACTAAATACTAACGACTATTCACTATTCACTAACGACTAAATTAAAAAAGGAGGAAAAAAATGTTTAAAGGATCATTAGTAGCTATGATTACCCCATTTACCGAAAGTGGGGAGGTCGATGAACAAGGAATAAAGGAATTGGTGGAGTTTCATATTAAAAATGGAACTAATGGTATTGTTCCTTGTGGTACTACCGGAGAATCACCTACTCTTTCCTATGACGAACACAAAAGGGTTGTAGAAATAACCATCAATGCTGTAGCTGGCAGAGTGCCGGTAATTGCTGGAACTGGGTCAAATTGTACTCGTGAAGTCTTAGATCTAACTTCTCATGCTCAAAAAGCTGGAGCAGACGGTGCCCTGATAATCACCCCTTATTACAACAAACCCACTCAAAAGGGATTATATCTGCATTTTAAAAAGATAGCAGAAGAAATTGACATACCTATAGTCATCTATAATGTCCCTTCTCGAACTGGAGTAAATATGTTGCCTGAAACATTAGCGGAGCTGGCCAAATTAAAAAATATTGTAGCAGTAAAAGAAGCCAGTGGTAATTTAGATCAAATGACCCAGATAGTCGAATTGTGTGGAGAAAAGATTACTCTCCTTTCGGGAGACGATAAATTGTTACTCCCTGTGCTATCCATCGGAGGCAAAGGAGTTATTTCTGTAGTTGCTAACATTATCCCGAAAGAAGTAGCGGAAATGATAAAAGACTACGAAGAAGGAAATTATCAAAAAGCTAAAGAACTTTTCTTATCAAAAATTTATCCTTTAAGTAATGCTATGTTTTACGAAACTAATCCTATACCGGTGAAAACTAGTGCACGACTTATGGGTTTGCCCGCGGGTGATTTACGCTTACCCCTTTCTCCTATGAGTGAAAATAATTTAGCTAAATTAAAGGCAGACCTAATAAAATTTGGTTTATTGGAGGAATAATAAATGATTAAGGTCATTGTCTGTGGCGGTTGTGGAAAAATGGGCTCCAAAGTCGCTCGATTAGTTCATCAGAACCAAGATATGAAATTGACAGGCATAATCGAATCCCCTACTCATCCTCAAAAAGGTAAAGATTGGGGAATGGCAACAGGTGTAGGAGAAACTAAAATCATTGTCAAGGATAATTTGGAGGAAATAATCCAAGAAAGCGACCAGATAGTTGAATTCACTAATCCTCAAGTTTCTCTAAAACATCTGAAAATTGCCTCTAAATATAAAAAAACTATGATTATGGGGACTACCGGATTCTCCTCAGAAGAAATCATAAAAATTAATAAACTAGCTCAAACTATTCCTTTTCTTCTCTCCCCAAATATGTCTTTAGGTGTAAACTTACTATTTAAACTGGTAGCTGAAACTGCTGCTGCTTTGAGCGATGATTATGATATAGAAATTGTAGAAGCCCATCATCGGTTTAAAAAAGATGCCCCCAGTGGCACGGCCAAAAAGTTGGCTCAAGAAATTGCGAAAGTTAAAGGAGTGAATCTGGATGAGGTGGTAATTTATGGCAGAGAAGGAATAACGGGAGAAAGAAAAAGGGGAGAGATTGGTATCCACTCCATTCGAAGCGGAGACATTAGCGGTGAGCATACCGTGATATTCACTGCCTTAGGAGAAAGATTAGAATTAACTCATAAAGCTCACAGTCGGGATACTTTTGCCTATGGCACTATTCAGGCTATAAAATTTATGGAAGGCAAATCGGCTGGTTTTTACGAAATGAAAGATGTGCTGAAGATATAAATAACAGTAATGAGTGATGAACATTAAATAATAAGAAAAGAGTTAGTTGATTATTTGCTTAGCTAGTTAGAATACAATGATAAACAAGGTGTAATGAATAAGGTTTGATTTATCAAACCTGTCAATCGTAAGACAGGTATCTCGTCTGCTTATTGTATAAAATAAAGTAGGGACTTAATTTATCGAACTCGTAGAAAATAATCAATATAAAAATTAAATTTCATAAAAATACACCTATAAAAAAATAATATAAAGGTACTGTCAAAAATAATATGAAAAAATATAAATTAAGGGAGGAACAAATGGAAAAAATTAAAGTAGCAATTGTAGGATACGGAAATATTGGAAGATATGTTCTGGATGCTGTGCAAGAAGCACCAGATTTTGAGTTAGCTGGAGTAGTAAGAAGACCTTCATCTATCTCCCATGCCCCCTTAGAGCTCAGCACCACTAAAGTAACTTCTAACCTTAAGGAACTGGGGGAAATAGATGTGGCTATTATCTGTGCCCCCAGCAGAGAGGCTCCCAAATTTGCCCGAGAAATACTATCTCTGGGAATAAATACCGTAGATAGCTATGACATTCATACCAATATTTGGGAACTTAAAAAGGAACTTGAAACAATTGCGGTAAAAAATAAGGCAGTAGCTCTAATTTCAGCAGGTTGGGATCCGGGAAGCGACTCAGTAGTGCGGGCATTATTCCAAGCAATGGCCCCCAGAGGTATTACCTATACCAATTTTGGACCCGGTATGAGTATGGGACATTCTACGGCAGTAAAATCTATTCCTGGGGTGAAAAATGCTTTATCACTAACTATTCCTCTAGGAACAGGTGTCCACAGAAGAATGGTATATATAGAATTAAAAGAAGGCTTCTCCTTTGAAGAAGTTGCCTCATCTATAAAAACTGATGAGTATTTTGTCCATGACGAAACCCACGTTCTTCAGGTCGATGATGTTACTAAATTAATAGATATGGGTCATGGAGTAAAAATGGAAAGAAAAGGTGTTTCTGGAAAGTCTCATAATCAACTATTTGAATTTAATATGAAAATAAATAATCCTGCCCTCACTGCCCAAATTTTAACCTGCGCTGCTCGGGCTTCCCAAAAACAAAAACCGGGTTGTTACACCTTAATTGAAATTCCAGTTATTGATTTACTGTATGGAGAAAGAGAACAATTGATTAAAAATTTAGTATAATATCTGGTATAATGGGGGATAGATTGACTCTAAAGAGAAGCCATTAAAATTATATACAAAAGGAGATATTTTCAATGAAGATAGCTCAAAGGATAGAAACTGTCCCCCCGTATTTATTCACTGAGATTGATAAGAAAAAAGAAGAAGCTATAAAAAGAGGAGTTGATATCATTAATTTAGGTATAGGTGATCCTGACCAGCCTACCCCTAATAATATAATTGAAAAATTAATAGAAAGTGTTAAAGACCCTAAAACACACGATTGTCCTCCTTACGAAGGGACAGCTGAATTTAGACAGGCAATTGTCTCATGGTATAAAAATAGATTTGGAGTTGATTTAGACCCAGATAAAGAAGTTATGGCTCTTATGGGTTCCAAAGAGGGAATAGCTCATATCTTTTTAGCTTTTATTGACCCGGGAGATTTTAGTCTTATACCAGACCCTGGCTATCCGGTCTATAAAACAGGCACTTTATTTGCCAATGGTTTCCCCTATATTATGCCTTTATTAGAAGAAAATAATTTTTTACCTGATTTAGAAGAAATAGACGAAGAAATTGCCCAAAGAGCTAAATTAATGTTTATCAACTACCCTAACAATCCTACTGCTGCTGTGGCTAATAAAGATTTTTTTGAAAAGGTGGTAAAATTTGCTAAAAAGTATGATATCTTAGTGTGTCATGATTTTGCCTATTCGGAGATGACCTTTGATGGATATAAATCTAATAGCTTTTTGGAAGTAGAAGGAGCTAAAGATGTAGGGATAGAATTTCATTCTTTATCTAAAACCTATAATATGACTGGTTGGAGACTCGGCTTCGCAGTAGGAAATAAAGAAGCTATTTCAGTTCTCTCCATAATAAAAACAAATATTGATTCTGGAGTCTTTAAAGCTATCCAAGAAGCTGGTATCGAAGCCTTAACTGGGCCTCAGGATAATATAGAAAAGATGAACCAAATCTATACCCAAAGACGAGATATCGTTATCAATGGATTAAATAAATTAGGATGGAATATCAAGCCGACCAAAGCTACTTTTTATATTTGGATTCCCACTTTAAACAAAATGAGCTCTATAGAATTTGCTAATCTTTTATTAGAAAAGACAGGAATTATTGTAACTCCAGGAATTGGCTATGGCGATTATGGTGAGGGATATGTAAGAATTGTCCTAACAGTAGAAGAAAAAAGACTAGAAGAAGCCATAGAAAGACTAAAAAATCTAAAATTTTAAAAAATAGAGAATAATATTATAGTTATTAATCCGCCTACTCGCCTTATCTTTTTAAATGATAAGGCGAGCGGTAAGTAAAGATAACAATTGTCTTATTCACAGTTTAATTTTCATTTTTCCATCTTTCTCAAATATTAAATTTTCCCAATCTCCAGATGGTTCAATATTTTTATTATCTTTGATTTCTTCCCAAACTGCTTTTGAAACATATAAGTATTCAAGATCTAAAGTATTTTTTATTATCAATAATTTTATATCAGTTGGTTCTAATTTCCAACAAGTTCTTGCTGCTATTTCAACAGCTTCTTTCTCAGAATCTGCGATTATAGGTATTTTAGCACGATTTAAGAAAGTACTAGTTATGGTATTAGCATACGTATCTTTATAATTTATTTTGTTAACAAGTTGCTTAGTTGTAATATCCGCCAGACCAATCCCTAAAGCATTCCCGTGAGACTCTTCCGTAAGGTCAAAAACTATTAATCTTTTAATTAGCGGTTTCATACTTTCTTTTTCTCCGTTAATGTATAGTCTTCCTATTACATTTGTATCAAGTCCAGTTCCACTTATGTTTTTACCCATCTCCTGGGCTATTACTATATCTAACTCATCTACTGGTAACCTGGGCATTACTTCTTTAGATATTTTTAACAATTCACTGTCAATTTGAATTATATTTTCTGGTAGTACAAAAGATATACTCATAGTCTGGTCATAGCCATTTTCTAAAATACCTATGCCCTGAATAATCGGAGCTTTTTTAATTATTAATTCGGCAGCTTTGGGAATAATATTTTTCAAACCATATACCCCTAAGGAGTGAATAGAACTTGCCCCCTTCGCCTTACCTAAGCCTATAACCAAAATCTTAGACATTCCGCTTTCAATAATATTACTTTTAAAATCTGTATGCATTTTAACTCTATTTAAAGCAATAATACCATCTGTTTCCATTGCATCTTTGCTAAAGTATATAGGTACTCTGCCATCTATTTCCCCAATTTTTATTACTTCCATAGAAGTCAAAATTGGAACATCCATCTCATTCTCAGTTATACCATAAGACGCTAAAATTTCCCTTTGCCCTTCACTATTTGCGCCTCCATGGCTTCCCATTGCTGCCAAGATAATAGGGTAAACATTTAGATTTTTTAATTCAGAAATAATTTCTTTCACAATGGGTTTTATATTAGAAATTCCTCTACTACCTACAGTGATTCCTATTTTACTACCTGGTTTTATACGTTTCTTAAGATCGGATTTTTTGAAAGATTGATGAATATATTCGGGTAAATCTTCTATTTTTGTCTTGTTAAAATATTGTCTTATTTTTCTTATTTTTATATCTTCTAACATGTCTTTACACCTCATTTTATGTATAAATACCTACAATACCTCAGCTATTCAATAAATATTAGGTTTGTTTTTATACAATTTTTATTATCCCGCATTGAACCCCACCAAAACAACTTGCATTTTACTTCATTGCTCTACGTTTATAATTAATAACTAATTATATCTAATTTTATATATTTGCTATTTTTGTTTGGCAAAATCAATAGCCATTCTAATAGCTTCTACCATACTTTCTTCATTAGCCCTACCCTCTCCAGCTTTTCCAAAAGCAACTCCATGATCTACCGAAGTTCTTATTATCGGCAAACCTACTGTAATATTTACTCCACTCATACTTGACCATCTATTACTTTCTTTATTATATTTAAATCCAGTAATTTTCATAGGTATATGACCTTGATCATGATACATAACAACCGCAATATCGTATTGTCCGCCAATTACTTTGGAAAAAATAGTATCCGGAGGGACTGGTCCATCGACCGTTATATTTTCTCTTTTCGCTTGTTCAATCGCAGGAACAATCTCGGTAATTTCTTCATTGCCGAAAAGTCCTCCTTCTCCCGCATGAGGATTTAATCCGGCAACTCCAATTTTTGGGTTCTTAATTCCTAAATCTTTTAATGCTCTATTCGCCAAACGAATAACCGTTAAAACTCGTTCTTTTTTCACCAAATCACAGGCTTGACGTAAGGAGACATGCGTAGAAACATGAATGACTCTTAAATTTTTATCCGCTAACATCATGGCATAATTTTTTGTTTTAGTACGAGATGCAAATATCTCAGTATGGCCAGCGTAAGGTGAACCGGCAGCCTTAATTGCTTCTTTATGAATAGGTCCGGTCACCACTGCATCTACTAACCCATTTATTGCTAAATCAATTCCTTTATAGATATAATCTAATGATGCTTTACCTGCTTTAACACTTACTTTTCCGTAATCAAATTCATCGAATTCTATATTGTCTAAATCTAAGAGATCTATTGTTCCAAATTCTCCTTTAATTTTCTTGGTATCTTTAATCACATTTAACTTTAAATGTAAAGGAACAAATTTCAGTGCATCATTTATAACGCAACTACTTCCAATAACCACTGGTTTAGATTTTCTATAAATCTCTTCTTTACTTAAAGCTTTGACTATAATCTCTGCTCCAATACCTGCAGGATCTCCCATAGTAATAGCAATAACTGGCCTTTTCATTATAAAATATATCTAGCCCACTATTAATGAATAATGAGCCCTTCCTCCATTCTTAATAGTTTTTTAATTTATTAATTAAATTATACAAAGTATCTTTTTTGCCAAACCCGCCCGCTTTAGTTATAATATTTAAACTATAATTCTTATAATTAGCAATATTCAAAGGAATACCTGGTAAAAGTTCATCTAAAATATGTAAATTGTATATGTTTAACTCTTTACAAACCCCTAAGGCAATATCTCCACCAGTTAAAATTAAATTTCTTGTATAGCTATTTTCTATTATTTTAGAAGTAAGCTCTCCGAAAAAATTTTTAATTTTAACCTCCAATTCTCGAAAGCTAAGATGGTATTTTAACATCAACTTTTTATTTATTGATTTTTCCTCATTATAGATAGCATCAGTATGTATTACCAAATCCTGGTTGCCTTTTATACCCTTAATACATTTAGTAACATAGCTTTCTAAAATTCTATCTTTATTAGAAAAAATCTGTTCCAAATCTATTTTTAATTCAGTAAAATTTAACCTATTTCTAAGATAGTTTATCTGTTCTTCCATTATAGAATTTCGCGACCCCGCAACTACTATAACCGGCCCTCTATTGTCTTCAATCTTTATTTTGAGATTTTCATTCTTATTATACATTTTAGGAAAATGATTGGCTAAGCCAGCTGAACCGGAAAACAAAACCGATCCATCAAATTTTAAGCCACTACTAAATATATCCGCTAAATGCTGTTCGCTGGTGGAATCAATAACTATTATTTTATTTCCTTTTTGATATAATTCATTTATTTTTGATAAAATAATTTTTTGTCCTTTAGTAACATCTTTTAAGTCAATCTTCCCGACAGGAACATTAGTTTGGGCTTTTAATAAAAAGGGAATAAAAGAATCTTCTACCCGTTTTGAATTACCGTAAGAATACTCACTTAGTTCTAGAGGCTTATGATCAACAATCAGGTATCCTCCCACTGTTATTCTTTGGTAAGATGGATAACTGGGACTAAAAATGCAAATATCTCTATTTAAAATCATCATTATTTCTTCAAGTTCGCTGCCTATATTGCCTCTTAGGGTTGAATCTACCTTTTTATACACTACATCTTTTTTCTTTATATTTATTTTTTCTAAAATACTCTTTAATTTCTTCCTTGCTATCTTATCTTCTAATCCCCTAGTTTCAGTATCTATTACAAAAACATCTAAATCTCCTGGAACACTTTGCAACACTGATGATTTATCAAATATTGATACTATTGTATTATATCTTTTTTTTGCAAATTGCACTCCAGTGTCATTTGCGCCGGTTAGATCGTCTGCTATTACATAAATCATCCATCATACCTCATAACATAGTTTCAATTGGAAAAACAATATTATCTTACCCCTCAATTTATAATAAAAGTAACACTTAATGCCAAGTTTTATTTTGTTGTAGGTATTTATTTTTGATTCTTGTATAATCTAAAGGAATATTCAAATAACAAATCTCTTTTATAAACATATAAGTTTCATAATAAAACTGTAAATTTAGTATTTACCTTAAATTTTATTTATTTACTAATGTTTATCATTCGCTCTTTGCCACAAAGTTATACGAATTACATTTATTTTATACTTACCAAATTTTTTCCCTATTCCTTGACTTTTTTTTATTTTTTAAAAAATCAAATTCTTATTTTGTAATACTTTAAGAAGAATAAATAGCTGAAAAGCTTTATAGATATCAAAATTATAAATTGAAATAATCTATCTATATTGCCTTTAGTTGATATTTATTTATAAAAAATATTTTCCCTAAGATTTTAAAAATATGGAAATGATTTTTGGACCGTCTTATGGGATAAATTTGGAGGAAAATTCCTACTTCCCCTCCAAATAATCTAATTTATCATATAATCTCAAAACTAATATTAGCGACTGCTATCTATCCCTTTTAATTAATTCACTATTAACTGATTCTCATTATTTTTGTTTTTATATAACCTATTTTAATTTTTTCTTTCTAAGAAAAATTACTATTTCATCATAAGATCTGGCAGCCATGTAATAATCTGTGGGAATATACTAAAAAGAAGTAAACAAGAGGCTACAATGGCAATAAATGGAATGACTCCCTTTATTATGTCATTCAAGGTAATTCCAAGTTCTGGTGGAGCAACCCCCTGACAAACAAAAACTGACATTGCCATGGGAGGCGTCATAAATGCCATCTGTAAATTGATGCAAACCATCATACCAGCCCATAACGGATCAAATCCTAAAGCAACTATAACAGGTGATAATATTGGAACAATGATAAAGACAATGCCTATCCATTCGATAAACATCCCTAAAAGAAAGACGATTAACATGATTACGCCAAAAGAAGCCCATTTTCCACCGGGCACGCCTAAGATTGCCTCTTTTACAACATTTCCGCAACCCGCACTCATAAACACTCCGACATAAGCGTAACAAATTCCTGCGATCAAAAGTACAAATGAACTCACTCTGAGTGTTTCTAATGCTGCTCGTTTGGCAATATCCCAAGTCATTTTCCGGTAGGCTACCGCTAAGAGAACAGCAGCCAAACTTCCCATAGCTGCCGCTTCAGTCGGGGGAGCTATCCCCAGAAATATGGTGCCTAAAACCGCTAAAATGATTAATGCCGGAGGAAGTAATGCTTTTAATAATTTTATCATTTTCACTAAAAAAGACAGTTTCAGCTTTTGCTCCTCTGAAACCGGTGGACCCAATTTTGGATTTAAGTAGCACCGAATTCCTACATAGGCAATATAGGAACCCGAAAGGATTAGACCAGGAGTAAAAGCAGCCATAAACATCTGTCCAATAGAAAGACCGGCTTGTGGTGCATAGACAACCAACATAATACTGGGAGGAATAAGTATTCCCAACGTACCAGCGGCAACAACCGAACCTGAAGCAATTGATTTATCATATCCTCTGGTCACCATAGGCCCCAGTGCAATTAATGTCAACATGGTAACAGACGCAGTGATAACACCTAAACATGCTGCCAGGATAGTACCAAATACTATAGTAACAATAGCTAATCCTCCCCTTAATCCGCGCATAGTTTCATATAGTACTGTATATAATTCTTCAACGATCCCAGACATTTGCAGAATAACACCCATAAAAGTAAAAAGAGGTACAGCCAGAAATGGATAACTTAGTACCATGCTATACATTCGACTGTATAGAATATGGTAGGTTGTGTCTCCTCCAAATAAAATAGAACCCATAATGAGTGCTACGCTAGCTATTACAAAAGCAATTGGGAAACCCGTCATGACCAGAGTAAGCACTCCCCCTAACATCAAAACCGTAATAATTTGTTCACTTAATTCAATCAATTGCCTCACCTCTTATTACAAAATATAGGTCACGGATAAACTTAGCTATACCTTGAAGAAGTAACAAAACTAGTCCTATAACAAATATCGTTCTAAAGGGAGCAGCCGGCGGGTACCAATAAGTAGAAATCATAATCTCATTAATTCTCCATGCTCTCACTGCCCATTTAGTAGAAACCTTTATTAGCACTATCACTAATGGAAAAAAGAATATTAGAGAGCTAATGATATCCATTAACGCTTTTTTCCTATCGGAAAGGAGACGATATAAAAGATCTACTCTTACATGAGAGTTAATCGAATGACAGTAAGACCATCCCAGAATATACAGTGCTCCACCAGACATAGTCATGGTCTCATATGCCCAAATGGTAGGCGCATTAAAAAAATGTCTCATAATCGTTTCATATGCGCCTACCAGGACAAGGAGCCAAGCAAACCATCTTGCCGTTAAACCAGCATATTTACTTAATGTATCAATGCCTCTAATTATTTTTCTCAAAATTAACATACTTCTTAACTCCTTGTTATTCTTGATTCAAATAAACAAATTTATCAACTAATGATTACTGTAATCCAGCCTTTTTCCCATAGGCATTCATGGATTCCAAAATCTCACCAAATATCGGGCTCTCTTCAGCGGCTTTTTCTTTATAAAATGCTACAGCTTCTCGTGAGAGGGCATCTTCTACTTCTTTGGGGAGATTATATACCTCACATCCGGCATCTCTGAAATTTTGTATTGCATCCATATCATTATGGCTTTCAAAATTTTGCTGTTCCTGGGTCCATCTTGCTATCACGTTCTGCACCAATACTTTCAGATCATCAGGAAGCGCTTCCCAGGAATCTTTATTCACAAACCAGACGTGGGGATCACTTGGCGCCCGGACAGGTGATATAATAACATACTTCGCGATTTCATTAAAATGCATACTCCAATTGGTCGACAAACCTGCGTATTCAAAAGCCTCAATGGTACCTCTCTGCATTGCCTCGTATAATTCACCACCGGGTAAAAATATGGGATTAGCACCCATCCTGGCCAGGATTTCGCCGCCATCACCGGAAGTACGTATTTTTAAGCCCTTCAAGTCAGCCACCGTTTCTATCTTCTTTTTGGAATGGAGGAACACTTCACCCGGCTCAGGAGATAAAAATCCGGGCATAACCATGGCATTATAACCCTCCATCATCTTATTCATCAATTGATATCCTCCACCATAATCAAACCACTGGGTTAGATATTGTCCGGGTAATCCACCTGGTCTGGAGCTAATTAAACCGGCTGCCGGCCATTTATCCAGGTTATACATGGGACAGGTATAGCACAAGTCTATTACACCCTCAAGGACAGCATCAAGTTCTTTTGTTTCAGGAACAACCGAACCACCGACAAATGCTTTGACTACCATTCGGCCACCACTAGCTTGGGTAATTGCTTCACAGGCTTTATCATGGTGGATCTGAGAATAATTTGAAGCAGGACCAAAACTGGAAGATTTCCAGACAATCTTATCCTGTGCGGTAACAGATAAAGATCCAGCAATCAGTAAAATACTAAGCAACATCGCAAAAAGTAAAATTCTTTGTTTTTTAAATAACATCTTTTACCTCCTAAAATATTTAAAAAATAATTAAATAGACTATGTAACACTAAAAGATTACACAGTTTTACCTTATCCATTAGCTGGAAAGGTATAGACTCTATATAAGTTCTATAAAATCACCTCCTCGTAATTTTAGTCTTTTTAAATGTACCTTACTTTACTGCTCTACTTTCTAAGATTTATAGTGCAACACTCTTCCTTATGTAAAATAACTAGTAAAACTTTATTTCATATTTTTCTATATTATAAATAAAATTATAATAATTTGATAAATGCTTATTCTATATTTTATTATTATATATTTTATTAATTAATGCAATTTTTATGCCAAGTTTACTTCTAAGCAAGCAATTACCTTTAATACATATGTAATTTAAAGCAATTTTAAATGATAAAATTTATATTCTTAGATAATAAATCTATTTTTAAGATACAAATGTTTCATTATGAAACTACTAAATAAACATAAAACATTATTTAACCTTTATCTAATAGGAGACACAAATCTCCATTGTTTCATTATGTTATAGTTACATTATGGAATTGTAAATTTATTCCCTTTAAATTGTATTTATTTATATTTACTTTTACTTTTCCTTAACACTTATTTGTATTTATTACTTATTATTCATTTTTCGCCATAAAGTTGTGCGGCTAATACCTAATCTTCGCGCTGCGGCAGCTTTGTTTCCTCTTTCTTCCTGCAGAACTCTTTTAATAATAGTTTTTTCAATATTTTCTAAATTACCACTTATTAATTGATAATTTATATTTTCTTGCTTTTGGCGACTATCAATGCGGCCATCTTCATACTCTAATTTCATAATTTCTCTTACTAAACTGGTCGCAATAAAATTTTTATCAGTTCTAACTATTAATCTTTCTATAATATTTTCTAATTGCCTAATATTGCCAGGCCAATCATAATTTTCTAATATTCGCATTCCTTCTTCAGAAATGCCTTCTACAACTTTTTTAAACTTATATCCATATTTTTTAATAAAAAAATTAACTAATAAAGATGTATCTTCTTTCCTTTCCCGTAAAGGAGGAATTATTAAATTTAAAACGTTAATTCGATAATATAGATCATCTCTAAATTTCTTTTCCTTAACCAATTTAATAAGTTTCTTATTGGTAGAAGTAATAACCCTAACATTTACTGGTATTACTCTATCATCTCCTAATCTTCTTACTTTATGTTCTTGAAGAACTCGTAGCAACCGAGCTTGGATATTTTGAGAAATTTCTCCTATCTCATCAAGAAAAATAGTTCCTTCGTGTGCTTGTTCAAAAAGACCGACTTTCCCTTCTTTTTTAGCTCCAGTAAAAGCTCCTCTTACATAACCAAAAAGTTCACTTTCAAGAAGAGTTTCTGGAAGAGCAGCACAATTAAAAGCTACAAATGGCTTGTTTTTTCTTGGGCTATAATTATGTATTGCTTGCGCAAAAAGTTCTTTCCCTGTTCCTGTTTCACCGTAAATTAAAATAGGCGAATCAACTTGGGCATAATTTTTTGCTTCTTTTTTTAACTTTCTAATTATGTTACTTTGACCAACAATATCATTAAAAGTATTTTCTGCAATATTTCCTCTTAAATACAATTTTTCTCTTATTTTTTGCTCTATCTTTTGTACTTGTGAAACTTTCTGGAATGTAATTACAGTCCTAACTATTTCATTATTGATTTTGATCGGAATAATATTTGCTACAATTTTTATATCCCCAACCGTCCATATTTTCCCTTCTATCTTTCGGCCTATTTTTATAATTTTAGGAAAATTAAATTCTGGAAAAATTTCATTTATATTTTTCCCTACTATTCGGTAAGCCTCTCTTTCAAAAATTTTCACTGCCCGAGGGTTAAAAGTATCAATTACCCCTTTTGGATCTACAGTAATTATTCCTTCGTAGGCAAAATCAATAATACTTTTTATCCTTTTAGTTTTTTCTAACTCCCTTTTTCTGACTTCCGCTACTCTTTCAGCTTCCAAGATTGATTGCATTAAAGCTTCTTTACCTGATTCGACTAAAACAGTATTCATACCTAAGCTTTCAGCGGTTTCTACAGAAATATTATCTCCTACTACCCAATTATAGCCTTGTTTTTCTATCTCTTTTAGTTTCTCTTTAATATAAAAAGGACGTATATACCAATTTTCCTTTAAAGTTAATATCTTGATATTAAGGTTCATAATTTCTTCCAAGCCCTTTATCCCATATGTAAAAGGATAAAAACCAACAATGGCAACTTTATTAGTCTCCTTTCTGGCTTGATGAAGAGCTCGAATTAAATCAAATGCGCTAACTTGGACCTCTACTACAGGGATATCTAAAATTTCCTTCTTAATAGCGATGGCGGTTCCTCCTCTACTAATTATAACATCAATCACGCCCTGCTTTTCTAATTCAACTGCCTGGCGAACCCCCTCTTCAAGATCCCCAATTTTTATTATGATCTTTTTATTAATTTCTTGGCAAATTTCTGAGAATAATTCTCCCATTTTTTTATAAGGAGCAATAAACACTATTGAACAAGATATTAAAATCTACCTCCTTTAGTGCTAGCATTTTTATAATAAATTGCCATTTTGCTAATATAGATGCGAATTAGCTATATTTTTAATGAGCATATCTTTTATATTTTTTTAAATAAGGAATTAGTCCGCCATTTTTTAAAATACTTAAGAATTGAGGGGGAAATTTTTCAATTGATAATATCTCTCCAGAAGTATCTAAAATAATTAATCCTTCTTTAAGATTGATCTGGATAGAACCACCTTGCTTCACTTTTTTAACTATGCCTGGACATTTCACTATGGGTAACCCTATATTTAGAGCATTGCGATAAAAAATGCGGGCAAAGGATTCTGCCACTATTGCTTTGACTCCTGTATAAAGAAGTGCTCGGGGAGCATGTTCTCTACTGGACCCGCAGCCAAAATTTTTCCCTGCAACTATTACCCAATCCTCTCCTTCTATCTTTTTGTAAAAATTCGGGACAGCATCCTCCATGACATGAACAGCCATCTCCTCAGGAGAAGTAAGATAAAGATATCTACCCGGATAAATTTGATCTGTATCGATATCATCTCCAACTTTGAAGACTTTCCCTTCTATTATGGATTTAAACATATAAAGTAATCCCTTCTGGATTCCTATTTTCACAAGTTAAAACTTAATTTAATACTAACAACTATTTTCTTTATACTTCATGCTAAGTATTATTTAAAAATTACAAAAATTCTCGAGGATCTGTTATTGTCCCTTTTAAAGCCGAAGCTGCTACTGTAGCAGGAGAAGCTAAAAATATTTTTGCTTCTGTGCTGCCCATCCTTCCGGGAAAATTTCTACTGGAAGTAGAAATGCAATTTTCTCCTGGAGCTAAAACTCCTTCATGAGCACCCAAACAAGGACCACAAGAAGGGGTAGATAAAGTTGCTCCAGAATTTAACAGGATTTGAATATAACCTAAATCGATGCATTTTTTTAATATTTGGCTGGAAGCGGGTATAATTAACAATCTAACCCTGGAGGATATTTTCTTTCCCTTTAGAATTTCTGCTGCTATTTTAATATCGTTAATTCTTCCACCGGTACAAGTACCAATGAAAGCTTGATGAATTGGCTCTCCTATCACTTGAGAAACAGGAACTACTTTATCTACTCTATTAGGAAGAGCTATCTGTGGTTCGAGTTTGCTAATATCAAAATTATGAACAGATTCGTATACTTCATTATCTTTCTCAACTAATTCTTTAATAGATATATCTTTTTGAACTTTTTGATGTTTAACTTGGGAAAGGTAATCCCATACCTTTTTATCTGGCTTGATATAGGTAACTTTTGCCCCCATTTCTACGGACATATTGCAAAGGACCAGACGTTCATCTAAAGACATCTCAGCCACTACTTCCCCGGCATATTCTATGGCTTTATACAAGGCAACATCTGTGCCCAATTGAGAGATAAGGTAAAGAATTATATCCTTAGCCATAATTCCTTTCTTGGCTTTTCCAGTAATATTGACCATTATAATTTCTGGAACTCTTAGCCATATCTTCCCAGTAAGTAAGATTGCTGCCATATCTGTCGCCCCAATTCCAGTAGAAAAAGCGCCAAAAGCTCCATGAGTAGTAGTGTGTGAATCCGTAGCAACAAGCAGCATTCCTGGCCAGACCAAACCTGCTTCAGGCATTACCTGGTGACATACCCCCTGGTTAATATCAAAGAAAAGTTTTATTCTTTGTTCTTTGGCAAATTCGCGCATCTTCTTCTGATTTTCCGCAGCTTTAATAGTAGGTGCAGGGGCATAATGGTCCATTACAAAGGTTATTTTTTGAGGGTCCCAAACTTTATCTCCTCCCATCTCTTTAAAAGATAGTAAAACCTGTAAATATAAATCATTTATCTCCGCCAGATCTACTTTAGCTACAATAAATTCACCAGGTTTAACTTTTTCTCGACCAGTAGCACGGGCTAATATCTGATGTAAGGGGTGCATTTAAAATATTCTCACTTTCATAAAAAAAATTAAATCATTGAGGCACAGTATTATTCCCCAACCTTCTCTGCTGCTTCTTGCATTTCTTCGTGAACAGGATTATCTTTAAGATTTCCAGCACGAGAATTGGGATAGACCATCTTGGAATGATTAGTTTCAATAGTTTTTCTCTCGCATATACCAGGTAAAATAGATTTCCTTCCTCCAGAAAATCCCGCCATATAATGAGTGACTATTACTCCAGTAGTAATAATAAAATTCACATTTGAAGCAATCGGATCAACCCAGAGCTCGTTACCACTTTTTAAATTACCTAAATACTTCGAATAAAGTAAAAATCATCTTATTTTTAAAAGTAAAAAATTTATTTATTATTATATATTATTACAGCATTTTTTTTAAAAATCCTTCTTTTTTGAGGATTATTTTAAATGTTTTGTAAGTATAAACAATTTTGGTTGCTATTTACTATTCTGGTCCTTTTCTAAAAATTTAAAAATGGCTGTAGGTAAATTGCTAGCAACAAGAGTATATTTAGCCATACTTATCCTGTCTCCGGC
>CAYTKP010000014.1:0-1120 GCA_964438695.1 uncultured Atribacterota bacterium | reverse complement strand
TAGGTAAATTGCTAGCAACAAGAGTATATTTAGCCATACTTATCCTGTCTCCGGCATTACCTTATGACATACTTCGTGGTTCATATCAAAGAAATGTTTTATCTATTACTCTTTAGCAAATTCACACACCTTCTTTTGACTTCCCTTAGCTTCATAGCCACAGTTGTAGTATCTTAGTAAAAAATATATGACTGAAAATTTTCAATGTATTTTCTATATTTTTCTTAACTCGAAATCTGGAATAAATTTGCCGACTTTTTCATTTCGATAATTTTTCACCCACAAAGGATAATGCTTTTCTAATTGGTTTAACTTTTCTTTTGATAAAATATTTAATTTATGTAAAACTTTGGCTACCACTAAGGGAATGAATTTCATATTTCCGCTTTCCATTTTTATAGTTATCCCCATCCCTCTCTCATTAAAAACTCCAATACAAAAAACCCCATCCGCTCCAGATTTGGCTAATAATTTACCTTTCGAAATACGCATCAAATCTGTGTCAAATCTTCCGATTCCTCCTACTATTTCAGGATTCTTTATCATAGACATAACTATTCTCTTTGCTGATTGTTGATATTCTGAAGATAAACTTTTCCAATTAACCAAACGTGTATAAGCATAAGACATATTTTTTATCGGCAACCCAAATACTGGTACTCCACAACTATCTATTCCCAAATGTATATTTTTTTAGAATATTTAGTTACCTTAGAAATAACATTTAAAATCATTTTTTGCACTGGATGTTCTATTTTATAGTAATCATTAATTGACTATCCATAATATTTACATAAAATTAATTGGGCAGCATGTTTCCCTGAGCAAGGATTATAAATGGGTTTGGCTTAATTTTTATCCTGAAGAAGAGAATTAGTGGTAGATTTACGAAAAGCAGGATAAGCTCCACAAAATAAATTTTTTTCACTCAATTTAATCTTATTAAGAATATTACGAATTAATTGTATATGCTCTTCTTCACCACTGTGAGAAGATGCTAGAATTACTATCTCTTTTTCCGTCAATTTATATTTATCGGCTGCTCCAGAATATACAACCGGCAAAGCTTGAATAGGTTTAGCAGATGAACGCCAATAGGTAATTTTTTCGCAATCTCCAG
>CAYTKP010000013.1:0-21815 GCA_964438695.1 uncultured Atribacterota bacterium | reverse complement strand
TCTACTATTTTAATTTATCCTTTTATGCCAGTAAAAGCCAGAGAAATTTGGAAACAGTTAGGATTAAAAGATGATTTAGCTGCATTAAAGTTAGACAAAGAAGCGCATTGGGGAAATTTACAAGCAGGTATTTTAGTTAAACCCGGAAAAATTATTTTCCCTCGAATTGAAATTAACAAAAAAGTAACTAAAAAAATAGAAGAAAAAGAGGTAGAAATTATCTCTTATGAAGAGTTTAAGAAAATCGATTTAAGAGTAGGGAAGATTATTGATGCTGAACCAGCAAGTGGAACAGATAAGCTACTCAAATTGAAAGTAAATTTAGGCAAAGAGATAAGAACTATTGTTGCCGGAGTAAGAGAGCATTATTCTGCAGAGAATATTTTAGGGAAGAAAATTATAATAGTATATAATTTAAAACCTAGAAAAATTAGGGGGATAGAATCTCAAGGTATGCTTTTAGCCGCAGTTGATAACCACAATGTAGTATTATTAACTGTAGATAGAGATATAACAGAAGGTAGCAAGGTGCAGTAAACAGTAAAAAATTGTTTCTTTAGGGATTAAGATGTAGATAAAAAATTTAGGGGGGATAATTATGTCTAACGAAAAAAACAAAGGAGAAAAATACGATATATCCAATTCTTTTAGAGAGAATATTAATAAAAATCTTGGATTAATATTCATAATTTTTATGGGTGTTATTATTACCTTATTTATTACCTTGCAAATAAAGATTAATTATTTAAATATGCAAACAGAAAAACAAATTGAGAATATTAACCTAAAAAATGAAAAAATAATTAACCAAATAGAAGATCTATATAAAGAAATAAAGCAATATAGCCAGGTAAAAATAGATAGAGAACAATTTACTGAAATTTATATGCAATTACAAGAATTAACCGGGATGATTTCTAATGAAGTAAAAAGAGAATATTATATAAACAAAATTGTAAGAATCATTTCTCAGAATAATAAAAAATTGGAGAGTAAAGATATATATGAAATTGCTAAAACTATATACGAAGAATCCATAAAACATAATTTCAATCCTTTGTTGGTGACAGCGATAATAAAAGTTGAAAGTAATTTCGATCCCAAAGCAATTTCTGATTCTTACGCTTATGGATTGTGTCAGGTGAGAAGATTTATAGCTCCGGAATTAGCAAATAATATTGGCATTAAATGGGATGGAGCAGAAAAAACCTTATTTGATCCTATAAAAAATATTAAAATTGGAGTTTATTATTTATCTATGTTAAATAGGGACTTTGATGATATTAAGACTGCTATTATTGCCTATAATCAGGGCCCTTATAGTGTACAGGAAAATCTTGCTAAAAATAATGAATTAAATCAAAATTATGCAAATAAGGTGTTGGATTACTATGCAAACTTAAGAGGATTCAGTATGGAAGAAATAGAAAATGAAATTGGTTCTACCGATTAAAACTTTACTAATAAATTGTTTAGTAGCCCGGTAATTCCGAAGAAATTACAGTGGTAGAAGTTAATTTATTCTTTGAATAAGGAATAGTTTTTAACAAAATTGTTAATAAAAGTATTGCGCAAAAGTGAAAAGAGATAACAAAAAGCTTAATGGATTCACGGTAAGTTTAATTTCTTGACAATTTTGAAATGTAAATATTGTTGACACTATTATAAAAAAATGATATAAAATATACAATAAAATATTGAAGATAGAAAACTTTTTCGGGGCAGGGTGAGGTTAAATTTAAGTTAACCAATTCCCGATCGGTGGTAAATTCTTTAGTTGTTTTGACAATTAGGGGATAAGCCCACGAGTCATTTACTCGCAATAGAAATACACCTATGAATTTATGACAGATCTGGTGAAAAGCCAGAGCCGACAGTATAGTCTGGAGGGAAGAAAAAGTAATTTTTTTGAAAGTGATATCCCCGAAGAGCAAAATATCTTCGGGGATATTTTATTTTAAAGAAATACATTTGAAGTAAAAAGGTGAATAAAATTTTATTCAAATAAAAAAATAAAAGGAGAATCGTTATGAAAAGTACAAAGATCACCAGTATTTCCATATTAGTAGCTTTATCTATAGTAGCCGGATATTTTATTCATTTTCCAATTTTACCTCAAGCTCCCTTTTTACTATATGACCCAGGGAGTATATTTCTTCTTATTGGTTCTTTTAAATTAGGACCGAAAACTGGTATAGTAATGTGTTTTATTACTGCCATACTCTTTGCTCTTATTACCGGACAAGGAGGACCTTATGGTGCTTTGATGAACTTCTTAGCAACCGGTACCTTGGTATTTGTTTCTTCTCAAGTCTATTTCTTATATCATACTAAAAAAGGGGCTATTTTGGGTATGTTCTTGGGGACCCTAGCAATGGCTTTAATAATGATTCCAGCTAATCTAATAATAACCCCACTATATCTAGGTGTTCAAAGAGAAATTGTAGTCAAAATGTTAATTCCGGCCATTATTCCCTTTAATCTTTTAAAAGGAATAATTAGTGGATTGTTAACTTTTATTTTGTATAAAAGACTATACCCTTTGATAATTAGTAAATGAGTCATATTAATTATTTTTGATAAATTATAAAAATAAATATATAATAATTTTATAAGTGTAAGCTTTAGCGGAGTAGTTATACTATTAAAAAAGGGGAGGATAGTTACTATGAAAAATGTAGCAGTTTTAATGGCTGGGGGTCGTGGCCAAAGATTTTGGCCTCATAGTCGTTTTGATACTCCTAAACAGCTATTATCTATAACTGGTGGAAATAGCATGATTAGGGATACCGTTAATCGGATATCATCGTTAATTGGTTTATCAGATATCTTTATTTCTACTACCGAAGATCTCTTTAATAGTATAAAGGAAGCTCTACCTGAAGTAGACTATTTAAATTATATATTAGAACCAGTGGGAAGAGATACTGCTGCTTGTATAGGTTTAGCAGCAATAATTATTGAACATAGATACAAGGATCCTGATACTACTATGATTACTCTTCCTATAGATCATATAATTGACGAAAAAGAAATTTTTTTGCAAACTATCAAGATGGCTTGTCAGCTTGCCAGAGAGACAAGGAATTTAATAACCATTGGTATTAAACCAACACGTCCAGAAACTGGCTATGGATATATATGTGTAGGTGAAGAAGTTAAAAGGATTAATAATATAACTGCGTATGAAGTAAAAGAATTTACTGAAAAACCTAATTTAGAAAATGCAAAAAAATTTATTAACAAGACGAACTATCTTTGGAATAGTGGAATATTTATCTGGACCTGTAGGGATATTTTGAAAGCAATAGAAAAAGAATTGCCGAATCTTTATAAAGGCTTAATGAAAATAAAAGATAATTTAGGAACATTGCAAAAAAGAGAAGTGGTGAAAGAAGTATTTTATGGATTAGAAAAAATCTCTATAGATTATGCTATTATGGAAAGAGTTCCCAATAGATTAGTCGTAAAAGGTAATTTTAAGTGGGATGATGTTGGCTCCTGGACTTCTATGGAAAGAATTTTCCCCCGAGATAAAGATGGTAATGTAATACAAGGAACCCATGAAGGAGTGGATACCAGAGATTGTATTATTATAAACGATGAAGGCTTGATAGTTACCATTGGTTTATCTGATTTAGTGATAGTATCAAGTGGAGATATAAAATTAATTTATCCTAAGAATAGAGAAGGTGATTTGAAAGAAATTATTAAAAGAATGGCTAACAATGAAAAATATAAAAAATATCTATGATTAAAAAGTAAAAACTTTGCTGAAACTAAAAACTTAAAGCGAAAAATTATATTGAATGGTTGATTACTTAGTTAGCTAGTTAATTTGCACGAGATACGATTCACGAGATAGGAAATATGAATTTAATTTTACGTTTTGCACTTTTCATTTTCCGCTAAATGATGAAATGTACCATATAATTGATATTTGATATAGATTCATTTGACAATAGATTTTAACTTTGTTGCTAATTCCTGCGGAAGGACAATTCCGAGAGATAAGAAAAAAAGATTACCTCTTCGGTATTAAGGAGGTTTTTTATTTATAAAATACAAACAAAGAAAAGGAGATGTTGGATTTGAAAAACAAATACTTATTTACCTCAGAATCAGTTACCGAAGGACATCCAGATAAAATTGCAGATCAAATATCTGATGCCATACTGGATGCTATATACCAAGAAGATCCCTATGGAAGGGTAGCAGTGGAAACTTTGGTAGCAACTGGGTTGGTTTTAGTTGCGGGGCAAATTACTACAAAATGTTATGTTGATATCCCCAAAATAGTTCGGCAGGTTGTTCGAGAAATCGGTTACACCAGAGCTAAATTTGGATTTGATAGTGATACGTGTGCAGTACTGACTTCCATTGATGAACAATCTAAGGATATAGATTTAGGAGTCAGTAGATCTTTAGAAGTAAAAAAGTTAAAAAAAGTAGAAAATGATGTTGAATCTATTGGGGCAGGTGACCAGGGAATGATGTTTGGTTATGCTTGTAGAGAAACGCCGGAACTGATGCCTCTTCCTATAATATTAGCTCATAAATTGACTTATCGACTGGCAGAAAGTCGGAAGAAGAAGATAATTCCCTACCTTCGGCCAGATGGAAAATCTCAGGTTACCGTAGAATATGAAAATGGAAATCCCAAAAGGGTAGAGGCAATAGTAATTGCTGCCCAACACCATCCTGATATTTCTAATGAAACCATACAGAGAGATATCAAAGAAAAGGTAATCAATTATGTTGTACCTCAAAAATATTTAGATAGAGATACCAAATATTTTATTAACGCTACCGGGAGATTTGTTATGGGTGGTCCCCAAGCAGATACTGGGCTTACTGGTAGAAAGATAATTGTTGACACCTATGGAGGAGTAGGGAGTCATGGTGGAGGTTGTTTTTCAGGGAAAGATCCTAGCAAAGTAGATAGGTCAGGTAGCTATGCTGCCCGCTATATAGCTAAAAATATTGTTGCGGCAGGAATAGCTGATAAATGTGAGATACAAATTGCTTATGCGATTGGAGTAGCTCATCCTATATCTATTATGGTAAATACTTTTGGAACGGAAAAAATACCCCAACAAAAAATATTAGAAATAATTGAGAAGAATTTTGATTTACGACCAGAGGCAATAATTAGACACTTAAAACTCAGAAGACCAATTTTTAAAAAGACAGCTGTTTATGGTCATTTTGGAAGAGAAGATGAAGATTTTACCTGGGAAAAAACTGATAAAGTTGAGATATTAAAAAAAGAAGCTGGATTAAAATAGCATATGGTATATTGTAATATCGAGTATCGAATATATAGTAAAAGGAGTTATATTTTAAAATTAATGAATAATATTAAAGAAGAAATAAAGAAACAATTAGATAAAGGTCCTTTGCTAATCGATGGTGCTATGGGGACTATGCTTCAAAAATATGGACTTAGTCAGGGTGAATGCTCAGAGGAATGGAATATAATTCATCCCCAAATAGTAGAAAATATTCATCGAGAATACATAAAAGCTGGAGCAGATATAATTTTGACCAATACTTTTGGTGCTAACAGAATTAAACTGAATAATTTTAATAAAGGGGAAGATACCCAAAAAATTAATAAGTTAGCTGTAAACATTGCCAAGGAGGCTGTAAAAAAAGAAAAAGGTCAAAAAGAAAAGATGTTTATTGCTGGCTCTGTAGGACCAACGGGAAAGATCTTAGAACCTTACGGTGAATTAAAAATAGATGAGGCATATAAAAATTATGTAGAACAAATTCAAATTTTAGAAAGAGAAGGCATAGATTTAATAATTTTAGAAACTTTCTATGATCTCGAAGAAATAAAAGCTGCACTAAGAGCAGTGAAAGAAAATACTGACTTAATGGTTATAGCTTCTATGACTTTTGATAAAAATTTAAAAACTATATATGGGGTGGATTCGAAACAAGCAGTGAAAGTTCTCGAGGATGAAGGTGCTGACGGAGTAGGAGCTAATTGTGGAACAGGGCCAGATATTTTGTATGAGGTTACGAAAAAGATGAAGGAAGTAAGTAATACTTATCTAATGGTTGAGCCGAATGCGGGGATACCTGAAATTCTTGAAGGAAAAGTGATTTATCCAACAAATCCGAAGGAAATGGCTATGTATGCGGAAAAATTTGCAAGATTAGGAGTGAACATCATTGGGGGGTGTTGCGGAACTACACCATTGCATATTAAAATGATTTCTGATAAAATTAAAAATAAATTTTAAAAAAAATTTAAAAACAATAATAAGATTAGTGGAAAAAATTCTATTTAAAATTGAGATGAAATAAGAAAAGATAATAGAAGGATTTCAAGAAGGTTACCCCCCCCTTTTTACAATTTTGTATAATGGGGAAAAATGAAAAGGGACAAATAAAATGGATATAAGAGAATTATTATCCATAGCCAAACAAAGAAATGCTTCAGATTTACATATTACAGTTGGAGTTCCTCCAATTTTACGGATAAATGGAAGTCTAAAAAAATTAGATTATCCTGAGTTAACTTTCAAAGATGTTCATGAAATGATTTATAGCATAATTGATGATGAACAAAAAAGTAAATATGAAAAAAATCATGAGTTAGATTTCTCTTTTGAACTAGAAAATGTTGCAAGGTTTAGAATTAATATTTTTCAGACTCGAAAAGGCGAAGCAGCTGCTTTTAGAATAATACCAGAAAAAATAAAATCGCTTGCAGAATTAAATTTGCCAGAGGAATTATCTTTTTTCACTAAAAAATCAAAGGGTTTTGTATTAGTTACTGGTCCTACCGGATGTGGAAAAAGTACTACTTTAGCTACTTTAATAGATATTATAAATAGAGAAAGATATGCACATATTATCACCATTGAAGACCCTATTGAATTTATCCATAGTCACAAGAATTGCATAATAGACCAGAGGGAGGTTGGTACACATACAGATTCTTTTTCTTATGCCTTACGGAGTGCTTTAAGAGAAGACCCTGATGTAATTCTGGTGGGGGAAATGAGAGATTTAGAGACAATATCTATGGCTGTAACTGCAGCTGAAACTGGACATTTAGTATTTTCTACACTTCATACAAACAGTGCAGCTGAAACTGTAGAAAGAATAATAAACGTATTTCCTCCTTACCAACAGAGTCAAGTTAGAACGCAGGTTGCTGAATCTCTTTTAGGTATTGTTGCACAAACATTAGTGCCTACCATAGATGGTGAAAGGAGAGTTCCTGCGATTGAATTGATGATTGCTACTCCTGCAATAAGGAATATTATAAGAGAAAATAAGATTCATCAAATTTCAGCAATTATACAGATGGGTCGAAAAGAGGGTATGATTAGTTTAGACCAATCTCTAAGAGAATTACTAATTGAAGGAAGAATTAGCAGAGAAGAGGCTATAAAAAAGGCAATAGATAAAAAAACATTTATGCAAACTCACAGAAACTTTCAAAATTAGTCCAAAATTTAGCTCAACATCCGAATTTTATTCTTAATTCAACTTTATGGCTTCTGGAAGAATTTGACTTTTTAAGGTTTGTTATGTAAAATTTTATACAATTAAAAAAATAATATTTTATAAAACATAGGAGAGTAGGTTGTCTTTTAGATTAAAGAGTAAATTAAAAAAAGATAATCGAAAGACCCCTAATAAAGTAAATTAAGTTGAAAAATCTTCTATATGATAAACTTAATCGGGTAGCACCGTTAGTTAGCTAATAAGCGGAATGGATAAATTCTCATTCAAACAGGGTGGCACCGCGAGAAGATCTCGTCCCTGATGGTACTTTAATAGTATTATCAGGGATTTTTTAATAGTAGATAATAGTAAATAATAATTTACTTAAAAGAAATAAACCAAACCCTAAAGGGGTTCCAGGGGGCGCTTACTACCCTAACAATCTTGAAAATATAAAGGAGGAAATAGATTAAAATGACCGATAATGAAGAAAAGGTAAAAAATCCTAAAAAATTAGGAGAGATTTTAGTTCATTATAAAATTATTACTCCTCAACAATTAAAGAAAGCATTAGACATTCAAAAAAATACTGGAAAAAGAATAGGAGAAATATTAATTGATAAGGGATGGGTTACTCAAGATGAAATAAATTGGACTCTGGGAAGACAATTAGATATTCCCTATGTTCATATAAATATTGAAAATATTAATGTCCAGTTAGCAAAAAATATTCCCGAATATACTCTTAAGAAATTTAAATTTCTTCCTTTAATTGAATTAGATGGCGAATTAGTAATTGCTATGGCTGACCCTACTGATGAAGAAGCAAAAGAAATGATTAATGAGATAACCAATGGCAAATTAAAAATAGTATTAGCCTCATATAAAAATATTAATGATACACTCAACCTTTTATTTAAAAAGAAAAACATTTAGTGGGATAAGAATTTTAAACAAATTTCGACATTTTTACCGGCAAAAATTGTTGAGTTCCAAAATAAACGGAAGGTGGTAGATTATGGAAATAAATGAATTATTAAGGATAGCTAAAGAAAAGGATGGTTCTGATTTACATATTAATGTGGGTGTTCCTCCAGTAATTAGGATAAATGGTAAGTTAACCAAATTAGAATTTCCCGAACTAACTCCGGAGGATACTCATAAAATGATCTATAGTATTTTAAATGAAAAACAGAAAAGTGAATTTGAAAAAAATGGAGAATTGGATTTATCCTACGAAATAGAAAATGTTTCTCGATTTAGAGTAAATGTGTTCAAACATCGACTTGGAGAAGGAGGGGCGTTTAGGTTAATTCCTGAGAAGATTAAAACCCTTTCTGAGTTAGGTTTGCCTTCTATTCTTGCCAATTTTTGTGATAAAGATAAGGGGTTTGTTTTGATTACTGGACCAACAGGTAGCGGAAAATCTACTACCTTAGCAGCTTTAATCGATATAATCAATAATAATAGGTATGATAATATAATTACTATTGAAGATCCTATTGAATTTATTCATCGTCATAAAAATTGCCTTATTTCCCAAAGAGAGATAGGGACACATACTAAATCTTTTGCAGATGCCTTACGTAATGCCCTACGTGAGGACCCGGATGTTATATTGGTAGGAGAGATGAGGGATCTCGAAACTATTTCTATGGCTTTGACTGCTGCTGAGACAGGACATCTAGTGTTCTCTACCCTTCATACTATTAGTGCATCAGAAACCGTAGAAAGGATAATAGATGTATTTCCTCCTCATCAGCAAAATCAAGTAAGAATGCAACTTGCTGGATCTCTTTTGGGGATTGTAGCTCAAACCCTCTTGCCAACTTTAGATGAAAAAGGAAGGGTACCGGCCTTAGAAGTGATGATTGCCAATTCTGCAATTAAAAACTTAATAAGGGAAAATAAAACTTATCAAATTCAATCTATGATTCAAATCAGTAAAAAGGATGGTATGCAAAGTTTAGATCAGTCATTGAAAGATTTATTAATGGAGGGTAAAATTAGCCGTGAAGACGCTATAAGAAAAGCTATCGATAAAAAAGCATTTGAGAAAAATGAATACAATTACAATTATTAGAGTAAATAATTAATCATTTACCTGATTTATTAATGTTCTTAGAAAGCTGCAAACAACAGAAGGAGGGGAAAGATGATAATTAGGATTCCTAAAGGGACACAAGACATTTTACCAAAAGATATTTCTAAATGGTATTATGTCGAAAATAAAATAAGAGAAGTATTAATTAAATACGGATACCAAGAAATAAGAACTCCGATATTTGAATATACAGAACTTTTTGTTCGAGGAGTAGGTGATTCAAGCGATATAGTTACTAAAGAGATGTTCACTTTTCTTGACCGAAAAGGACGTAGTCTTACCCTAAGACCAGAGGGAACTGCAGCAGTGGTGAGGTCTTATTTAGAAAATAAAATGAGTAGAGTATATCCTGTATTAAAATTATTTTACCTTGGCCCAATGTTTAGATGTGAAAAACCACAAGCAGGCAGATTTAGGCAATTCCATCAATTTGGGATTGAGGTAATTGGAACCAAAGCTCCTGAGGTAGATGCTGAAGTTATCATTGCCTCAATAGAAGTATATAAAAAATTAGGATTAAAAAACTTAAAAATTATGATAAATAGTGTGGGTTGTAAGAAATGTCGGGCTATATATGTTCAAAAATTAAAAGAATCTCTTAAAGATAAAATGGATTTTCTCTGTTTAGAGTGTAAAGATAGGTATAATAAAAATCCTTTAAGAATATTAGATTGTAAAAAAGATAGTTGTCAAAAAGTTATTAAAAAAATGCCTACAATTAATGAATATCTTTGTCAGGATTGTCGACAACATTTTACCGAGGTCAAATCATATTTAGATTCTCTTGGAATTAAATATTTTATAGAACCTCGACTGGTAAGAGGATTAGATTATTATACCAAGACTACTTTTGAAATAATTTCTGGGGAGTTAGGAGCGCAAGATGCAATAGGTGGTGGAGGAAGATATGATGATTTAATCGAGGAATTGGGTGGAGATTCTACTCCTGCTGTGGGATTTGCAGCCGGGATAGAGAGGATAATCATGGTAATGAATCAACAGAATATTGAATGGCCTAAAGATAAGGGATTAGATATATTTATAGTAAAAGTTAAAGAGACAAATAAAGATATGGCTTTTAAGTTATTACAAAAAGTTAGAGATGCAGGTTTATCGGCAGATATGGATTATTCTTCAAAAAGCCTAAAATCTCAAATGAGATTAGCCCATAAAATTGGAGCAAAATATACCTTAATTGTTGGGGAAGAAGAATTAGCTAAAAATATGGTTACTCTACGCAATATGCAAACCAAAGAACAAAAAGAAGTTGAAATGGATAATCTAATCGATGAACTAATATTATGTATAAATAGCACGTAGCGTTTATCCTAAAATATTAATGTTATTGGGGAAACAATACAGCATATCCCCAGGAGAAAATGGGAGGAAGTACAAATGAAAGTTGTAAGAATAAGTGATATTGAAAATTATGAAACCAAAGAAATAGAGATTAGAGGATGGTTATATAATAGGCGTTCAAGTGGAAGTGTTAAATTTTTAATTATCAGGGATGGTACTGGATTTATCCAGGCAACACTTATTAAAAATGAGGTTGATAAAGAAATATTTGAAAAAATAGATGAAATTGAATATGAATCTTCCATAAAAATAATTGGTGTAGTAAAAAAGGAAAATAGGGCTCCTCTGGGGTTTGAAATTTTGCTAAAAGATTTCGAAGTTCTTCATAATGCGGAAGAAGATTACCCTATTACTTTAAAAGAACATGGAGTAGGATTTTTAATGAATTATCGGCATCTATGGCTAAGGTCTCCTCGCCAGAATGCTATTTTAAGAATAAGGGCGGAGATAATTAAAGCTATCCGCGATTTTTTAGATCAAAATGGTTTTATATTAATAGACGCTCCCATATTAACTCCATCAGCTTGTGAGGGGACTACTACTCTATTTGAAACAGATTATTTTGGAGATAAAGCTTACTTGACCCAGAGTGGTCAATTATATAATGAAGCTGCAGCGATGGCTTTTGGAAAGGTATATTGTTTTGGTCCCACCTTTAGGGCTGAAAAATCTAAGACCAGAAGACATTTAATGGAATTTTGGATGGTAGAGCCAGAAGCCGCTTATATAGAACTTGAAGAGAGCAATGAAATTCAGGAAAAATTAATAACTTATATTGTAGAACAAGTGCTGAAAAACAAAAAAAGAGAATTGAATTTGCTAGAAAAGGATATATCAAAATTAGAACTAATAAAAGCACCTTTTCCTAGATTGTCTTATGACGAAGCTATAGAAATATTAAAGCATAGTGGTTCAAAAATCGAATGGGGAGATGACTTTGGAGGAGAAGATGAGACAATTTTATCTAATAAATTTGAAAATCCAGTATTTATCCATCGTTACCCAGTAAACTGCAAAGCATTTTATATGAAACCTGACCCTAAAAGATCTGAAGTTGCTTTATGTGCAGATCTTTTAGCCCCAGAAGGATATGGAGAAATTATTGGAGGCGGACAAAGGATAGATGATTATGATTTGTTGGTTAAAAGAATTAAGGAGCATAAGTTACCCAAAGAGAATTATGAATGGTATTTAGATTTAAGAAAATATGGTTCGGTTCCTCATTCTGGTTTTGGTTTAGGTATTGAAAGAACAGTTGCTTGGATATGCGGGCTAAATCATGTTCGGGAAACTATTCCGTTCCCCCGTATGTTGAACAAAATTTATCCCTGAAGACAGTATATAGAATCAAGTATATAATACAAGTATTTTGTACGAGAAAAGGAGCATAGACAAAAATGACAAAATCAAAAGAAATTATTGAAGCATTAGGCTTTTGGAAGAGAACTAATTCTTGCGGAGAGCTTCGTAAGAAAGATATAGGGGAAGAAGTAGTTTTAATGGGATGGGTACAGAACAGAAGAGACCATGGCGGATTAATTTTTATAGATATAAGAGACCGCGATGGATTAACTCAAATTGTATTTGACCCAGAAGAGTCTGCTGAAGCACATCAGAAGGCCCATAAAATTAAAAACGAATATGTTATCGCTATAAAGGGTATAGTTGTCCCCCGTTTACCGGGTTCAGAAAATCCCAATATCTCCACCGGTGATATTGAAGTGAGAGTTAAGCAAATAAGGATATTAAACATTTCTGAAGCCTTACCTTTTAATATCGACGATAAATTGGAAATAAGTGATAACTTAAGATTAAAGTATCGTTATTTAGATTTAAGAAGACCCAAAATGCAAAGAAATATAAAACTACGCCATCAAATTTGTATGGAAATTAGAAATTATCTAAATAATAAAGGTTTTCTAGATATAGAAACTCCTTTTTTAACTAAAAGTACTCCCGAGGGAGCAAGGGATTATATAGTCCCCAGTAGAGTCAATCCAGGTAAATTTTATGCCCTCCCTCAGTCACCTCAACTATTTAAACAATTATTAATGATAGCCGGATTCGAAAGATATTATCAAATAGTTCGATGTTTTCGTGATGAAGATTTAAGAGCTGATCGAGCCCCTGAATTTACTCAACTGGATATGGAGATGTCATTCATTGATAGAGAAGAAGTATTTAGTCTAATTGAAGAGATGTTTGCTTATTTATTTAAAAAAATATTTAAGGTGGAAATTCCTACTCCTTTTTTGAAAATGGATTACCAGGAAGCCATATCTAAATATGGGACAGATAAGCCAGATTTGAGATTTGGTATGGAAATAATTGATCTCACCAAAGTATTTAATAAAAGCTCTTTTAAGGTATTTCAAAAACTACTAAGCAATAAAGGCAAAATATGTGCTATAAAAATAGAGGAAGATAAGAAATTTTCTCGAAAGAAGTTTGATGATTTACAATTGTTTATTTCTTCTTTTGGAGCAAAAGGACTTTCTTTTATAAAATTTAAAGAAGGAAAAGATTTTCAGTCTTCAATTGGTAAATATCTTTCTTCAGAAGAGGTTGAAAGGATTAGGAGTGAAACAAAGGCCCAACCTGGGAATATTATATTAATAGTTGCCGATCAAGAAAAAATAGTCTATGAAACGTTGGGAAATCTTAGGTTAAAAATAGCTACCGATTTAAATCTAATTAGAAAGGGAAAAGAGAAATATAATTTTCTTTGGGTTTCAAACTTTCCCTTATTAATGTATAACCAAGAAGAAGAAAGATTTGAAGCAGTTCATCATCCTTTTACCGCACCTCTTGATGAAGATCTAAAATTGTTAGATAGTGATCCTTTAAAAGTTCGTTCAAAGGCATATGATTTAGTGCTTAATGGGAATGAAATAGGGGGAGGAAGTATTAGAATACATAATAATGCTATTCAAAAGAAAATATTTAATTTATTAGGAATAGATGATAAAAAAGCTGAACAGAAATTTGGATTTTTATTGCAAGCCTTAAAATATGGAGCGCCACCTCATGGAGGAATTGCCTTCGGTTTAGATAGATTGGTGATGATTTTAGCTGGAGCTCGCTCAATAAGAGAAGTGATTGCTTTTCCTAAAACCCAAAAAGCTACCTGTCTCTTAACTGATGCACCATCAGAAGTAGACTTAAAACAATTAAAGGAATTGCATATTAAATTAGACTAACCTAATGTAGGGTGGATAGTATACAGTGTGGCACGTATAGAAATGCTGTATCGAGTTCAGTCTCTTTTCTCTCTTTTTTTCTTTTTCGAACTCAATACTTGATACCATATACTTAATACTCTTCTTAATATTGAAAGATTTGATAAGTTATGATATTATAGGGTCGAAAAGAAATAAATAATTGCCCTGCTGTGTTCGTGTTGACTAATTAAGTTTTGAGCCAACACTTATTTAAAAGGGATCGATCTCTAAATGTGGCATGTAAGCCTAAGGTAAGCCGCTCCTCTAATTGAGGTAAGGCAAATACCAAATGTTAACTGATTTGTTTAACACGGAAACATAAAGCATTTAGGTAGATACCCACCTGTTTGAGGACAGGTATCAAAACCTAAAGCACACGACATAGCGGGGTTTTATAATTTATTTAGTAACGATAATTTTGACAAAAATAATAAATAACTATATTATAATAAAAATTATGAACAAAGAAAAAATTCGAAGGGACATTTTAAAAAAAAGACTTTCTCTCTCTCCAGAAGAAATAAAGAATAAAAGCCATAAAATTTTTTTAAATTTGCTTAGAACTCCAGTATTTTTAAATTCCTCAAATGTTATGTTTTATGTTTCTACTAGAAGTGAAGTTCAAACTGAAGAGATGATTAAGTCATCCATAATGATGGGGAAAAAGATTTTTGTTCCCATCATTGTGGCAGATTCCATTAATTTAGTTCCTTCAAATTTAATTGATTTTGATAAAGAACTGAAAAAAGGTAAAAAAGGGATTTTTGAACCAAAAGAAGAATATCGTAGATTGTCTTCACCAAAAGATCTTGATTTAGTAATATTACCAGGAGTTGCTTTTGATATTGAGGGGAATAGAATTGGTAGGGGATTAGGATATTATGATAATTTTTTAAAAGGGATTAATCCTTCTCCCAATACTATTGCTTTAGCTTTTGAAATGCAAATAGTAGAAAAAATACCAACTAATGAAAAAGATGTTCCAGTAAATCTAATAATAACCGAGAAAAGAATAATTACCAGTATGGAGTATCGAGTATCAGGTACATAGTAAATAAGATAGAAGCCAAAAAATAGTTAATGTACGACAGGTCTTTTGCTAGTCTAGATTAACAATATAATGATATACAAAATAGAGAGGAAATAATAATATGGAATTAAAAGAAAAAACCCAAAACGAAGATAAAGCAACGGAAGAAATGTCAGAAATGCTTAACGAATCTTTAGGAAAATTTAAAAAAATAAAGAGGGGAGACATAATTAAAGGGAAAATAGTCAAAGTTAGTGAAGATGGCTATTTTCTCGATGTGAAATACAAAATGGAAGGATTTCTTCCTAAAAATGAGGAATCGCTTTTTTCTAAGGAAACCAAAACCATAACTAATGCCTTAGAAATAGATGACGAAATATATGTTTATGTAAATAATATAGACGAGAAAAATGGACATATTATTTTATCGAAAGAAAAGGCCAAGTATATTCAATTATGGGAAAAGCTTAATGAGATATATAGAAAAAAAGAAAAAATAAAGGCAGAAGTTATTGAAAAAATCCCCAATGGTTTAGTAGTAAATTTAGGTATAAAAGGATTCGTTCCTAAATCACAAATTGAACAAAGAATGGTAAAAGAAGAGGACTTAGATAAATATGTAGGTAAAAAATTGGATTTTATTATTATCAAATTAGATAAAAAAACCGATAAAATAGTTCTTTCTCATCGCTTAATTGTGGAAAAGGAACGTAAAATATTGCATAAAAAAACCCTGGCAAATTTAAAAGTAGGACAGGTAAAAGAAGGTGTTATTACCAATATAACTAATTTTGGTGCCTTTGTAGATATAGGTGGGGTAGAAGGATTGCTTCATATTTCAGAAATTACCTGGCGCGATATGAAAGATGCTACTAAATTACTGAAATTAGGTGACAAAATTAAGGTGAAAATAATTGATTTTGATAAAGAAAAAAATAAACTTTCCTTAAGTATTAAGCAAATATTGCCAGATCCCTGGAAAAATGTTAAGGAAAGATATTCTGTTGGTGATGAAGTAGAAGGAAGAGTGATATCAATTAAAGATTTTGGGGCATTTATTGAAATAGAGGAAGGTCTTAATGGATTATTGCACATATCAGAAATGGCCTGGGCTTATGTTAAAAACCCTTCAGATTTAGTTAAGGAAGGAGAAATATTAAAATTAAGGATTTTAGAGATTGAGCCAGAAAAAAGAAAAATTTCTTTAGGGCTAAAGCAATTACTTCCTGATCCCTGGGAAGATATTGACAAAAAGTACCCAATTGGTTCAATTGTTGAAGGGAAAATAAGCCAGGTAACTTCCTATGGAGCTAATGTGGAATTAGAGGCAGGAGTTGGTGGAGTAATTCGTCTTTCTGAAATTGATTGGAAATATATAGAAAGACCATCTATGGTTTTTAAAAAGTATATGGTACTTCCTTTAAAAGTAATAGATATTGATAAAGATTCTCATATAATTTTTTTGAGTAGGAAAAGAACTTTACCCAATCCCTGGGATAATATAGATAATTTTTATCAGACTGGTGATACAGTAAAAGGTAAAATTACGAGAATAAAAGATTTTGGGGCATTTGTTGAATTGGAAAAGGAGATAGAAGGGTTTGTGCCAGTATCAGAAGTTGATTGGGAAAAAATAAGACATCCTAGTGAAAAATTAAAAAAGGACAAAGAATATGAATTTAAAATAATAAATATAGATAAAGATAAATTACAAATAACTTTAAGTAAGAAAAGGTTATTACCAGATCCTTGGGAGGAAATACAAAAGAAATATCCTGTCGGAACCTTAGTGGAGGGTAAAGTAGTAAAACTTACAGATTTTGGAGCTTTTGTAAATTTAGAAGATAATATCGATGGTTTAGTTCCTTTACCTGAAATATCCCATAAAAAAATAGATAAACCAGCAAGTGTTCTTTCGGTAGGAGAAGAAGTTCTAACTTTAGTGACTAAATTAGATAAGAGAAGAAAGAGAATTAGTTTAAGTATCAGAAAAGCTGAAAAAGAAGAACAAAAAAGATTTATAAATGAGTATAACAAAAAACAGGGGACTGACCGCATATTATTTAAGGATATATTTGGAGACATATTTAAAAAGAAATAAATTAGTCGTTACTGCATTTTGTACGAGATAAGAATTAGTAAATACGGTGAATACAGATGGAAATGCCAAAAAAAGGTTTTACCAATGAGAAAATTGGAGAAATATTATTAAACCAAGGTTTAATTACTTCTCAACAATTAGAAGAGGCCCTTAAAGCACAAAAGGAAGGGAATAATAAGAAGCTGGGCGAAATCTTGGTGGGTATGGGAGCATTAAGTAAAGAAGAATTATATGAGGTTTTACAATATGTTTATGAAACTGAATATGTAGATTTATCTAATTACGTCATAGACCCGGAGGTTATATCTCTTATTCCCGAAAAGATTGCTCTCCAATTTACTCTAATTCCTATAAGTAAAAATAATAATGAATTAGTCATTGCTATGGCTAATCCTTTTGATGTTTACGCTATAGACTTTGTAAAAGATTATACCAAGATTAAAAAGATTAAATGTATGTTAGCTCCCGAAGAAGACATTATAAATGCCATTAATAGTTATTATAAATTAGGGGAGTATGATGATATTTTAGACAAATTGGACACTGAAGTAGTGTTTAAAGAAGAAGAAAAAGAGGAAGATTCTAAAAAATTAGAGGCAATAAGCAAAGAAGCTCCCATTATTCAACTGGTAAATATGTTAATTGTTCAGGGAGTAAAAGATAGAGCCAGCGATATCCATATTGAGCCCAACGAAAGGGGTTTATTGGTTCGTTTCCGTATTGATGGAATATTGCATGATATCAGAACTTTACCTCCTAAAATAAAATCAGCAGTTATTTCTCGAATAAAAATATTAGCAAAAATGGATATTGCCGAAAGGCGTCTTCCTCAAGATGGGCGTTTTCAAGTAAAGTTCGGAACAAGAGAAGTTGATTTAAGAGTTTCTACAATTCCTACAGTATTCGGTGAGAAAACTGTTTTAAGATTATTAGATAAAAGCAAAGGTTTAATAAAATTAGAACATCTTGGTTTTCTGCCTAAACAATTGAATCAATTCAAATCAATGATTTCTAAATCTTATGGGATAATATTACTTACAGGACCTACTGGTAGTGGTAAAACCACTACTTTATATGCTGCCTTAAATATGATAAATTCTAAAGATAAAAATATTATTACTGTCGAAGACCCTGTGGAATATAGGCTTGATAGAATAAACCAGATTCAAATTTTGCCCAAAATAAATTTAACTTTTGCTAATGCACTACGTTCAATATTACGACAGGATCCGGATATAGTAATGATAGGTGAAATACGAGATGTCGAGACTGCTCAAATTGCTGTTCAGGCTGCCCTGACGGGGCACTTGGTTTTAAGCACCCTACATACTAATGATGCAGTAAGTGCGTTAACTCGCTTGATTGATATGCAAATTGAACCTTTCTTAATTTCTTCTTCAGTTATTGGAGTAATAGCTCAAAGATTGGTAAGGGTGATTTGTGAGAAATGTAAAGAGGAGTATACGCCCAGCGAAGAAGTATTAAGAGAGCTTAATATTAGTGAAGATTTTAAAGGTGGTAATAAAATAAAACTATTTAGGGGAACAGGATGTCCTTTTTGTAAAAATACAGGATATTATGGGAGAACTTCTATATATGAACTTATTGAGTTAGATGAAGAAATTAGATCTCTAATTGTTTCCAAGGCTTCCAGTGATGTAATTAAAGAAGTTGCGATTAAAAAAGGTATGATGACCTTAAAGAATAGTGGATTAAGAAAAGCAATACAGGGGATTACTACAGTAGAAGAAGTGCTAAGAGTGGCAGGATAAGCGGTATCAATTCCTGCTAATTATAATTCACTTCCGAATTTTGATTTTTGATTTTTGACTACTGAATGTGTAAGTAAATTATTTTTATATAAGGAGAATATTTTTAATGAAATATATGTCCAGTGGCGAAATAAGAGAAAAGTTTTTAAAATTCTTTGAAAGCAAAGGACACAAGATAATTCCTAGTGCTTCTCTGGTTCCCACAGATCCTAGCATTTTATTAACTATTGCTGGTATGGTTCCCTTCAAACCAATATTTTTGGGTCAGGTTAAATCATCTTTAAAACGAGCTACTAGCTGCCAAAAATGTATCCGGACAACTGACATAGAAAATGTAGGTAGGACTGCTCGTCATCATACATTTTTCGAGATGTTAGGTAATTTTTCTTTTGGTGATTATTTTAAGAAAGAGGCAATTCAATGGGGATGGGAATTTTTTACTGAAGTTATAGGATTCCCAGAGGAAAAGTTGTGGGTTTCGATATATAAGGATGATAATGAATCTTACGACATTTGGCATAATTTTATTGGTCTTTCCGAGAAAAAAATTATTAGATTAGGAGAAGAAGATAATTTTTGGAAAGTCGGACCGACTGGCCCTTGTGGACCTTGTTCAGAAATTTATATTGACTTAGGAGAAGAGAAGGCATCAGAAAAAGGTGGAGGAGTTGGAGTGGATGGTGAAAGATACCTTGAATTATGGAATTTAGTATTTATGCAATACAATCGTAATGAAGATGGTTCATTTACTCCTTTGCCCAAAAAGAATATAGATACTGGCTTAGGTTTGGAAAGAATAGCATCTGTGTTGCAAAAAGCTGATACAGATTTCGAAACAGATCTTTTTTTACCAATTATAAATTTTGTTGCTAAAAATGCAGGCGCGAAATATCATGAAGATGATAAAAAAGATTTAGCTTTAAAAGTGATTGCTGATCATATAAGAGCTTTAGTTTTTATGATTACAGATGGAATTATGCCTTCAAATGAAGGAAGGGGATATGTGCTTAGGATGTTGTTGAGAAGAGCTTTTCGTTACGGTAGGTGGCTGAATTTTAATCAGCCTTTCTTATATGAAATTGCTCCCGTGGTAATTAATCTAATGGAGGATGTATATCCTGAAACAAGAAAAGCAGAAGCTCAAATTTGTCAAATAATACTTACAGAAGAGAGAAAATTTCAAGAAACTCTAAATGTGGGAATTCAAATTTTAGATACCATGAAAGATGAATTAAAGAAAAAAAATAGGAAAATGCTTGATGGAAAAGATGCATTTAAACTTTATGATACTTATGGTTTCCCCATAGAATTAACTAAAGATATTCTCAAAGAGGATGGATTTGGAGTTAGCGAAGAAGATTTTGAACAAGAAATGAAAATTCAAAGAGAAAGATCACGAAAAATTTGGGTAGAATCGAGAATTAGTTTCGAGAGCAATAAAGAAAAAGAGATGATCTATGAGAAAATTCTTAAAAATTATGGAGAAACAGAATTTTCTGGATATAAATTTAAAATGCAAAAAGCCAAAGTAATTGCCATTATAAAAGAGGGCAAAATAGTGGACAAGGCAAAAGAAGGGGATAAATGTAAAATAATTTTAAATAGAACTCCATTTTATGCCGAAAAGGGCGGGCAAATTGGAGACCGAGGAGAATTTGTGTCTTCTAAAAAAAATAATAATTTACTGCTTACTATATCAGATACTCAAAGCCCTGTCGAAGGCCTTGTTGTACATTTTAGCAAGGTAGTTAAAGGTGAAGTAGAAGTCAATGAGGAGGTAATTGCAAAAGTAGATGTGCAAAGAAGGAAGGCGATTGCTCGAAATCATTCTGCTACTCATCTTTTACATCGTGCCCTTAGAGATGTATTAGGAGATCATATAAAACAATCAGGGTCTTTGGTAAGTGATACCCATCTTCGTTTCGATTTTAACCACTTTGCTACTCTAACCAAAGATGAATTAGATAAAGTTGAAGAATTAGTAAATAAAAAGATATTAGAAAATCTAAAAATAGAAACAAAAATAACTACTTTTGACCAGGCTAAAGAAATGGGGGCAATTGCCCTCTTTGGGGAAAAATATGGGGAACAAGTAAGGGTAGTAAAGATAGGAGAATATAGCTTAGAATTATGTGGAGGAACGCATTTAGAGAATACTTCCAATATTGGTTTATTTAAAATATTAAATCAAGAAGGAATAGGGAGTAGCATAAGAAGAATTGAAGCAGTAACTGGTGAATATGCCCTAAGATATGTTAAAGATAGAGAAAATATTATAGACACTATATCTGATAAGTTACAAGTTGTTCCTTCGGAAATTATAGTAAAATTAGATCAAATAATAGATAATCTTAATAATTTAAAACGAGAAATTAAAATTACACGAAATAGATTAGCTCGATATGAGATTGAGGAAATAGTTTCTAAAATGAGAAAAATTAAGGAAGTAAATATCATATCTACTAAAGTTGAAGCTTTAGATAATAGTGATTTAAGGAATTGGGGAGACCTGATTAAAGAAAGAATTAAATCAGGTATAATATTATTAGGAACGAAAATGGGAGAAAATAAAGTTGCTTTGTTGGTTATGGTAACTGATGATCTGATAGTGAAGGGTTTTGATGCAGTAAAGATTATAAAATCGATAGCTCCGCTTGTGAATGGAAAAGGTGGAGGCAAAAAAACATTAGCTCAAGCAGGAGGATCAAAAACAGATAAACTCAACCAAGCCCTTGAAAAAATATATGAAATTGTTTAA
>CAYTKP010000012.1:16955-26094 GCA_964438695.1 uncultured Atribacterota bacterium | reverse complement strand
AAAAATAAAATTTAGGTAGGGATTTTTTGTTTTATGTAGAATATAATATATAAAAAGAGAAAGGTCTTAAAATTCAAAGAAAAATATGTTAAAATAGCAAATAAATAAAAAGAGGGATAAAAATGATCAGGGTAAAAGTTTCTGGAGTAGCGATAGATCCGGTTACAAAAGGTTTTGTGGTAATTTTAAAAGATGAGGCTGAAAAAAGGTGGCTTCCTATCTGGATAGGACCCTATGAAGCAAAAATGATTTCTTTAGCTTTAGAAAAGATTAAACCAATAAGACCTTTACCTCATGATTTGATAAAAAATATTTTAGACTCTCTAGATGTGATTGTTACTAGGATAGTTATTTGTAATATCAAACAAAATACTTATTTTGCTTCTATCAGTTTAAAATCAGGCCACATAGAAAAGGAAATCGATGCCAGACCAAGTGATGCTATAGCTTTAGCTTTAAGGATTGATATCCCAATTTATGTAACTGAAGATGTACTAAATAAAGCCTCTACTGAGAAGATTACTTTGGAAGATGAAAAGGAAATAAAACTTGCAGAATTGAGAGAAAAGATGCAAAAAGCAGTGGAAGCAGAAAATTATGAAGAAGCTGCCAAATTACGAGACCAGATTAGGGGCTTAGAGAAGAAGAAATAATTTTCCTCTATTTTCCCAATAAATGCTTTATAGGTTTCAAGGAACCTAAATAAAGAAGCTCTAAATAAATTGATATTCGAAGAATATTTGAAACAGATAAATCTTGTCTTTGTGAAGCTTGTCCTTGAGAAAAGGGGGAGCGAGGACAAGTAAAAATGTCTGTATATAAAAAAAGATGGAAGTAGATAAAGTATGAGAAAGATAATCATAGACCCAGAAATTTTTACCCAATTTCCTGATTTTAAAAGAGGAATAATAATTGTTAAAGATGTAGAAAATGCACTTGGTAATAAAAGAATAAAGAGACCTTTAAATAAAGAGATTGAAAAAAGAGCGAAAGAAGATATATTTACCCATCCTTTTATAAAAGCCTGGGATGAAGCTCATCTAAAATTCGGTTCTAATCCGAATAAATTTCCTCCCTCTATAAAATCACTTTTAAAAAGAATTAAAAAAAGGGGAGGCTTCCCTTTTATCAATTCAGTAGTAGCCCTATTTAATTATGTTTCTGTAAAATATCTTATCCCTTGCGGGGGAGATGATGTTGATAGAATAGAAGGAAATTTACGCCTAGGTTTTGCTAAAGGGGATGAATGTTTTATTCCTTTAGGGGGAGAAGATGAAGAACATCCGCAACCGGGAGAAGTAATCTATTTTGATGATAAGACTTTAAAAATAATGTGTAGAAGATGGAATTGGCGAAACGGTGATTTTAGTAAAATTACAGAGGATACCAAAAGAATAGTTATCAATATCGATGGGATTGGAGAAGTCCCTCAAAGACTTATTGAAGAGGCAAGAGATGAATTAGCGAAATTATTAATCGAACAGTGCAAGGCAGAATTAACTACTGATTTGTTGAATCGAGGTAATAGAGAGATTGAAATAGATTTTTAAATTATATTATCGGGGCTTTATGTGGTCTAAAAAGAAAGGAACTTATAAGATATGAGAAAAAATCAAAAATATTTCCGCAACTGTTTAAAGGAGCTAAAGCCTTATGACCCTCATCAGATACCTTATAAAATAAAATTAAATGCCAATGAAAATCCTTATGGGTTGCCCAGTACGATTACTGAAGAGATACTAAAAAAGGCCAAAAATTTACAATACTCCCGTTACCCTGATGCGAATTCTGAGAAATTAAGCAGGATAATTTCTACTTCCCTGGGTTTAACTCCAAGTAATATAATTGTAGGAAATGGTTCTGATGAACTTATTGATTATCTAATCAAAGCTTTTTCTGAAAAAGGGAGAAGGATTATTACAACTGCCCCTTCTTTTGCTATGTATAAAATTTATTCAATTATTAACGATACTAATTTCGTGGAAATTCCTTTAGATCAAAATAATTTTAGCTTAGATGAAGATGGAATTTTAGAAGAAGCTAAAAAAGAAGATTCTTCTATAGTTTTTATAGCCTATCCTAATGCTCCCACTGGAAATTATTTTGTCGAGGATAAGATTATAAAAATAATTGAAGAATCAAGTTGTCTGGTAGTGATGGATGAAGCTTATTACGAATTTGGGAGGAAGACCTTTGCTTCCTTGATTTCTCGTTACCATAATTTAGCTGTTCTTCGGACTTTTTCCAAGGCCTATAGTTTGGCTGGTTTACGGGTAGGATACTTACTTTCTAATCCAGAAATCATAGATGAAGTGAAAAAAGTTAAAAGCCCATTTAATGTAAATAGTTTTTCTCAACTTGCTGCTCAGATAGTCTTCGAAAATAAAAAAATTTTAAAAGATATCATAAACAAGATTATTGAAGAACGTGAAAGATTGACACTTAAAATAAATGAAATCCCGCCTTTTAAAGTATATCCATCGTATACTAATTTCCTTCTGGTTGAAGTAGGCTCTAAAGAAAATACTGATTTGGTTTATAATAGTTTATTAAAAGAAGGGATTTTAGTCCAAACAGTTTCTGACCCTGTTTTTTCCAACTCCAGATATTTTTTACGTATAACGGTAGGTCGAAAAGAGGAGAATGATATTTTACTTGGTGAATTAGAAGATATTTCTCAGAAATTATCTTCTAATTCCTTATAATTAAGAAATAATTTTTAACGGAGATGAAAAAAAGATGATTAAATTTGATAAATTTACTATAAAAGCCCAAGAGGCAATAGGTGAGGCACAACAGATTGCTTCTACCTATAACCATCAGGAAATAAAAGGGGAACATCTTCTATTGGCTTTAATTAATCAGAAAGATGGAGTTGTACCTTCAATATTACAGAAATTAGAAGTTAATTCTGAAGAACTTAAACTTAAATTGGAAAGACAGTTAGAAAAGATTCCTCAGGTTTACGGAGGAGGTGAAACGCAACAATATATAGGAAACGAGCTTAATAATATATTAAATGCTGCCCAACAGGAAGCTCAAAAAGTAAAGGATGAATATGTAAGTACTGAACATCTATTTATTGCTTTAGTAGAGGCAGAAGGGACTACAGTAAGTAACTTGCTAAGAGAAGCAGGAGTTAACAAAGATAAGATTTATCAGGCTTTGGTAAATATTCGAGGTAATCAGCGGATAACTGATCAAAATCCAGAAGAGAAATATCAAGCTCTGGAGCGCTATTCCCGTGATTTAACAGAATTAGCCAGAAGAGGAAAACTTGATCCGGTTATTGGACGAGATGAAGAAATACGAAAGGTTATGCAAATACTTTCTCGGCGTACCAAGAACAATCCTATGTTAATCGGTGAACCTGGGGTAGGAAAGACTGCCATTGCTGAAGGCCTATCTCAGAGAATTGTACGAGGAGATGTCCCTGAGGGATTAAAAAGTAAGAGAATAATAGTTTTGGATATAAGCGCAATGGTTGCCGGGGCAAAATATAGAGGAGAATTCGAAGATCGGCTAAAAGCTGTTTTAAAAGAGATTCAGGAATCTGCAGGAGAAATAATTATTTTTATAGATGAGATTCATACCTTAGTGGGTGCGGGAGCTGCTGAAGGGGCAATAGATGCTTCCAATATGTTAAAACCGGCTTTAGCCCGAGGAGAATTACATTGTATTGGGGCAACAACTTTGAAAGAGTATAAAAAATACATTGAAAAAGATGCAGCTTTAGAACGGCGCTTCCAACCAGTAATAATTAGAGAACCTTCAGTAGAAGACACGATTTCTATTTTACGAGGGCTGAAGGAAAGATATGAAGTACATCATGGAGTAAAAATTAAAGATACTGCTTTAATTGCTGCAGCTATCTTATCTGCTCGTTATATTTCAGATAGATTCTTACCTGACAAAGCCATTGATTTAGTTGACGAGGCAGCTGCCGCTCTGAGGTTAGAAATTGATAGTATGCCTGCCGAGATAGATGAAGTGGAAAGAAAGATTATCCAATTAGAGATAGAAAAACAAGCTTTAAAGAAAGAAAAAGACAAGGCCTCCCAGGAGCGCTTGAATAAGTTAGAAGAAGAATTAAGTTCTCTTAAAGAAAAAAGAGATAGTATGAAATTGCATTGGAAAAATGAAAAAGAAGTTATTAAAAAAATCCACGAGATAAAAAGTAAGATTGAACAAACTAGAACAGAGGCTGAGAAAGCGGAGAGAGAAGGAAACCTTAATCGAGTAGCCGAGTTAAAATACGGAGTAATTCCTCAATTCCAAAAAGATCTGGATAGAGAAAATGAAAAGCTGGCTTCTTTACAAAAGGAAAATAAGATGCTTAAAGAAGAAGTAGATGAAGAGGATATTGCTGAAATTGTCTCTAAATGGACTGGTATACCTGTTGGTCGACTTATGGAAGGTGAGGCAGATAAATTAGTCAGAATGGAAAATGAGCTTAAACGAAGAATAGTGGGGCAAGATGAGGCGGTTAAATTAGTTTCTAATGCTATCAGAAGATCAAGAGTGGGGATAGCAGACCCTAATAAGCCGGTAGGTTCTTTTATTTTTATGGGACCAACAGGAGTGGGTAAAACCGAGCTTGCTCGAAGTTTAGCGGATTTTTTATTCAATGACCAGAATGCCTTAGTACGTATTGATATGTCAGAATATATGGAAAGACATAGTGTAGCCAGGCTGATTGGTGCTCCGCCTGGCTATGTAGGATATGAAGAAGGAGGTCAATTAACTGAGATTGTTCGACGCAAGCCTTATTCAGTTGTCCTCTTTGATGAAATTGAAAAAGCCCATCCTGATGTTTTTAATATTCTACTCCAGATTCTGGATGATGGCCGATTAACTGATGGACAGGGTAGGGTAGTTAATTTTAAAAACACTATCTTGATAATGACTTCTAATATTGGGAGTCAATGGATATATGAGATGAATGAACAGAATAGAGAATCTATCATACAGAAGGTAATGGATTCTTTGCGTCAAAACTTTAAACCGGAATTTTTAAATAGAATTGATGAAGTAATTATTTTTAATAGTTTAGATAAAGAAAAGATTGTGAAAATAGTAGATATTCAGTTAGATATTCTAAAGAAAAGATTGCAGGATAAGAGGGTAAGTTTGGAAGTGACTACAAGAGCAAAGGAATTTTTAGCAGAAAAAGGATATGACCCTCATTATGGTGCGCGACCTTTAAAGAGAACTATTCAAAGATATATTCAAGATCCTATAGCTTTAAAGATTCTGGAGGGAGTTTTTAAAGAAGGAGATAAGATAGAAACCGATTTAGACGAAAAAAACGAAAAGTTAACTTTCAAGAAAATATAAATATAGAATTGATTCATCGAACTCGTCAGACAAAATTAGCAAAATAGATTGAGGCGAAGGAGAATTAATAATGTTTATGCAATATATAAACAGTTTTTGGCAAACTGTATTAAATTTTTTTAGCCCAGAAAAACTTATTCTATGGTGGGGGAAATTAATAACCATTATAATAATATTAATAGGAGCAAAAATAGTTTTGTCTATACTTAATAAAGTAATAGAAAAATCTTTAACCCCTATAAAGAAGTTTAAAAATTATCAGAAGAAGATTTCCCGAGCAAAAACCTTAATTCCTCTTTTGCAAAGTGTTAACCGATATGTAGTCTATTTTATTGCTATAGTGATGATCTTAAAGGAAGTGGGAGTAGATACTACTGCAGTAATTGCCAGTGCTGGCGTAGTAGGTTTAGCTATAGGCTTTGGAGCCCAATCTTTGGTAAAAGACATTATTTCAGGCGCTTTTCTCCTTTTTGAAGGAGTAATTTCAGTGGGAGATTCTATTAATGTAGGTGAACATTCTGGGGCAGTGGAAGCTGTTAATTTAAGAAATATTCATCTGCGAAAATTTTCTGGTGAATTGAGAGTAATCCCCAATGGAGAGGTGAGAAGTTTTGGTAATTTTAATAGAGGATTTATGAGAGCTATTGTAGAAGTAGGAGTTGCCTATGAACAGGATGCAGAAAGAGGAATGGAAGCTTTAAAAGAAATTGCCAATAAATGGGCTGAAGAGAATAAAGAAATTGTATTAGAACCACCAGTTGTTCAGGGGATACTATCATTAGGTTCTTCAGAAGTTACCTTGAGAATAGTGATTAAGGTAAAACCAATGACTCATTGGGGTACAGAAAGAGAACTCAGAAGAAGGATCAAGGAAACTTTCGACAGAAAAGGCATAGAAATCCCCTTCCCTCGACAGGTTGTTTACTTACGAAAAGAAGGAGAAGAAAAATAAAAATACATTTTTATCTTCTTATGGAATATCTGTATAGTAAATATCTATATGAGAAACTCCACAATCAATATTTATCTCTGTTTTGAATTCTGAGTCGGCGTAATTATGGGAGATATAGGAGCCATTTTGCTTAATAAAGTCGTCAAGGTCTTTTACAGCAATTCCCGAATCAATATTTACCATTGCTCCCACCTTATTAGGTATAGCAATGTTAATATTAGATGCCCCTGTATCTATAAATATTTCTGAATTATAATTGGGAACAATCAACTTTATATTACTCGCTCCACTTTCGATGTAGAGTTTTTCTATCTTAAATTCTGATAAATTACAATCCATATTAACGGCTCCTGTTTCTATATCTAAATCATATATTGGTTGATTATTCAGTTTTAACTGCCATTTATTTTTGGGATTACGGAAATTCCCTTTAGTGGGTGAGTGATAAATAAGAATATCAGCTTCCTTACCGGTAATAGAGTATTTTTCAAAAGGTTCAAATTCTTTATAGCGGTAATGGGAGATACATTCATAAAGGGAAGGTGTAGATTCACCTATATTGAGAGTTCCCACATCAAATTTTAATTTAATAGAAGCTTTTTCAATTTCAGGATATTCTTTTTCTTTAACTTCCGGAGGTATTTCTTCTTGGGGGATTGATTCAGTTTCTGATGTGACTTCGGATTCTAAGGGTACTTTAACTTCTGGAATCTTTTCGACTTCCATAGCTATTTCTCGGCTTAGAGTCTTTACTTCTCTTACCATTTCTCCTTCCAGGCCAATTCCCATATAACTTGCTACTACTCCTATAATAATTCCTAAGAGTATAATTAAAGGGCCCAAGAGAGAAAGGCTTTTTCCTCTAAAGATTATAGATATACCCCAACTTACTAAAAGTAGTGGCCAGAGTTTAAATATGGTTGGCCAAACAGACCATTCTAATATATTCAAAGTATTGGCTAAAAGGATGATTCCTATAAGTAATAAAGTTAGACCCCCAATTATTTTATTTGCTTTCATTTTTACCACCTCAAATCTATTAATTTACCAATTTACCAATTCACTAATCTATTTCTTTAACACGGAAACACCGTGTCTCTTCCTTATGAGGGCGTATAACAATATGCTCATATTTCTCTCGGTAAACCTGTAACTTGTAACTTGTCTTTTAACTATTTTATTCTTTTTTAGTAAGATTAGACCAGGCATTAGCAATTAGAAGATCTATTAATCTTTGTTGGTCAGATAGATATTCAGGATTCAGACTTAAGGCAATTTCTCCTTCTCTTACTGCATTTTCATAATCTTGACTACGATAATAGGTTAATCCTAATTTATAATGTGCTTCAGAAAGAATATAATTTGAATCCGCTAACTGAAGAGCCAATTCATAATTTTGATGAGCTTTCGGTAGATCTCCGGCATTGTAGTGCATATTCCCCATTTCAATGAAGGCCTGGGCAAAATTATCAAAGGTAAAATCTTTTAAATATAGAGGATAAGTTTTTTGGGATAAAGTTTTTTCCTTTATTGCCTGTTCATATTCTTCCCCTTTTAATTCAATCAATCCTAACTGATAATAGGCTAAAGCTATGGATCGTTTATCTTCACTAAATTGAGTAGCTTTCTTATAGGCAGAAATAGCTTTCTCAATTTCTCCTATACTCCTATAGTAATTGCCCAAATTTAAATAACAGGCTGCATTGGTTTTAAAAGCCAGAAAATTTTCTAAGATATGAGGAGTAGGTTTGACTTTACTCAATTTGATGTAGGTTTCTGTGGCTTCAATAAATTGTTCATTGTCCTGGTAAAGTTGGGCTAATTCGGAAATAAGTTTATCGTTTTGAGGAATGAGTTCAGCTACTTTTTCGTATTCAGTTATCGCAAGGTCATATTCAAGTGCATCCTGATATATTCTACCTTTTATATAATAGGCAAAGGCATTATTGGGGTCCTCAGTAATAATTTGGGATAATTTGTCAAGAGCCGATTCTTTTTTCCCCATTTTGTATAAAGCATAACTTTGGTTTATTCTCGCTAATATATTAGTCTCATCTAAATCCAGAGCTTTTTGGTATTCTTTTTCGGCAGGTTCATACAAATTTAATGAACAATAAAAGTTTCCCATATTAATATAAGTGAAGATATCTGGTTTCACGGTTTTTCTTTCAATAATTTCTTGTAATAATTTTTCCGTTTCATCACTAGCAAAGATAGTAGTGCTAAAAAGGGTTAATAAAATTATTAAAAAAATTACCACGTTTAATATTTTTAGGTTTCTTTTATGCATATTTACCATCCTCTCTTTTCGATATCTTACAACTTTTCTAAAAATTTCTTTGGTCAGCCCCATACTTACCTATTCAACATTATTCTAAGAAATCCTCTTTTTTGATTAAATATTTTTTAATTTTTTTATTATTTCGTTTCTTTACCAAATTCTTTTAGTTTATTAGCGAATTCAGTTAATTTTTTATCTACTAAATAATTTACCGTATCTTTTTCAAAAGTCCCATCATCTTTTCTTTTTCCTGCTTTTACCCCAGTCAAAATTTCAATTCCCTGATCAATAGTCTTTATAGGATAAAGATGAAATTTCCCTTCTTTTATGGCTTCTACCACATCTTTTCTCAGCATCAAATCCTCTATGTTTAGTGCTGGTATTATTACTCCTTGGGTTCCAGTAAGCCCTTTAGCCTTACATACATCATAGAACCCTTCAATCTTTTGGTTTACTCCACCAATAGGTTGGATTTCTCCTTTTTGATTAATAGACCCAGTGACTGCAATATCTTGTCTTAGAGGTAAATCGGCCAGACTGGAGAGTAGGGCATAGACTTCTGTAGAAGA
>CAYTKP010000012.1:0-16855 GCA_964438695.1 uncultured Atribacterota bacterium | reverse complement strand
CTCTTCCCAGAGAAGTCCTAGCAGTAATTCGAGTAGGTTTACCAAAAGAGTATTCTCTCAGGTCATATACTGATAGCCCATTAACCTGACCAACTACTGCCCCTTGACAGTCAATCATTATAGTCCCTTCTTCAATCATTTCTTGAATTTTCTCTTCCACTAATCGGAGTCGGTCAATCTTTTCAGTAATAGCTTTATCTACGTGTCCTTCCTTAATCATTGAACTATTATCAATTTTAGCCCAATAATCTGCTTCTCTTAGTATATCTACTAAATCATTGAATTGGGTAGAAATTTTATTTTGTCTGCCAGCTAAACGAACTGCATGCTCAATAACTGCTGCCAAACCGCTTTTGTCAAATGGTTTTAATTTTTCTCTCTGGCATATATTTTGTACAAAACAAGCATATTGCAAGAGGCTCTCCTTATCTTTCTTAGTGACAGAGTCAAAATCTGCCCTGACTTTAAATATTTTTTTAAAATCTTCGTCATAGGCGTAGAGTAGATAGTAGATAAAAGGATCACCAATCATAATAACTTTAGTATCACATTTTATTGGTTCGGGTTTAAGAGCAGAGGCGGTAAACACATAGAAAGGGTCGTAGGTTTGTATGTCTATTTTTTTATACAATAAGGCCCTCTTTAAAGTGGGCCATACCCCTTGTTCTCTTAGGGCATCTAAAGCATTTAAGATTAAAAATCCCCCGTTAGCTCTTAAAAAAGACCCTGTCTTAATTTTGGTGAAATCGGTAGTCCAGCGACCGAATTTATCTAAAGATCTTTCTATAGTCCCGAATAAATTTTTGTAAGTCGGAGTAGTCTCAAAGATTACAGGAGAAGTTTTGGTTTCTGAATTATCTACTAATACATTCACTGAATATTCTGTAAAATCATTTTTAGGAGCAGCCAAAGGTAATCCAGGAATAATAGGAGTTTCTTTGGCTTCTTTTTTTGCTAAGAATTTTTCTATGTTATTTAAGATATTTTCTTTAACTTCCGAGAGATATAAATTTATTTGATTATTTTTAAATTTGTCTTTTAGTTCGGAGATTAATTCTTCTACTGCCGGAGCAATCATCTTATTATTTAAGGAAGATAATTTTTGCAATAAGTCTTTTTCCAGGGTATTAATCTTTTTGGAAATATCATTTAGTTGAGAAGATAGCTCTTCGTATTTCTCTTTAATTGCCTCAAAGTCTTTCTCGGGGAACTGTTTTTCTTCTACCATAGATTCTAATTGGTCCATATTGACGGGTTTTCCCTCAATTACTGGAACTATTTCTGGTTTAGTGTAAATTCCGATTTGAATTTGGACTAAAGTAAAATTTTCTTCTTTAACTTTTTTTTCAAATTCTTTTACTAATTCTTTCTGTTTATTTTTAGATTTTTCTATAAGGGAATTTTTAGTATTCTGATATCTTTCACTTTCCAAGATAAGAGGTATCTTTCTTCTTAAAGAAGAAATCAAATTTTTCATATCTTTAGCAAATATTTTTCCCTGCCCAGCAGGAAGACTTATTGCTCGAGGCATATCTGGATTTTTAAAATTATTAACATAACATTTATCATCAAATTCTATACCCTCTCTCTTTCTTCCTTCTAACAACATTTTAACAGTACTATTTCTTCCAGTTCCTGCTCTACCCGTCACAAAAATGTTATATCCCAAATGTTCCATTTCCAAACCCAGTTTTATGGATTTTAAAGCCCGTTCTTGACCTAATATCTTTTTACAGGGTGCTAAATCATTGGTAGTCTGAAAATCTAATTTGCTAAGATCACATTTCCACCTTAATTTTTCTATAGGGACTTCTTCGTAATTTATATCTTTTGACTTCATAAATCTTTCACCTCTTGATATATGAATTTGTTAAGTATTATTTTGGCTTTCCGAATTGATTAATCTTTACCTTAAAATATCTTTTAAAAAGCCTACACTACAATAAAATAATTAACCTTAACTTATTTGATATTATACAATAATTATCTTAAGTATACCAATGATAATTTTTAACCCAAAGTTTTATCCTTTTCATATTGCCTAAAGATTGATCGAGATATTTAAAAAAGCAGGTTTATTTTTTAATAAAAAAAGCAGGATTTTTATATTTCTTTGTAGTATAAGGAAAAAGGTTAAATTTTCTCACTTTATTCAAAAAATAAAAATTTATCTCTTAAAAAGAGATAGGAGGAATAATGTTAGAAAATTTTAAATTGATTTTGAGGAAATTTTACCCACTTTATCTGTAATTAACCTAGCAATAGATGAAAATAAATATTTTAAAACTATGATAGGGGCAGCAGGAGGGAATCTATGAATAGATATCCGTTTACTTTGTTATGATACAAATAAATATTTTATAGTATAATTTAAAATGGTATTTTTGAGGGTCTTTTCTTTTAGCTTTATCATTTGCCTCCTATTTTCACGTTATAATATATACTTTGGTATGTTTTTTTAAATTACAGTTTTTTAAATTTGATTTAAAAAACAATCTATTAAGGTCTAGTTGAGTGAGATATACCCAATTTTTTGAACTTTGAACTATGTATACGGTTAGAACAATTTCTGTGGTTTATTCTAATTAAACTATGGAATTAGATTGTATCCTATTTAAGGAAAAGAGAAAAACAAAATTTAGGCTGCAGATTTGAAGAATTAGTTTTATAATAGATTTATGTTCAAAATATAAAAACCTCAGAGGTTGGAGATTTATGCCGGATAAGAAACTAAAGAAAAAAATATTATCGAGTTGCACTTTGGGTGCCTTTATTAGTCCCTATATGATTTCTTCTATTAATGTAGCTATTCCTCACCTAGGCAGAGAGTTTCAGTTGAGTACCTCAACTATGAACTGGGTAGTGTTATCGGCAAGCTTATTTATGGCAGTTTTTATTTTGCCTTTTGGTAAATTAGCGGATATATATGGGAGAAAAAAGTTTATGCTGCTTGGGATAAGTATTTTTACTTTAGCTTCCTTGTTTTGTGGTCTATCAGTCAATATTATAATGTTAATGGCTTTTCGAATTTTACAAGGCGCCAGTGCAGGGATGATTTCGGTTACGTCAATATCCTTATTAAGCTCTGTTTACTCTCGGGAAGAAAGAGGCAGGGCGTTGGGGATAAATGTTGCTGCTACCTATATCGGCTTATCTTCTGGTCCTTTTTTAGGAGGGTTTTTAACTCAATATTTAGGCTGGAGAAGTCTCTTCTTTTTGGTGGTACCTCTGGGAATTATCTTGGTTATTTTATTATCTAGTTTTAAACAAGACTGGACAGATGCAAAGGGAGAACAATTTAACTTCAAGGGTTCTTTAATCTATAGTAGTGGTTTATTCGGAGTAGTAGGCGGACTTTCCTTGATTCAATACTCCTGGGGGTTACTAATGATATTTTCTGGATCTATCTTGATAGCCCTTTTTTTATTTTATGAAAAGAGGGTTAAAATTCCGATACTAGATGTTAATTTGTTAAAAAACAACCGGGTATTGTCCTTTTCTTCTCTTGCTGCCCTGATAAATTATAGTGCCACTTTTGTAATTGCATATTTGCTAAGTTTATATTTACAATATGTCAAGGGCTTAGAACCTCAACAAGCTGGTTTAGTGCTCATTTCTCAACCCCTGATGCAGGCTTTATTTTCCCCTCTGGCAGGGAGTTTATCTGATCGAGTTGAGCCCCAGATAGTAGCCTCTTCTGGTATGGCTATTACCACTATAGGTCTAGGATTACTGATCTTTTTAGGGGAAAATTCTTCTTTTCTATATATAATATTTACCCTCTTGATAGTGGGCTTTGGCTTTGCCCTCTTTTCTTCACCCAATACCAATGCAGTGATGAGTTCAGTAAGCAGGAGATATTATGGTGTAGCTTCCGGGATACTTGGTTCAGCTCGAACGGTGGGACAAGCCTTGAGTATGGCCATAACTTCTCTAGTAATGGTTATTTATATGGGAAATATTTCCATCGGTCGGGATTATCACCCTGGTTTTTTAGAAAGTGTCAGGGTCACTTTTGTCATTCTTACTATTCTTTGTTTTTTAGGAATATTTGCCTCTATTGCTCGGGGCAAGATTAAAGTGAATAAAGTAAAAAAAGTAGATACGTTATTACCGGATTAATAAATACAAAAAAAGGATTCTTAATTATTTTATCGAATAATTTAATTGCTTAGAGAAGAAGGATATTTTTTATATAAATTTTTTGTCTTCGATAAATATTATAGATACGCATAAATTTTACTTTCTTTATTAAAAAATTTATGGAGTTGAAAAGAGGTTGATTTATGAAAATTACCCATCAATTAGCTCAGGATATAGTCGATAAGACTATGAAAATCTTGGGGAAAAATATTAATATTATGGATGAGAATGGGGTGATTATTGGTTCAGGAGATAGAAGTCGTTTAAATCAATTTCATGAAGGTGCGGCTCAGGTAATTAAAGAGGGTAAAAAACTGGAAATTTATTCTAAAGATATAAATCATTTAGTAGGGGCAAAACCAGGGATCAATCTCCCCATAGAGCATAATAATAAGATTATTGGAGTAGTAGGTATTACTGGTGAACCAGATGAAGTAAGCCCCTTTGGAGAAGTGATTAAGATGACTGTAGAGATGATGTTACAGCAGGAATTTTTATTAAAAGAATTGCAGTTAGAGCAACAGGCTCGGGAGAATTTTATTCAGGATTTAATCTCAGGAAGAATTGGAAACGACCGAGAATTATTTATAACTCGGGGACAGATTGTAGGATTTGATATTCTTATACCTCGAGTTGCTTTAGCGGTAGATATTTCTCAATTTGAAAAGACGGCTAAACAGAGTCTACAAACCTTCAAAGGGATGAAAGAGGGAGAAATTTATTTGCAGAGATTAAAGAATGAGGTAGTAAAGACCATTCAGGGGATATTTATGGATACCCCTCAGGAGATTGTCGCTTATACTGGGGGGGATAAATTTGTAGTTTTAAAAACCATTGATTTAAAAGATTCAGATGAAATTTTAAGAAAAAAATTATTTAGGATAGGAGAACAAATAAAAAAAGTTGTTTCTCAGAAGATGAATTTTAAAGTAACCATTGGCATTGGAGAACATCATCAAGGAATTAAAGGTTTGAGTAAATCGTTTAAAGAGGCTATTCAGGCCTTAGATGTGGGCACAAAATTAGAAAGAGCAGGGAATATTTACCATATAAATGATTTAGGTATAGGTAGAATATTGACTGAGATAAGAAAAGATACTCAGCAAGAAATCATAAAAAAGATTTTTTATTCTGCAAAAGATAGTAGGGGGAAGAAAATTAATGAAACATTACTAGAAACTTTAAGTGCTTTTTTTGATAATAACTTAAGTATTTCCAAGACTGCCCAAGCTATCTATGCCCATCGCAATACTTTATTATATAGGTTAAGGCGAATTAAGGAGGTAACCGGTTTAGATCCTAAAAATTTTGATGATGCAGTCCAGCTAAGGATAGCATTAAAAATGAAGATATATCAAGAAAGAGATAAAGATAAATAAATTATTAAATAAATAATCTTCCACTACCCCCTGTTTCCCCTTAAAGTTTGATAAGTAAAATTATATTAAGTTTAATCATCCTTGACTTAAAGAAGGAGAAAATTTTCTAAGTCAGATATAATTGACTTATAATAGAAATATCATCTAAACAAAAAATATTTGTTTTAAAAACAATCAAGTTCGAGAGGATAGATAATTTAAAGAAGAAGAAAGACCTCGTAAGAGGGAAACTAAAACATAAAAATAGCTTGTGTTTCTAATTATTATTCTTCTATTTTTATTTAGTCGTCCCATAATTTATATGAAATTACTAACATGCATTGGTAGTTAAATATAATTGGTGTGGCTGATTAGTTTGCAAGCTAGGTTTAGTAAGATGCGGGGCAAGCAAAGCAATATGAATAATAAAAAAGAAGTAAATTTAAAAATTGAAAAAGAGTTTGAAGAAGCAATATTACCGGAAAAAAAGAAGAATTATATTTTCATAACTGAGGAAGGTCTTACCTATCAACTCAATAGCACTTCACCTGAGCCAGATATAGAAAATTGTCAGGTTATTGGTTTTGCTAAAGGGAAAGATGAAGATGAGGCGCTTAAGAGCTTGATAAAAGAAAGTTATTATCTATTAAATACAAATTTTAATGAAATAATTTGTATAGAGCTTAAACATAAAGATTATTACCACAAAGCTAAATATTTTTATTTAAGCGAACATAAACGAAATATTTATCCTTTAAAAACATCCTCAGGTGGCACACAGAAAATGCCTTTTTAGGGCTTAAATTTTTAAAAAATCGATAATTTTACTACCCTACTTTTGGGGTATTTTGGCATCTGCAAATTCATTAAACCCTTATAAGTAGCCACTTTTAGAACTTAAGGGTGGGAAAAAATTAGCTAAAAAAGGGCAATTTTCAAGGGGTAAAGCATAGCTCGAGTAAAAATTTTCTCTTATACGCGTTATTTCGCAATCTGCCTCTGAAAGCCTTATCATATAAGGTTTTCAAATATATCCAAAAACTAATTAATTATGAGCTTGAATATAGTTCTGAATACAATAATTAAAGAAATTAAGGAAATAAGTTTATCATGTTTAAGTTAAAGTCAAGTTAGCTGAGACGTTTTTTTTAAAAAATAATATTAGTAAGAAATAAATGGAGAGATGATATCTGTAACTGTAATATCACTACTAATTTCTGCATATCCGAAAGGAGATAGAGGCAGAGCGCTAGGGATTAAGGTAGCTGCTACCTATATTGGTTTATCCTCTGGACCATTTTTGGGAGGATTATTGACTAAGTATTTGGGTTAGAGAAGTATTTTCTTTTTTATTGTACCTATAAATGAAATAGAGAAATGTTCCATGTTTCATATTTCCTTGTGTAAATATAACAAAAAAATTTCCTAAAAAGGTTTATAATTCGTGTTATTGCACAAAGGAAATAGACTATCTAATGTGGTATATTTTATATGAGATAAGGAAAAACAAATTGTATATTAAAAAAGATAATTTATTTTCTAATTAAGGTGTAAGATAAGAGGATGAAAATAGTTGTAGCTCCAGATTCTTTTAAAGGTAGTTTGACTGCTATAGAAGTAGCAGATGGGATAGAACAAGGAATAAAAGAGGTCTTCCCGAAAGCTGAAGTTATAAAAATTCCTATGGCCGATGGTGGAGACGGGACAGTTCAGTGTCTAGTTAATGCTACTGGAGGGAAAATTTTAAGAGAGAAAGTTATAGGCCCCTTAGGAGATGAAGTTTTAGCTTCTTACGGCATTTTAGGAGACAAGAAGACTGCAGTTATCGAGATGGCTGAAGCATCTGGATTGACTTTAATTCCAGAGAATAAAAGGAATCCGTTGATAACTACTACCTATGGGACCGGTCAATTAATTAAGGCAGCCTTGGACCAGGGATGTAGAAAGATGATTATCGGCATCGGAGGAAGTGCTACTAATGATGGAGGAGCCGGAATGGTTCAGGCTTTAGGAGCTAAATTATTAGATAGAGATGAAAAAGAGGTAGGTTTTGGAGGAGGAGAACTAAAAAAAATTACTAGAATTGACGTCAAGTATATGGATAAGCGTTTGTCTGATACCAAAATATTAGTTGCCTCTGATGTAACTAACCCCCTTTGTGGACCAAAAGGCGCTTCCCAAATATATGGACCTCAGAAAGGGGCTACTCCAGAAATGGCAGAAGAGTTAGATAAATCTCTGGCTCATTTTGCCAAAATGATAAAAAGAGATTTACATAAAGATATAAAAGATATACCGGGAGCCGGAGCAGCTGGTGGCTTAGGAGCTGGTTTAATAGCTTTCTTAAACGCAGAGCTTAGGTCGGGAATTGATATTGTAATTGAAGTAGTAAAATTAGAAGAGGCTATAAAAAATGCTGACCTGGTAATTACTGGTGAAGGGAAAATCGATAGCCAGACTATCTACGGAAAAGCGCCAATTGGAGTAGCCAAGATTGCCAAAAAATATAATATTCCAGTAATAGCTATTGCGGCGATTATCGGTGAGGATGCTGATATTGTGCATCAATATGGAATTGATAATTTGATTAAGGTTAGTGAACCCCCAGTTAGCTTGAGTGAGCCTAAGTCTAAGAAAATTCTGCTGATCAAGAAGAGAATAAAAGAATTTTTAGAAAAAAATAAATGAAGAGCAGCTAAGATAAAGGTGAGCAAGATTTACAAATTAGCCCGAAATTTTTTAAAACACAATTCCAAATATTAAAAAGAAAGAAGGTGATCACTTTATAGTAAGGAAATTTATCTTCTATTTTGTTTAAAAAATACGTAAAAGAAAGGGGTATTGAAAAATGAAAAATAATAAAATAATAGTTATTAATTTAATTTTGATTTTTGTATTGTTATTTGTTATAAGTAATAGTGGAATATGTGCTGAGAAAGTAATTAAGTGGCGACTGCAATCAATGGGTGCTGCCGGGGATGCAATGTATACTGCCACAGAAAAATTTGCTAAACTTGTTACCGAAGCAAGTGGTGGACGTTTGGTGGTTGATGCTTTTCCTGCCGGGGCTATTACTCCTGCGGGGAAGGAGTTTGAGGGGACAATAGCTGGTTCTGTAGAAGCATCTCATGTATCTACTGGCTGGGCAATCGGTTACGTTCCAGCTGGAGTTTTTTATACTAGCTCTGTAGGCACACTTACCGGCACCCAACATATGATGTGGATGGAGTATGAAGGATTAAAATTTGCTCAAGAGTTGTACGAACCTGTTGGCGTACATTTTGTAGGACAATTAACAGTACATCCCGCAGAGGTTTGGTGTCATACCAATAAACCTTTGCAATCAGCAGCGGATATTAAGGGGTTGAAGATTAGATTAGGAACTACTGCTCTTAATTCAATTTTCAGTAAAATGGGAGCCGCTCCTGTTTTTCTTCCTGGTGGACAAATTTACGAATCAATGCAGCGTGGAGTTATAGATGCCTTTGAATATTTTACTCCCTCAGGAAATTGGACGATGGGTTTCCAAGAGATTGCTAAATATATGTATCTTTCCTCATCCCGTTCCCCCTTCGATGCTCAATCGCTCTTTGTAAATAAGAGTAAATGGGATGAACTTTCTCCAGATTTGAAGTCTATAGTAGAAATGGCTGCATATAAGGTTGCACATGAATTCTTTACCAATATAGCTATTCAAGATACTGAAGCAATTCAAAAATTTAAAGATTATGGCATTGTGGTAGAAAAATTACCCGAGGATATAGATAAATTGTTATTTGAAAAAGCAGAAGAATATTATACTGAAGAATCTAAAAAAGATGCTAACTATGCCAAGATATTTAAATCTGTATTCGAGTTTAAGAAAATATGTGAGGAAATAGACATAAGATAAATTTATTACATAAAAATATATTAAAATAAGATATATTAAATTTCTATCTAATCTTGCTCTAGAAAAAAATTTTCTAGAGCAAGATTAGATAATAGATAAGAAGGAGCGATTAGAAGCATATGAGAAGATTTGTAAAGGCAATTAACTCCATTAGCGAATTATCTGGACAAATAATTAAATATCTAGTTGTAGCGTTAATTATCGTTCTGTGTTATGAGGTTATTTCGAGATATATTTTTAACAAGCCAACAATCTGGGCATTGGAAACTTCTAAGATGCTTATGGGTACTTTTGGTTCTGTTGGATGGGCATATACCTATTTACATGAAGGACATGTAAGGGTTGACGTTTTTTATTCTAGAGTATCACGATCTGCAAAAGCATGGATTAATGTTATTTTATCAATTATTTTCCTTTTTCCAATTTGTACTGTTCTTATACTTTCCGGAGTAAAATGGGCTAAATTTTCCTGGAAAGTAGGCGAAAAAATGGTTGAAAGTAGTTGGTTACCACCAGCTGCACCATTTAGAACTATATTAGTAATAGCCTTTATTCTTTTTACTTTAGCGAGCATATCCAAATTTCTACAAGAATTATATTTTTTAATTAGAAAGCGAGAACTATTATGAATATAACAGTAAATCCAGAAATTGTTACTATTTGTATGTTCGGTGGTCTATTAATTGGTGTACTTACTGGGTTTCCATTGGCACTTCCTATTGGTGGTGTTGGTATTATAGCTGGATATATACTATTTGGACCCAATGCTTTTGATTTAATATATAGTCGCATTTATGACATAATAACAAATTATGGAATGATGGCTGTGCCTTTATTTGTTTTTATGGGAAATATGCTTGAAAAATCTGGTATAGCTGAAAAATTATATGATGCATTCTATGTATGGTTTGGGAAATTTAGAGGTGGTTTAGCTATTGTCAGTATTTTAATTGGAACGATTATGGCAGCTTGTGTGGGAATTATTGCTGCTTCTATTACTATGCTCACACTGGTTGCATTACCATCGATGATGCGACGGGGATATGATAAAAGTTTAGCGACAGGAAGTATTTGCGCCGGAGGTTCTTTAGGCATTCTTATACCGCCAAGCATTATGCTTATCGTCTATGGGCCAGCAGCTTCAATTTCAGTAGGCAAGTTATTTATGGGAGCTTTTATGCCAGGCTTTTTGCTTTCAGGCCTCTATATGCTTTATATTGGTATTCGCTCATATTTGCAACCACAAGTAGCACCAGCAATACTTTCTGATGAAGTGGAAAACCTATCCTTTGCTAAGAAGACTTTTATGTTGCTTACTAGTGTTGGTCCAGTTTTACTACTTGTTTTGTCGGTAATGGGATCAATATATTTGGGATTAGCATCTCCCACTGAAGCTGCCGCAGTAGGTGCTGCTGCTGCAACTATTTTAACTGTGGTGTATGGTCATTTTACCTGGAAAGTATTAAGAGACGTGGCTATAGATACGATAAAATTGACTGGAATGGTTCTTCTTATTGCTGGTTGTTCGACTGCATTTGTCAGTGTATTCCTTAGTGCGGGTGGTGGGGATATGGTGTCAAATCTAATTTTATCCATTCCTGGTGGGCGTTGGATGGCTTTTGCCTTAATTATGTTAATATCTTTTATTCTGGGAATGTTTATTGATTGGATTGGGATTATTTTTATACTAGTACCAATATTGACACCTATTATTCCTAAGCTCGGTTTTGATCCTTTGTGGTTTGCTATGATGATTATTGTGAATCTTCAAATGTCATTCTTGACACCACCTTTTGCCTACGCTATATTCTTTTTGAAAGGTACTGCTGCGCCAGAATTGGGTATAGAAACAAGTGATATAATACAAGGGGTAATACCTTTTATTGCATTAATAGCGATTGGCCTCGTTTTAATGATTATTTTTCCCCAGATTATTCTCTGGTTACCAAGTACAATGTAATAACTAATAAGATAATCGTGGCAATAGTAAAAGGTTTGTATGTAGACAGAATAAAAAATATAGAATAGAATAGTAATTAATGGACGAATTTATAAAAAGAAACTGCTACTACAGGAAATGGTTTAGTAGCATTTTCTTTATTTTTAAACCATTAAAGGTGAGTGATTTTATATTTATTTCTATTTTAGGAAATTAAAATTTTTTCTAAAATAAAGTCAAAAGTTATAATAATTTTTAATTAGGGGGGGATTTCTTATTGTGGAAGTTTTATGTATTGGAGATGTCATGATACCTGGCAATAGTATTGGCGAAGCAGCTAAAAAACTAAAGCTAAATAGTCTAAATATAGATATTAAAAATTGGGAAACAGATTGGGGTAAACTGCAGGATCGTCGATTGATTATTGAAAAACAAGGACCTTCTGTTGAACCAGTTGTACCACAAATATTAAATGCTAATAGGAATACAGAAATCCTTTTAGTTTTATTTTGTCCTGTATCAAAAGAAGCCATTGATGCATTGCCTAAGCTTAAACTTATTGGAGCTTTGAGAGCCGGATTAGAAAATGTTGATGTTAAATATGCTACTGAAAAAGGAATTATTGTCCAAAATATTAAAGGTCGCAATGCCCATGCAGTTTCTGATTTTACTGTTGGTTTGATTTTAGCCGAAGCTCGCAATATTGCCCGTAGCTATTATGCAATTAAAAATGGCGTTTGGCGAAAAAATTTTGTTAATTCCGATATGATACCTGAATTACAGGGAAAAATAATTGGATTGGTTGGCTTCGGTTATATCGGTAGACTAGTAGCTCAAAAATTAAGTGGATTTGAGGTTAAGATTTTAGTATTTGACCCCTATGTTTCAGCAGAAGTAATTCAGAATTATAAAGCAAAAAAAGTAACTATTGAAGATTTATTAAAAAATTCAGATTTCGTTTCGTTACATACTAGATTAAATAAAGAGACTAAAAATATTATTGGTGAAAAGGAACTCTCTTTGATGAAGAAGAGTGCATACTTGATTAATACTGCTCGTGCAGGCTTAATTAAAGAGGAAGCTTTGTATAATGCACTAAAAGATAAAAAAATTGCTGGTGCTGCTCTGGATGTATTTTGGGAAGAACCAATTGGTAAAAATAGTCGATGGTTAGAGCTAGATAATGTTACTTTAACAACTCATATCGCTGGTACAACCAGGGAGGCTCTAACTAAATCCCCCTATCTTTTAGTTGAAGATATAAACAGATTATTAGAAAATAAGGAGCCAAAATTTATAGTAAATCCCGAAGTATTAAAGCGAAGCGAGGTACAGAAATGGCTCGAAGAAATAAGGAGTTGCTAGATGTTAGTTAATCTAAGCGATGTTTTAATTCCAGCAAAAAAATCAGGCTATGCTATCGGAGCTTTTAATGTTTATAATATGGAGACTATTGAAGTTGTTTTTGATGCAGCTGTATCTCTGAATATTCCAGTTATTATTGCTTTTGGAGAGAAATATAGCCATATCAACTCGATTAATTTAATATCCCAATGTGTCCATGAGTTAGCCAATAAAACATTATTACCTATTGTGCTCCATTTAGATCATTGTAAATCTAAAGATTTAATTATTCAGGCAATTCAAGCAGGTTTTACCTCGGTAATGTATGATGGTTCAAGTTTAGTCAATAGTGATAATATTAGGATAACTTCCGAAATAGTTAAAATAGCCCATGCAGCTAGGGTTACCGTAGAAGCAGAATTAGGATATGTGCCGGCTGAAGATACCGGGGAATTTGTACCTGAAGATCAACTAACTAAGCCAGATGAAGCAAAAGAGTTTGTGGAGATGACAAATTGTGATGCCTTGGCTATTGCAGTGGGGACCGTTCATGGTAATTATATTGGTAAACCAAAAATATATCATAATAGATTAAAGGAAATTGCCAAAGCAATCTCTGTTCCCCTTGTCTTGCATGGAGGTTCTGGAAATACAGACGAGGATATAGTATTGGCCATTGATGAAGGGATATCGAAGATAAATATTAATACTGAAATATCAAATGCAGCAGTTAAAGAATTAAAAAAAATTTTTAGAAATGATTATTCTAGTCATCTATCCCTTCTTTCTGATATGATAAAAGGACCGATGCTTGCAGTGGTTAAAGAAAAAATGAAATTATTTTCTCGCGGTAAAATAGGTTTAGTTTAGAAAGATAAGTTTTAATAGTGAGCAAAGAAAATAATAAAGATAAGGCTATCTATAGTAAGATAACAAGATAGATAAAATCCCGAAAAGAGAAGAAGAACTGTAAAAAAGAACGAAAATATTACCTTTTATTGTCTTTCCAAATAGGTGATATGCTGATGATTCGTAAAAAATAGTAATTTGAAATAGCCTATTTATTTAATTTAGTAATTAGGGGAGCCATTATGGATAGTTTAATTTTGTGTATTGATTTGGGGACCACAGGGTGTCGCACCATAATATTTAACGAAAAAGGTCAACAAATTTGCACCTCTTATCAAGATTATAAAAGTATTTATTTGCCCCACGGATGGATCGAGCATGATCCCAAGTTATGGTTGTTGGCAGTAAAAAAAACGGTTAGAGATACCGTAAAAAAAATGAAATATGATAAAAAATGTATTTCTGCTATTTCAATAACCTCACAAAGATCTACTGTTATTCCTGTTGACAAAAAAGGTAATTATCTGGGTAATGCTATTTTGTGGCAAGACAAAAGGGCCATTGAAGAAACAAAGTATTTGATTAATGAATTTGGCATGAAAGAAGTATATAATATTACTGGTCTAAGGATCGATCCTTATTTTACTTTGCCCAAGTTATTATGGATAAAGAAATACAAACCTGAAATATATAATAATTCCTTTCTTTTTCTATCGGTGCAAGATTTTATTATTTGTTTTTTAACAGGAGAATTCAAGACTGACTGGACACAAGCTTCTCGAACTATGCTTTTTAATATTGATAAATTGAAGTGGGATAAAGATTTTGTAAAAAGTGTCGGAATCGATTTTAATAAATTACCAGAAGCCGTTCCAGCCGGCTCAATCATCGGATTTGTTAATAAAGATGCTTCGAAAGAGCTTGATCTACCTCAAGGAATACCAGTTATTGCAGCAGGCGGAGATCAACAGTGTGCTGCTGTAGGATTAGGCGTAATAAAAGCTGGAGTGGTTGAAGTCAATACCGGAACAGGTTCTTTTGTCTTAGTTAATAGTGATAAACCAGTTAAAGATGTTAAGCAACGAGTAATATTAAGTGCATCTGCTATAACTGGAAAATGGGTACTGGAGGCTGGTATTTTTACTACTGGCTCGATCTATCGTTGGTTTAGAGATAATTTAGGAAAGGTAGAAAAGGAAGCGCAAAGAGAATCGGGTATTGATGCGTATAAAATAATGGATTCTGAAGCAGAAAAAGAACCGATAGGAGCAAATGGTTTATTATTGGTACCGCATTTCGCTGCCTCTGCAGCTCCATATTGGAATCCAGAAGCAAGGGGATTGCTTTTTGGATTATTATTAGGACATACCCGTTCTTCGATTATTAGGGCAATATTAGAAGGAATAGCTTTTGAAATACAAAAAAATATAAGTATTATGGAGAATTATATAAAAAAAATTGAAGAAGTTAGGGTTAGTGGAGGTATTGCTAAGTCTGAATTATTCAATCAAATACAAGCTGATATCTATGGAAAAGTTGTGGTAAAAACTGAGTGTAGTGAAGCCTCTGCCCTGGGAGCAGCTATGATAGCTGCGACTACTATAGGAATATATAAGGATATAAATACAGCTGTGGATAATATAATTAATGTAAATAAACTAAGCAGAAAAGAACCGAATATAAAAAATTATAAAGTGTATAAGGAATTAAGCAAGATACATGATTTATTATATTGCTCTTTAGAAAAGGCAGGCGTATATACTAAAATGAATGATGTAATGAAGTTATTGCCATAAAATAAATTAAAAATATTTGACAAACAAATATAAGTTTAAAATAAAAAAGTGGTAAAATAATTGATAAGAAAATTTATTAAATATTATAGAAATTAGGAGGAAGACAATGGGATTAAAAGAAAAAGCAATTCAATTACTTAAAGATTTTAAGCAAAACGATTACGTTTTTGGTATAGGAAAATTAAATGAAATAGGCAGAATAGCAAATCAATATGGAAAATCTGCATTAGTTATTTCTAATACCACTTATTTAAAAACAGTAGTTGATAAAGTAGTTAATTCCTTAGATAAATATGAAATAAAACTAGCTGGAGGGGAAATTGTACCTGATGCTAAACCTAATTGTCCCCGAGAAGATGTTTATCGTATAGAAAGTTACATTTTACATTTTCAACCTGACTGTATTATTGCTATCGGCGGAGGAAGTACTCTTGATGCTGCTAAGGCAGCTAATGTATTAGCTTCTTTAGGAAAATATAGTCCAGAGATTGAAAGTTATTTTGGTACTGGACTAGTCAGTAAAGCTTTGGAAAAAACTAGGGGAAAATTATGGCCCTTAATTGCTATCCAAACTGCTGCCAGCTCGGGATCTCATTTAACTAAATATTCCAACGTTACTGATCCCGTAGTAGGGCAGAAGAAATTGATTGTTGATGAAGCAATTATCCCTACTAAAGCCCTATTTGATTATCAGGTTACGGTTAGTATGCCTCCTGCTTTGACTATTGATGGTGCATTAGACGGAATAGCTCATTGCCTTGAAGTCTACGAAGGAATAGATGAAAAAAATTATGAATTAGCCAAAGAGATAGCTTTAACTGCTATTGAATTAGTGGTAAGAAATTGCAAATTAGTATTAGATAATCCACATAATATAGAGGCTCGAGAGGCTATTGGTTTAGCTACCGACCTTGGTGGTTATGCTATTATGGTAGGAGGCACTAATGGTGCCCATCTTACCAGTTTTTCCTTAGTCGATATATGCAGTCATGGTCGTGCTTGTGCAATAATGAATCCTTATTATACAGTATTTTTTGCTCCGGCAATAGAGAAAAAATTACGACTAATAGGAGAAATATACAGAAAGGCTGGTTTTATTACCGCTAATTTAGATAATTTAACTGGTCGCGATCTTGGCATAGCCGTAGCTGAGGGGATGATTTCTTTTAGTAAGAGTATTAATTGTCCAACCACACTTTCTGAATTACCAGGGTTTACGGAAAAGCATATAGAAAGAGCGCTCACAGCAGCAAAAAATCCTCAACTTGACATGAAATTAAAGAATATGCCAGTTCCTCTTAATTCTTCTTTAGTTGATGAATATATGAAGCCAATATTAGAAGCAGCTAAAATAGGAGATTTTTCTTTAATAAAAAATATGAATTAAAATTCCCTCCACATAATGAGAGTTTTTTGAAGAAAAGAGCAAAAAGATGAAAAAAATTTTTCTACAATTAGGAGAAGAAATAGTTAAAATACATCTTCCAGATAATATAGAAATATTATCTACTAATCAACCTAGTTTACTTAGCAA
>CAYTKP010000011.1:0-26601 GCA_964438695.1 uncultured Atribacterota bacterium | reverse complement strand
TTATAGGAAAGATGCTGGATTAGTTTGCGTTTCAGGTGAAAGGGGCATAATTGGTCATACATCTGAAACTTCTCTTCAGCCAGGATACTGACTTGAGCCATAAATTCATCAGCTGGGCCAAGACCAGCATAGGCTAATTTGTCTTTGAGTTTTTTGGCCTCCGAGCTTCCTGGGAGATACCTCTTTTCTTTTCTCCTGGGGATGATAGCCAGTTTTAGTTCTGCCTTTTTCTTCTGCTGTTTTTGCAGGTGAATCATAGTACCGTCTAACTCCAAATAGAGAGTCTCTCCTGTTGATCTATTGGGGGTGAGGGTTGTTGGTTTTAGGACTTCTGTTAACTTCTGGTCAAAGGTGTATTCTTCTTGTTTTTGAATCTGGGTCCCTTGATGCTGAACCTGTTGGCGGATACATTCAAAACTTATTGAATCCCCAAAGCAGTACTCAAAAAACCTTTGGGCATTACGATAGCTGCCGGCCAGGAAGGAAAATAGGCCGGTGGTCTTCTGGTAAGGACTGCTCATCCGCTGATTAGGCTTTAAGCCCAGGGTCTCATCCAAAAGACAACGGTAATGGCCATCTTGCTCCCGGTATAGATGCTTTTGGTAGGTGATATTACCCAGGAGGGTCGACAGATACTTACTGCGCTTTCCCCAGTTGGTGAGGGTTCCCCTCAGCCTATCTTTTCTTAATTTATTGTCAAGGAACTGAAGTATGCTAGTTAGAATATGCTGGCCTATGATTTTGGTTAATGGAAAAACAAATTTCTCCAGGTGCTGGATATTAAGCTCGCCTTCTGGTATAGTCACTTGTAGAGATGGTAATGTAATGGTTAACTGTAATTCTTTCATTAGGTAGATTTACCTCCTTTTAGAAAAAGAATGTTTCTTCTTTTTCTTTTAGTTTGATCTATGAGGTAAGTCTACCTTTTTTGTTGACCTCTTGACAAGTGATATCTTAGAAAACCCCTACTAAAATTTTACACTATCTAAATTCCGTCTGTGTCAACTCTTTGGGGGTAATTTCCTACAAGAAGCAGGCAGAGGTGGTTTGTATTTGCCTACTTTAATATTTTCTTCTCTTTCGGTCTCCCACCAATTTGGACTTCAAATTTTTTCATTACAGTCTTATCTTGGTGCCCGGTAAAGCGGGGGAGCTTCATAATTATATTACTGTGACTATGGTTTGTTTTTTAAAAATCAAAAACATTTGTTTTCTTAAAATTTCTTTGGTTATTCTTTTGATATCTAAATATCTAAAAAATTTCAAAAATTTTTCTAAAAAAACCCTTGACAAATATTTCTTTAGCCTATATAATTGCTTATAGCAAATATTGCTAATGGCAAAGAGGTTGACTACTGGATGGAAAAGAGCTTGATAGATTTGATTCTGAAATTAAAAAGAATTTGTATAGAAGATGAAGAAAAGATACGTGGTATTTGTAACATCTCTTTAGCTGAATATAAAGGTCTTACAGAAATTGGAATAGAAGAAAAAATTTCTTGTTATACCTTGTCAAAAAAAATGGGGTTATCTCCTTCCAGGGGGAGTAGAATAATAGACGGTTTAGTTAAGAAAGGATACTTATTAAGAAGGGAAAATCCTAAAGATAGAAGATCTTTTGTTCTGTCTCTTTCCCCTAAAGGAGTTAAAATAAAAAAACAGATTGAACAGGAGAGAAGCACTTGCGAATACAGAATCAGAAAAAATCTCTCTTTAAGAGAAGTTGAATTAATAAAAGAAGGGTTAGAATTAATTACTAAAATTTTCACTCAAAAACAATAATTTATACAATAAGAAAGGAGAAGTAAATTAATGACGAACAATAAACAGTTAGAGGTAGAGGTAAATGAAAGTAATTTCCAAAAGGAGGTTTTAGAATCTCCGATTCCTGTATTGGTAGATTTCTGGGCACCCTGGTGTATGCCTTGCCGAATGTTAGCTCCAACCATTGAAAAATTAGCGGAAGAGAACCAGGGAAAACTTAAAGTTTGTAAATTAAATACCGATGAGAATCAGTATATTGCATCACAATACGGCATCCAGGGAATTCCTACTTTGATCGTCTTTAAAGATGGCAAAGAAGTTGGTCGAACTGTAGGAGTAATGCCTAAAGAAAAGATACAAGAAAAACTTAATCCTATTCTTTAATTTTAGGCTATTCCAGTTAAGGGAGTGAGAATAAAACAAACAATAAAATTTTAAAAAATATCAGGAGGTGATATTATGGCTTTAGTACCCTGGGAACCAAAAGAAATTAAGCGCTTGAGAGATCTTTTTGATGATTTCTTCGATTCTGAGCTTTTACCCGAAAGTCGACGTTTAACTAGAAGAAGATGGATGGAAGGTGGGGAATGGTCTCCCCTTGTCGATGTAATCGATAAAAAAGACAGCATATTAGTTAAAGCCGAGCTTCCGGGCGTAGATAAAAAAGATGTAAAGATCTCACTTAGCGAAAATACCTTAACTATTCGGGGAGAGAGAAAAGAAGAAAAAGAAATAAAAAAAGAAGACTACTACTGCTGTGAAAGGGCTTTTGGAACCTATTCCAGAAGTATTACCCTACCAGTAGAAGTTGATAAAACTAAAGCAAAAGCCACCTTTAAAAATGGAATATTAGAGATTACTCTCCCCAAAATAGAAGAAACTAAACCAAAAGAAATAGAAATTCAACCAGAATAATGACTAGCTACTATTGATTCACTCCCTTAACATTTTGTGAAAGCAAAAGGGCGTGTTAAAACACGCCCTCCAGTTAAACAAATTTAGCTTTCTTCTTGATCTTTCTCTTTGTTTATTACCTCAGCAAGCATCATATTTAAATCTAATATATTTTTTTGGAGTTCAATTAATTTATTTTCAATTTTAATTAATTCCTCGCTATTAGCACCATTATCGATGATGTGTCTTAATTTCTGTAATGTTGGCCAAAATATCGATTTTAATTTTTCTGTATTCTCTTCTATTTTTATATATTCTTTACTTCTTCTATTTATCTCTAGTTTCCTACCAGGTAAAACGTTTTCTCCTTCAATAAACAAACTTTCTCCTAATTCTGGAATATGAGTCTTAATTTTTAATTCCTCTTCAATTCTTTTGGAAATCTCTTTAGTGGATTGCTCTTCTCCATGTACTATGAATATTTTTTTGGGTTTATTCTTAAAACTTCTCATCCACCACATTAACCCATCTCTATCCGCATGTCCCGAGAAACCTTCCAAAGAATATATTTCTGCATTTACTCTAATCTCTTCTCCAAATATTTTAACTACCTTTTCGCCCTCTTTTATCCTTCTACCCAGAGTCCCCTCTGCTTGGTAACCCACAAATACAATACTGGACTCTCTTCTCCACAGATTATGTTTTAGGTGATGTTTTATTCTCCCAGCAGTACACATTCCACTAGCCGAAATTATTACTTTACTCTCTTTAATGATATTTAACTGCTTGGATTCCTCTGTCGTCTTAGTGAATTTTAAATTTGGAAAATCTAAGGGATTATTCCCTATTTTAATAAGCTTTAAACTTTCTTCGTCGAAACAATCGGGATTTCGTAAAAATATTTCGGTAGCTGAAACAGTTAAAGGACTATCTATATAGACCGGCACCTTTAAAAAACCTTGGTCTTCATTTTTAATGTATTCGGTATAATATTTATTTAACTCATAGATTATATCTTGAGCTCTTTCCACTGCGAAAGAAGGGATTACTACATTCCCACCTCTTCTTGCAGTAGTGTTTATAATAGAAATTAACTTTTTAGCATCATCTTTTGAGGGAGGGTGCAATCTATTTCCATAAGTCGATTCTATTATCAGATAATCTGTCTCCTCTATAAGTGAAGGATCTCTTAAAATAGGTCTATCTTTTCTACCTAAATCTCCTGAAAATACCAACTTAGCTTTTTTGTTATCTTCTTTTATCCATAGTTCAATTATAGAAGAGCCTAAAATATGACCAGCATCTCTAAATCTCAAAACAATCTCTTCGTTTACCTCTATTTTCTGGTCATATAAAACTGGTCTAAAGTATCTTAAACTCTCTTCTGCCTCTTTCACAGTATATAAAGGTTCTCTTAATTTTTCCCCCGACCTTTTTCTCTTGCGATTATCCCATTCATTTTCCATCTCTTGAATATGGCCACTATCAGGGAGCATAATAGAACATAGATCAGCAGTTGCCTTGGTGCAGTATATGTCTCCGTTGAATCCTTCTTTAACTAATTTTGGTATCCTTCCACTGTGGTCTATGTGGGCGTGAGATAAGACCATAAAGTCTATCTTTTTAGGGTCAAAACCAAAAGGTTCATAATTCATTCTATTAATCGATTTGTTTCCTTGGAACATTCCACAATCTATCAAAAATTTAGTATTTTTAGTTTCAATTAAAAAATTAGACCCGGTAACTATTTTAGTAGCACCTAAAAAAGATATTTTCATCTTGGTTCTCCCTTCTGCATCATGCTGCCTATTGTGTATATATAACTCTTTTTTATAACAAATCACTTATTACTTGTTACTGTATTTCCTTTATACGCGCTATTTGTTATTTTACCTTTCTGTCATATACTCAATACTTCATAGTAAATACTAACTAATGACTAATTTAAAATTTCCGCTATCTTTGCCCTCATTTCCTCTTTTCCGCAAACCATTCGGTGTATAATAGGCTTATTCTCAATATCTCCTATTGCTATGGGAATTGGAATTTGGGCCAAATCGGACATCTTTTTAATTAATTCAAAATCGTCAAATTCTTTATATCGCTTATCTACTGACTCCATCACACTTTTAGTAAATTTAAAAGGACTGGCTGTTGCTATAATGATCGTCTTAGTTTTATCTTGAGTTTCTTTAACGTATCGTCTATACACTGCAAAAGCTACTGCCGTATGAGGGTCAATTAAATATTTTGACTCCTCAAATACTTCTTTTATGCTTTTACGGCACTCCTCTTGAGAGGCAAACCCGCCATAAAAATCTAATAATTTTCTTTTCATTATAGGATCTATCTGATAAAAGCCCTTATTCTTTAAAGAATCCATTAATTCTTTTACTTTCCTTGTATCATTATCACTTATATCCCATAATAATCTCTCCAAATTGCTCGATATTAAAATATCCATCGAAGGGGAAATAGTGGCAACCAACTCTCTCCGTTTATCATAGACTCCGGTCTCAAAAAAATCTGCCAGTACTTTGTTTTCGTTGGAAGCACAGATTAATTTATTCACTGGTAACCCCATCTTTTTGGCATAGTAAGCTGCTAGAATATCTCCAAAGTTACCGGTGGGAACAGCTATGTTTATCTTTTCATTCTGCTTTATTTCTCCTTCACTCAACATATCCAAATAAGCATAGAAATAGTACACTATCTGAGGTACTAATCGGCCTATATTTATAGAATTTGCGGAGGAAAAGACATAGTTTTTTTCTTTTATCTTTTTATTAAAAGCTGAATCTTCAAATATCTCCTTTACTCCTCTCTGAGCATCGTCAAAATTTCCTCTTAAACCTATGACGAAAGTATTTCCTCCTTCCTGAGTAAGCATCTGTCTTTCTTGTATTTTGCTAACTCCTTGGCAAGGGAAAAATACTATTATCTTGGTCCCCTCTACACCGGCAAAACCTTGAAGTGCAGCCTTCCCAGTATCACCAGAAGTAGCAGTTAAAATAACTATCTCTTTCTGGAGCTTCATCTTTTGAGCTGCTTTTTTTAAAAGATGAGGAAATATTGATAAGGCCATATCTTTGAAAGCTAAGGTTGGACCGTGGAAAAGCTCTAAAAAAAATACCCCCCTCTTTTTGACCAGAATAGCAATCTTCTCGCTATCGAATTTCTTATCATAAGCCTGATTTATACAATACATTAGTTCATCTTGATGATAATCAGTAAAAAATTCTTTCATTAGCATATAGGCTAATGTTTTATAATCAATACCTCTTATCCTATTAAGATCCCAACTTATCCGAGGAATAGTTATGGGGACAAATAATCCACCATCATTAGCAATTCCTTTGATAATTGCCTTTGCAGATAGAACTTCTTTATTGCCCCCTCGGGTACTCTGATAATAAAGATTATTCTTTTGCATATTTTTTCTCCAAATTAGCTTGCCAGTTTTATATCCTCAATAATACTCGATAGCAGTTTATAAATAGCGACGCATTTCCTCTCCAGCTACCTGACCATAAAGTTCAATGTAAGGCTTTATTGGATTGGATATAATTTTAGGGAAAAGCACTTCTTCTATTTGAAAGAACCCTACTGATTCAGTCATTTCCACGATAATTCTAATCGGCTTCTCTTCTCCCTGAATAATCGCTACTTTTTGAATAGAATTAGCAGAATATTTATGAATATCCCCTACTTTAGGTGTACGAGATAAGAGAAAAATAACTCGTGCCCTCCCCTTCTCCATATCACATCCATCTCCAATTAAAACTAAGCCGGCCTCTAAAGAATGAATATCCTGGGTAGCCATATGGCCGGCAATACTTTCTATAATAAGAGAATGTACAATGGTTTTCTTTTCAATATCTCCCGAATAGACTTTATTTAAAGTCCTTTCGATAACTGGAGCAGCAAAGATTACTCCTAAAAGTTCGTGATTTTCTCTACCTACTGACATACCAACATCATGTAATAAAGATGATATTAATACCGCCACTTTACTGTCTTCTACAGAACCGATATTTTCCTCTTCTATACTAAATTTAATCCCAGCCTTATGTAAAAGATCAAACATAATTAAAGCATTTAGAGCAGTTTTTCTCATATGTACGGGACCATGATCATTATAACCTAACCTTTTTATAGAAACAGTATTTGCATAATTCTGCATAGCTTGTGCCTCTTCATCATTAAAAATTAATGACGCCACCATAGCCGGTTTCCCTCTTAATTTACTCAATATTTCTTTTTCAATTTCTATTTCTTTTGGTGATTTTCTCATATTCACTCTCTCCTCATTCATAATATATATAATACCATCTTACTTACAATTTTCTTAATTATGTATTAATAATAACCAACATAAGAGCAACCAAAATAATTATTATTAAAGGCGGGATTAGTATTTTATATATTCTCCCCATATTTGCTTTAAAGTAATTTTTAGTTACAACTAAACATAAATGCATAGGAGAAATCATTACTCCCACAAAATTGCCAGTAAAGGCCAACATAGCATAATATAGATTTACTTCTCCTTGAACAATTATCGGGATAAGGACTGGTATACTTATTCCCAAGGTTGCAAAATTTAGACCGGTCAATACCCCTATAAAAAAAGGGATACTAAACAAAACCATAAAAACAGGAATTTTTAATTTAGCAAACATTGCTGGAATCATTTCTACCCCCCCTGAGACCTGAAGCATTCTTTGAAAAAACATAATGCCAACGATTAAAGTTATCACACCCCAATCTATATTTTTTTTAATAATTTCCTTTATTTCGGTTATTTTTAATTTATTGGCGTTTAATAAATATATAGACAAAACAGTTATTACCAAAGAAATTAATATATCTAGTTTTGCCCCAAGTACTAAAATTATAATCAGTAAAATAGGCCAGATTCCATAAAGCAGATTTTTTAAATTAATTAAAATATCTTTTTTGTTAATAACTGCAATATCTCTTTTTAAATTTTTGTATTCCCAAACGAATCCTATTAATATTGCAGTGATGGTCAAAGGGAATTGAACCAGAATAACTTCCCGAATCTCTACTTTTAATAAACCAGCAAATAATATCATCGCTGAAAAGAGTGGCCAGATAAATTCCCAAATATGGCGAAACCAATAATTTACAAAAGCATCTTCTTCGGGGGTAAGTCCTGCTCTATTGCCTATTTCTTTAACCATAGGAGCAGAAAAAATCGCCCCAGCTGGCATAGGGATTAATCCTAAAAATGCTGGGATAAAAGCCAAGGTGAAGCGATAGTCTTTAACTATACCTCGAAGAGAATCGACCAGATTATCCAAACTTCCCACTTTATTCAAAAAACCGCTTAAGATATAAACTAATATAATTATTCCCATCAACCTTAAAGTCGTCGGGTCTATTAAAGATAAAAAAAAATATTTTCCTATTTGAAGGGGACTTAAATTAAAGAGCATCCCCATTAATAAAGAGGCTAAAAGTATAATGTATTCTAATTTCCATTTCTTTATTATCAATAAAATAATAAATCCAATTACTATTAATAATTTTATAATTTCTACCACTTCTGTTCCACCATTTTATTTTATCTTTTCTTCATCTTTTTTAATTTTTTTCTTTATCTTCTTTTCTTCTTTCTTTTCCTCTTTAAATTTAACCCCTTGAACATTAACATCAATCTTTAAGACTTTCAAACCGGTCATAGTTTCAATTGATCGTTTAGCTCTTTTCTGGACCTCTTGTGCTACCATAAAAATTCCTATTTCATAATCTGTAATAATTGGAATAGTAAGGGATACTTCCTTTAACTTCATCCAAACTTCTATCCCCCTAACCAGGTCTTTTTTGGACAACACTTCAATTGAACCCGCTTTATGTCCACTACTAATGCCTACTACTCCTTTAACCTTTATAGTTTCAAGGGCAGCAATTATAGCTACTACTTCTTTTGAAACCGTAATACTTCCTAATTCTGATATGTCTTCTTTGTTAACTTGTTTATCAGACACTATTTACTCACCACCTTTATCTATTTTTTATTTTTAAGCTCATATTAACTAATACCAAATAAGGATAAGTTGTTTTTTATTTTTGCATTTTAATTTCTTTTTCTTCGTAAGATATTTTATCTATATGTATCTTAATTTCCTTCAGTTCTACTCCGCTAGTTTCTAATAGATATTCTTTTAATTTTTTCTGAATTTTCTCTGAAAATTCAGGTATGTTTACATCTTGTTTAATACAAGTATGTAAAACAACTTTTACCTCTCCCGTTTTTTGTAAACTAATCTCTGGCTTTACTTCCTTAATTTCACTTATCTTATCTAATACCTTCAAGATTAAATCTTTTACAGAATTAAGAGAAATCTTGACCTCTCCAAATGGAGTTTTTTGGGAAATAGTTAAATCTTCTCTATCATATTGCCCTTTCTCCCAAATTAAATATATTGCCAGGACAACAAGTAGAGCAGAGATAAGAACTAAAACAAGTTGGTTTAAAAAATTAGAGTAAATCATATAATTTAGCTTTAAAAAAATATTTTCTAAGGGAAACAACCCCAAAGAAAGAGAAAAAATAATACCTGAAACAAGAAATATAATTATCAAGAATAAGATAAAAATTAAATTATTAAAACTTCCTTTAGTCATTTTAATCACCCTTTCATATTTACTATTATCTCTCGAGGAAGCATGCTAAAAGTTAAATAACTTTAATATAATGCAATAAAAGTTATATTATAATTTGTTTTGCTTTAAAAATAAATCAATAATCCTTCTTAAATCTTCTTTACTATAAAACTCGATATTTATTTTTCCCTTTTTGCCATCATATAATATATTTACTTTGGTACCCAAAATTTCTCTTAACTTTTCTTCTGCTTCGGGGAATTCTTCAATGGTTATATTCTTAACTTTAAACGGCTTTTGTTTTCGCTGAGTAATAATTTTTATTAACTTTTCAGTTGCCCTTACTGACAAGCCACTACTTATTATCCTATTACCTATTATTCTTTGCATCTCTTCATCTTCGATCCCCAATAGTAATTTGGCATGACCGAAAGATATTTTTCTTTCAGCAATATTTCTTTGTATGTCTGGATCTAATTTTAACAATCTAATAGTATTGCTAATCAAAGACCTACTCTTACCAGTAACTTCAGCTAATTCTTGTTGAGTAAGTTTAAACTCATCAGCTAATCTTTTAAACGCATTGGCTTGCTCTATAGGATTAAGATCTTCTCTTTGAATATTTTCTACTAAAGCAATCTCTAGACTCTTTTCATTGCTAAAATTTTTAATAATAGCAGGTATTCTCTTCATTCCAATTTCCTTGGCTGCTCTCAATCTTCGTTCTCCCGCCACTAGTTCATAACCAGTGGCAATCTCTCTTACCACAATAGGCTGAATCATTCCGTGTGTTTTTATCGATTCTTTCAGTTCTTCCATCTTTTCTCTATCAAAATCTTTACGAGGTTGAAAAAGGTTGGGAACCAAATCATCTATATTTATCTCGGTTATAAATTCTTTTCTTGTACTATCAACTTTTGGTATAAGGGCTTCTATCCCTTTTCCTAATCCTCTTTTAACCATTTAACATCACCTCTTTAGCTAATTTTTTATAAGCTATCGCCCCTTTAGATTTTTTGTCATATACCACCACAGGTTTCCCGTAACTTGGTGCCTCACTAACTCTGACATTTCGGGGAATTACTGATTTAAATATTTTACCCCTAAAATATTTTTTTACTTCTTCAACTACATCTCGAGAAAGATTTGTTCTACTATCATACATAGTAAATAAAATGCCTTCTATCTCTAAAGAAGAATTAAGATTTTCCCGGACTAAATTTATAGTATTTAGTAATTGGCTGATACCTTCTAAAGCATAATATTCGCATTGAATAGGAATAATAACTGAATCTGCCGCAGTAAGAGAATTTAAGGTTAAAAGACCAAGGGAAGGAGGGCAATCAATTATTATATATTCGTAATTATCTTTTATAGGCCTGATAGCGTGCTTTAGTTTATTTTCTCGAGATATATAGTTGACTAATTCTATTTCCGCCCCAGCTAATTGGATAGTAGAAGGCAAAACATCTAAATTTTTTATCTGTGTCTGCATAATAACTTCGTTTATAGGGACCTGGTTGATTAGAACATCATAAACACACCTTTTAATCTTTAACCTATCTAAACCTATCCCGCTACTGGTGTTGCCCTGAGGATCTATATCAATTAACAAAACCCTCTTTTTATAAAGGGAAATACAAGTGCTTAAATTTATAGCAGTGGTAGTTTTTCCTACTCCACCTTTCTGATTAGTAATGGCAAAAACTTTAGCCACAAAATTTCTCCTAAAATGATTACTCAGATTTAATCAATGAACATTTGTTCATAATAGATGTTTCACGTGGAACATTTGCAAAATTGTCAGAGGAGTAAGCTTAGCTAAAACATCTAAGTTTTTTGTTATTCCTTCACAGTTTTATACAAGGCCATTCGTGACTATCTGGTTTAGATACAAACCCATTTTTAGAGAATATATGATTGTTATATGATATCTTCCCTCTCTGACAAATAATATTCTATAATATTATAAGCAGACAAAGCGACTGACTTGCTAATGGCTTTTATCTATATTACCAAAAATATTTCAAAAACACAAAGGTCTTTTTTGGGGGATGCCTTCTCTTCGAGGATACTTAAACGGAGTGTCTTGAATTTTTTTAATTACCAAGATATGCCTTTCTTGGTTTAAAAACGGAACCTTTATCTTTTCTACTTTGGTTATCTCCCCTCCCAATAGCTGAATAACCTTATTACCAATTTCCATTTCTTCCTGATGCAACCTTCCCTTTTGGGCTATAAATAGACCCCCGATCTTCAACAAAGGAAGACAGTACTCACTTAAAATATTTAAAGGTGCTACTGCACGAGATATGGCTATATCATATTTTCCCCGATTTTCTTGGCCTCTCCCTAAGGTTTCTGCTCTCCCTTCTAATATCTGAACATTTTTTAGATCAAGTTCCTTTATCACTTTTTCTAAAAAGATAATCTTCTTTTTTGTTGCTTCTATTAGGTATAGATCAAAGGAGGACCATATTATTTTAAGGGGAATACCAGGAAAACCGGCACCAGTTCCGACATCTACAATTTCAATTTTTACTTTATTGAAGTTCAATTCAATAACCTTGATACAAGTAAATGAATCTAAAAAATGCTTAACAAGGATTTCCCGAGGGGTTTTAAAAGAAGTTAAATTTATTTTTTGATTCCACTCAATTAATAAATCCAAATAACAGGAAAATTTTTCAATCTGTCTCTCTTTAAGCTCTATACCTATTTCACGAGCTCCTTGAACAAATATTTTTTTATCTTCTTTTAACAAAACACCTCTCCTAACCAATAGTTAATAACCCAAAGTTATCCACAATAAATCCACAACACCTTGGTAATATTAAAATTATCATATGGGGATTAGCGTAATTTTAATATTAAGAAATAAATATTATTAGTAGAGTGAGTTCCCTTAAACCTCTGTAACGTTTTAATTATTCCCTTTTGTTCTATCCACTACTTCTCCTTAAGTCTTGTAAACTCTTAAAATCAATCCTCTATCTAAAAAACTATCCTCAAAACTCAAGTATTTAAACTGCTTATTTGAATAGATTGATTACTTTATATAAGTAATTCTCTTATACTCACTTACTCACTGTTTTCTTTTTTTTGGACAAGATGGTATTTCAGCAAATAAGGTAGGGGGCTTTTAACTTATAAATATTACAATTTATCCACAATTTATCCACAATTTATTTTCCTAATATCTTTTATAAATTTCTCACTTAAAAATGTTCCACGTGGAACATTTATTAGATATAATTTATTTACCTATACAAAAACGGGAGAATATATTATCTATTATCTCTTCATTTACTGAATCTCCGGTGATCTCTCCCAGCGAATCTAAAGAATCTTTTAAATCAATGGTTAAAAGATCGTAAGGCATTTTCTTTTTTATTCCTTCTAATACATATTCCAACCCCTTTTTTGTTCTTTTCAATGCATCTGCTTGTCTTATGTTATTTATAATTACTCCATTATTGGGGATTATCACTCCCTTAAAGACTGTATTAGCTAATTCTTCTTCTAATTGCTCTATCCCAATATAATCTTTTAAAGATATTTTTACGCTCTCTTTAATATTCAATAATTCAAATAACTTCTGCCTTTCTATCTTTTCTTTTAGGTCTATTTTGTTTTCAATTATTATAGCCTTTTTATTTCTTTCTCTGGCTTTATTTATTTCCTGGATAATTTCCATATCCTCTTCAGAAATGGAGGTATTTACATCAAACATAGCTAAAATTAGGTCGGCTCTTTCTAAATATTTTTTCATTCTTTTTAGGCTAATCTCTTCTACAACATTTTCTGGATTTTTGAGACCAGCAGTATCTATAATTCTAAAAGCTATTCCTTTAATATTAATTAGTTCTTCAATGGTATCTCTGGTTGTACCAGGAAGGGGAGTAACTATGGAACGACTTTCTTTTAGTAAAGTATTAAAAAGACTGGATTTACCTACATTGGCTTTACCTATTATTACGGTATTTATTCCTTCTCTTAATATCTTCCCATAATCTAAAGTATTTAAGAGTATAGTAACCTCTTTTTGAATACTTTTTACCCTTCTTTGTATTTCTATTATATTTAATTCATCAATATCCTGATCTGGAAAATCCATGGGTGCTTCAATTTTTGCTACAATTTCCACCAGCTTATCTCTTAAATTGTTAATTTTCTTCTTTAAATTCCCCTCTAATTGTGCCAATGATGTTTGTAAACTTTTATCAGTTTTGGCTTGTATAAGATCAATTACCGCTTCAGCTTGACTTAGATCGATTCTCCCGTTTAGGAAAGCTCTTTTAGTGAATTCTCCGGGTTCTGCCAACCTTGCTCCACAATCAATAAGTGTTCCCAAAACCTTTCTTAGCGGTAAAATACCTCCGTGACAATTAAATTCAACAATATCTTCTTTGGTATAAGTTTTTGGCTTTTTCATTAAAATCAAAATAATTTCATCAATTATCTCTTCATTCTTTGGGTCTACTATTAATCCATAATGAGCAGTGCAAGTAGGTAACGCTTCGATATTTATTTTTTTTAATTTTTTATTCCTATATACCTTTTGGGCTATTTTTATTGCTTTTGGCCCACTTAATCTCACAATACCTATCCCACTCTCTCCAATAGGAGTAGAAATAGCAGCAATAGTGTCATTTTCCCAGAATTCCATAGTGCTTCTCCCAAAATAGTTGATAGTGAATAGTCGTTAGTATTTCAGTAGCAAGACGGCTAAGTTCTTTTCTAACTCTTTAATGATCCCTGTACGATATCCAATATATGAAATACTAACAAAAAAGCATAAAAAGATGAATATTTACCCGGTGGATAATATCATAACTTCTTATGCTTCTAATAGTAATACTAATTTTTTCTTTCCTCTTATTTATATATTTATAACCTTTTACGACATCTCAAAGTTATTATTTTTCTCATCTTTTTTCCTTGGCGCTATGATAACTTTTCTATAAGGTTCTGTCCCTTCACTATAGGTTATTACCAGAGGATCTTCTTGTAAAGCAAGATGAACTATCTTTCTTTCTACCGCATTCATAAAAGAAAGAGCGATCTTCTTTCCAGTTTTTTTTACTATATCTGCTTTTTCATAAGCGTATTTAGATATAATTTCTTTCCTTTTTTCCTGATAATCTTCAATGTCTACTATAATTTTCCTTCTTTTTGATATTTCAATCCCTTTATTTGCAATAATATTTACGATATACTGAAGGGTATCAAGTGTATGCCCATGCCTTCCAATTAATATTCCAGGATTAGAGGTTCTTATCCTTAGTATGATTTTACTAACTTGTTCTTCTTCATCGCTAATTATTTTTATCTCTTCGTCATCAACAATAAATCTGACTAACTTTTCTAAAATTTCTTGGGCTATTTTTGTAAGATTGAAATTAGAAATATCTTTTTCACTCTTTCCCAAAAGACTTCCCTCTTTTTTATTCCACTTCGTTTTTATATATAATTAAATTAATTTCTTTTGCCTTTTTTATATTTTTTACTCTTTTTCTTTCCTTTAATAGGGTCATTTTCTATTTTTTTTCCATATCCAGGAATCCAAGGCTCTTCTTGACTAGGGGTGGAAATCTTGGTCTTTTCAGGAACTACTTTTTCTTTTTTCTTGGGAATTTCACTTCTCACTTCTGCAACTGCTGGCATCTTCTTATTTATTAAATACTGTTGTCCCATTCCTAATAAAGTAGAAATTAACCAATATAAAGTTAGACCTGATGGAAGACTGAAACTCATAAACCCAATCAACAAAGGCATCATAATGGTCATCATCTTTTGAGTTTGCTCAGCAGATCCCCCTGTTTTACCAGTTGAATCTGGAACAGCGGTCATTTTTTGCTGATAATACATTGAACCAGCGATCAAAAAAGGCATTATACCTAAATATTGTATTCCAAAAATTCCATTTCCTGGTAACTTAATTAATTGGTCTGGTAAAGATAAGTCCTTCAACCACAAAAACCCTGGATTTCCGTTATAGATAGAATATATCTTCTCATTAAATTGTCTTAAAACCTGGAAAAGTAAAATCAAAATAGGCATTTGTATTAATAAGGGCAAGCAACCACTCATAGGGTTGACTTTATGTTCCTTATATAAAGCCATTAATTCTCTATTTAATCTTTCTTTATCATTCTTATATTTTTCTTGCACCTCTTTCATTAAAGGTTGGATCTTCTGCATTTCCCGCATAGAAACCATCTGTTTTTGCATTAGAGGGTACAAGATTACCCTAATAAGAATAGTCATTAAAATAATGGCGATACCATAATTGTGGGTAAAACTATAAAAAAACACTATAATGTTGGCAAAAATATCACCCAAAGAATTCCACAAGCTTCCCAAAATTTTCTCCTTTATTATTTATTTTTAATTTATTTATTTTAATATTTTATTATATTCTATATATTATTTATATGAATTCAAATTTTTCTTTGAAGGATTAGGAAGAGGATCATATCCTCCCGGATTAAAGGGATGACAACGTAATATCCGCATAATAGAAAGTTTTAGACCTTTTAAAAGACTATATTCCTTAAAAGCCTGAACTGCGTATTCGGAACAGCTAGGATAAAACCGACAAGTAGGCGGTTTTAAGGGGGATATATACTTCTGATATAAATTTATTAAAAAAATTATTATTCTATTCATCGAATTTTCAATGTACTCTTAATACACTTTTATGTATCTTCCTTATCTTATTTATTGTTCATCTATAAGAAGGTTCTTCTTTCTAAAAAGACTTTCTAAATCATTATAAATTTCAAAATAATTTAATTCAACTATGTTTTTTTTGGCAATTATAATTATATCATATCCCTGAAATAATTTCTCGTTTATATGCCTATACGCTTCTCTTATTCTTCTTTTTGTTCTATTTCTAACCACAGCTTTGCCTATTTCTTTTTTTACGATAACTCCCAATCTATTGAATTTATACCCATTTCTTAAAAAAAAGAATGTTAAATTATTGCTTTCAATCCTTTTCCCTTCTAAAAAAACTTTCTTAAATTCATCATTTCTGGTTATTTTTCTTTTTATCAAGGTTTTCCAATATCTTTTTAAATATATTTTCTCCTTAGCCCGACACGGTAAGTCTCTTACGCCCTTTTAGGCGTCTTCTTTTTATAACAAGCCGGCCTGCTTTAGTGCTCATTCTCTGGCGAAATCCATGGACTTTTAATTTTTTTCTGGTATTTGGTTGGTATGTTCGCTTCATTTAATTAACCTTCTCCTTTATTATTTTAGATGTAATCAATATTATTAAAATTAGTAGAAAAATTATATCTTTAATTCCCTCTAAATGTCAAGTTTTTAAAGAAATCTTGTTATATCTGTTTTAAATAAGTGGGTTATAAAATTATTTAATATGTAATACCCCCATACTGCTCCCCTTTAACAAAAGGATGATTTTAAGTTAGAATAAACTCAAAATTAGAGCAGATCTTTACCAGCTGGTCTAATCCCAAGGCAATGTCGATACTGAAAGAGTAATATGAATATCGGATTTCTAACTATTGGATATGGTTTAAGCTCTTTACTTAAAAATCTACAAAATATCTTTGCTTAATGAATTGATTTTTGCTATTATAAATACAAAATTATATTTGTAAAAAGGTTAATATAAATTTATTGACTTTAGTTTTCCACAATTGTTAATAAACTGTTAATAACTTTCCAAAAGTCTTTAAAATTAATTGTTTAACGTTCTATAAATAAACTATTAAAAATACTTTTTTTAATAAAATCAATATTTTTTAAGGTAAAAAATCTTTTTTGACTTTTCCACAGCTATCTGTTAACTTTGTGGATAATTTTTAAATTCCTTATAAAACTTATATTTTCCTTTATAGTTTATAGTTTATTTATCCTTTATTAATCTATAAAAAAAATATAATCGAATATAAATTAATTAATTGTTTAGGTGGGGTAACTATATGAGTTTTATAGACAATAATAATCTTTGGGATAAAATATTACAGGCTGCAAAAGATAAACTACCTCCTCAAGCGTATAACAGCTGGTTCAGCCAAACAAAAATTGTAAAATTTAAAGACAATGAGTTAATTATTGCTGTACCTAATGATTTCTGTAAAGAATGGTTAGAAAAACATTATATTGAATTCATTAAAAACCTTTTAACTAGTTTATTGAACTTAAAAGAAGATATAAATATAAAATTTAAAACATCTACTTTAAGGTCTTCTAAAGTTATTCAAAATAATAAAATAAAAAAAATAGAGTCCAAAATTAACAATGTTGATAATAATATCGAATTTTTCTTACAGCCAAAGTATACTTTTGATACTTTTGTAGTTGGAAATGGAAATAGATTTGCCCATGCAGCCTGTCTGGCAGTAGCCCAATCTCCCGCAAAGACTTATAACCCTCTTTTTGTATATGGAGGGGTAGGATTAGGGAAAACTCATCTAATGCAAGCTATCGGTAATCATATATTACAAAATAGCTTGAAGAAAAAAACAAATGTTTTATATATCTCTTCTGAAAAATTTACTAATGAGTTAATCAATTCTATCCGAGATGATCGCACCGGTCCATTTCGTGATAAATATCGCAGTGTTGATGTTTTGTTAATTGATGATATACAATTTTTAGCTGGTAAAGAAAGAACCCAGGAAGAATTTTTCCATACTTTTAATACATTATATGACTCTAATAAACAAATTGTAATCACTAGTGATCGCCCCCCTAAAGAAATACCAACCTTAGAAGACCGGTTAATTTCCAGATTTGAATGGGGATTAATTACTGATATACAACCTCCTGATTTAGAAACCCGAATAGCAATTTTAAGGAAAAAGGCACAAACAGAAAACTTAGATATTCCTTCTGAAGTAATTAATTTTATCGCAGTTAAAATTCCTTCTAATATAAGACAATTAGAAGGAGCTTTGACTAAATTGATTGCTTTTTCCACGCTAACTAAAAATAGTTTATCTATTCCTTTAGCTCAAAAAATATTAAAAGATATAATTCCTATAGAAAATAAAGAAATATCGATTAGCCAAATCCAGAAAATAACTGCTGATTACTTTAATATAAAACTTAGTGCTTTATTATCTAAAAAAAGAACAAAAAATATTGTACTGGCTAGACAAATAGCTATCTATCTCTCTCGTGAATTAACAGATTTTTCTTTACCTGCAATCGGAGAAATATTTGGAGGAAAAGATCATACCACTATTCTCCATTCATATATCAAAATTAAGAATAAAATTGAAAAAGACAAGAGTTTAAAATCTACTATAGAAAACTTGACTTTTAAAATTAAAAATGAATAGTTGTTTACTTTTAAAAAAATAAATTTTAAAAAAATTATCAAATCTATAAATTATATTATATAAACAAAAAGGGATAACAAACTTATTTAAGGATTACTCTTTAATAATTTTACTGTTAATAACCTTTTTAAAAAATGTTAATTTCTTTTCATTTATGTTATATTTAATATAATATTGGGGAATAGGTTTATATATTTAAAATTTATCCTTATTTTTTTCCCCAGTTTATCTAAAAACAAAATATATAACTTCTTCTATTTTCCACAGTTTCAACATGGCCTACTATTACTAATACTATTTTTATTTATTAAATTATAAAAATAAGGAGGATAAAATAATAAAATGAATTTTATTTGTTCGCAAAAAAGTTTGCTTCATGGTATCCAAATAGTTCAAAAAGGAATATCTACTAAAATTGGATTGCCTATCTATAATGGTATACTATTTGAAGTAAACAATAATAAAATACATCTATTTGCAACCGACTTAGAAATCGGAATAGATTGTTATATACCAGCTCAAGTAATAGAAAGTGGTTCTGTTGTAATACCAAATAAAATAATTGGTGAATTGATTAGAAAATTTCCCGAAGGAAATATAGAAATAGAGAGTTCGGATAACAATAATATTATTATTCGGGAAAATAATTCAACCTATAAAATTTTAGGCTTTTCTGGAGAAGAATTTTCTAACTTTCCTGAAATTAAAATTAAATCCAAGATTAAAATAAAACAGAAGATGTTTAAAGAAGCAATATATCAAACTATTTTTGCCACTTCTAAAGACGAAAGTGGATCTTTTTTAAATGGAGTTTTATTAAGAATAACAAATAATAAAATAGAAGTAGTTGCCACAGATAGCCATAGACTTTCCTATAAGAATATATCAGGGGTGAAAGTTGGAGCCGGGAAAACAGATATAGAGGAAACCTCCACTAATGAGATAGAAGTGATAATACCATATAGAGCTTTGTCAGAATTATATAAATTACTATCTGATGATGAAGATGTATTTATAGAAATAAGAGTTGGAGAAAGACAGATAATTTTTATTTTATACCCAGACGGTCGCAATAATATAAGACTATACTCAAGATTAATAGAAGGGCAATTCCCTAATTATCATCAAATTATTCCGAATTCCTTCAAAACAGAAGTAAAAGTGGATAACAATGATTTTAGAGAAAAAATAGAGAGGGTTTCTTTATTTGTAAGAGAAGATCTAAATACAGTAAAGATGGAAGTAGTTAATAAAAAAGAGAATATTAAAATTGAAGACAGATGCGAAATAATCTTAAAAGCAGAAAGTCCCAGTGTGGGAGAAGCCTTAGAGAGAATCCCTTGCTTTAAAAAAGGAGAAAATATTACAATAACCTTTAATTCTAAATATATTTTAGATGTTATAAGGGTAATAAACGCTGATAATATTTTAATAAAATTAAATGATCCTTTAAATCCAGCAATTATTGCCCCTGACAAGGATAAAAGTTATACTTATATTATAATGCCAGTAAGGACAGATTGATAGATTAAATATAATTATTATATTAAAAGAGAAGGCTAAAAACCAGAACTAAATATCTTTAAAAATAGAACAGGAAAAGAAATTGTATTTTGTCAAAATAAGACTACTAAATTATAGAAATTTCTTAAATATCTCTATAAAATTTGACTCTAATCTTAATATTTTTATTGGAGATAATGCTCAAGGAAAGACTAATATACTTGAAGCGATGACCGTGCTTATTCGCGGAGCCTCTTATAAGACAAACAATGATAGACAACTAATAAATTGGGACAATAATATTTCCTATCTTTTTGGGGAAATTAATAAAAAAGAGGAAATATTTAAGGTAAACATATCTTTAGAAAAAAAAATTGAAAGTTTAAGTAAAATAAAATTAATTAAAGTTATTAAACTAAACCAAAATAGATTGAGTAAATTTATTTTAAATAAAGAATTTAAAGGGGTGGTATTCTCCCCTGAACATCTGCAAATAATAAAGGGATCCCCTTCTTTAAGAAGGAGATTCTTAAACGAACAGATATCCCAGATTTATCCTTTGTATCAAAGGTATTTATTAGAGTATGAGAGGATTTTGGGACACCGTAATAATATATTAAGAAGAAGTGATAATAGAAGAGAAACAAGAAAAAGTCTTTTAATTTGGGATCCTCAGCTTATAAAAAGAGGATCTTTTTTGATTTTAACCAGAATCAAGTTTTTAAAGAAGATGAACTATCTGGCGAACAAATTTCATCAGGAAATTACTAAAGGAAAAGAAAATTTAAAAATATCCTATCAGAATAACATAATTGGAGATTTAAAAGAAGAAGATTTGTCTTTAATCTTAGAAGCATTTAAAAATAAAATTGAAAGATATAAGGATAAAGAGTTAGATCATAAGACAACCCTGTATGGGCCCCACAGAGATGATTTTTTAGTTTCTATCAATAACGCCAATGTTGCTTTTTATGGTTCACAAGGACAGCAAAGAACTTCTATACTTTCTCTAAAATTAGGAGAGTTAGATTTAATTAAGGAGAGAGAAGGAGTATATCCTGTATTATTGCTAGATGATGTTATGTCTGAATTAGATGAAGAGAGAAGGCATTTTTTAATAAATCTAATTATTAAAAAGAAGGTCCAAGCTTTTATTACTAGTATAAACTTAAATTACTTTGATAATTATATTATAAAAAAGGGTAAGATTTTTAAAGTAGAAGCGGGGAAGGTATCTGTCTTATGAAAAGAAGAGATATTGCTTCCTTTAGAGAGGCCTTAGAAGATTTCTTTAAAGAAAAAAGATGGGACAAAAAAATAAAGGGATATCAAGTAATAAATTGTTGGGAAGAAGTGGTAGGTGAAGAAATTGCTCAAAATACACAACCAATTAAGATACAAGACCAGATTCTATTTTTAAGGGTGAAAAGTAGTGTTTGGGCTAATGAATTGAATTTAAGAAGAGGAGAAATCATTAATAAAATAAACCTTAAGGCAAAAGAACAAATAATATTCGATCTCCGATTTAGAGTTCAACCTTCGTATTTTAATACCTAAATAAATTATTCACGCTTCCTTTTAGGTATATAGTAAGACAAAGATAGTGTGAGGTTAATATAAAATTGGTGGAAGGGCAATTTTGACAAAAGGCTTATAATGTAGTATTATTAGTTAGATTGATTTTTTGGAATTTAGAATAAAAAATTTTATTATAAACTATAAATATAGAATAGAGCAATTTATATATAAGGAAATAAAAAGCGGAAACCGTGGCCAAAAGCTGCGGTTTCATTTTGATTGGAGTTAAGGAATGGTGGAGAGAAGTAAAAAAGAAATCCCAGAAATTGATAATCAGTATACTGCTAAACAAATACAGGTTTTAGAAGGATTAGAGGCGGTCAGAAAAAGACCAGGTATGTATATTGGAAATACAGCCAGCAGAGGACTACATCATTTGGTAGATGAAGTTGTGGACAATAGTATTGATGAAGCTATGGCTGGTTTTTGTAAAAAGATTGAGGTAATTATCCAAACCGACAACAGTATTTCTGTGACAGATGATGGCAGAGGCATTCCAGTTGATATTCATAAATCTACTGGAGAGCCAGCAGTAACCATAGTTTTCACTAAACTACATGCAGGGGGAAAGTTTGGAGGAGGTGGATACCGAGTCGCTGGAGGTTTACACGGGGTAGGCATCTCAGTAGTTAATGCACTTTCTGAATGGTTAGAAGTAGAGGTAAGAAGAGATTCTAAGGTTTTTTATCAGAGATTTGAAAGAGGCATTCCTGTAACAAAATTAAAAGTAATTGGAAGATCTTCTCGAACAGGGACAAAAATTACCTTTAGGCCTGATCCGGAGATTTTTGAAGTGATAAATTTTAATTTCGATATAATTGCCCACCGTTTAAGAGAATTAGCTTTTTTAAATGCTGGAGTGAGGATTGATTTAAAAGATAAAAGAGAGCCCGGTAAAGAAATTTCTTATAAATACAATGGAGGAATCATTGAATTTGTAAAACATTTAAACAAAAATAAAGATGTGTTATTTAAGACTCCTATATATATTAGCGGAAAAAAGGATGACATAGAAGTAGAAGTTGCCCTCCAATATAATAGTGGATATTTAGAAAATATACTAAGTTTTGCCAATAATATTAATAATGAGGAAGGTGGAACTCATTTAGTAGGGTTTAAAGCTGCTATTACTAGAATTGTAAATGATTATGCCCGAAATAGTATAGTGTCTAACTTCAAGAAATTTTCTCTAAAAGAAAATGAAAATAATCTGTCAGGAAGTGATGTAAGAGAAGGTTTAACCGCAGTAATAAGCGTAAAGTTGTTAAATCCCCAATTTGAAGGACAAACTAAGACGAAGTTGGGGAATAGTGAGGTAAGAGGGGTTGTCTCAGCTATAGTCTCTGAAGGGTTGAATAATTTCTTTAACGAAAATCCAGAGGTTGCCAAAAAGATATTAGCTAAATCTATTTCTGCTTTAAAGTCTCGAGAAGCTGCACGAAGAGCTCGCGATTTAGTAAGACAAAAAAATGGGTTGAATCTTGGAACTCTTCCTGGGAAATTAGCTGACTGTTCAGAAAAGGATCCTCGATATAGAGAGTTGTTTTTGGTAGAAGGAGATTCTGCCGGTGGGTCAGCAAAACAAGGAAGAGATAGAAGATTTCAAGCCATTATGCCCTTAAGAGGGAAAGTCTTAAATGTAGAGAAAGCCCGTTTGCATAAAATATTAGAAAATAACGAAATACGTTCTATTATTACTGCTTTGGGGATCAATATAGGAGAAGATTTAGATATAGGAAAATTGAGATATTATAAAATAGTAATAATGACTGACGCTGATGTCGATGGTGCTCACATAAAGACACTTCTCTTAACTTTTTTCTTCCGATATATGAAGCCTTTAGTGGAAAGAGGGAATATCTATATTGCCCGCCCACCACTTTATAAAATTGAATTTAATAAGAAAAGTTATTACCTTTTTGATGACCAGGAGTTGAATATAAAACTAAAAGAGATTAATGGTAATCCTTCAATTCAGAGATATAAAGGTCTGGGTGAAATGAACCCAGGACAGCTCTGGGAGACCACTATGAATCCAGAAACCAGAATCTTAAAAAAGATAACCTTAGAAGATGCCTTAGAAGCGGATGAGATGTTTACTGTGTTGATGGGTGATAAGGTAGAACCCAGAAAAGATTTTATCTATAAACATAGTTTAGATGTTAAAGAGCTTGATATCTAAATAGCATATCAGTAATCTCGTTTCCTCAGGGATAAGACTCTCGAATGGTATCTCATTAGGTGGTTGGCAAGTTAGCCAGTTAATCAGTGAACTGGTAAACAAAATTGGGTAACCGAATAATTATAGACTATAAACGAGATAAAATATATTAATGACTACTCTAATTGAGGAATTTTAAAGTTATGAAAAAAGAGAATAAAGATTTAAAAAAAGAAGAAAAAATAATTAAAAAGAATAAAGAGTTGCTTACCGATATTGGAGAGGAAGTAAAAGACGCCTATCTTAGTTATGCTATGAGTGTAATAATTGGTAGAGCTTTGCCCGATGCTCGTGATGGTTTAAAGCCGGTTCATCGCCGTGTTTTATATGCAATGAGCAAGCTGGGCAATACTTCTGATAAACCTTATAAGAAGTCTGCTCGAATTGTAGGGGAAACCCTGGGAAAATATCATCCTCACGGAGATACAGCTGTATATGATACTATTGTTAGAATGGCTCAAGATTTTTCCTGTCGTTATCCTCTTGTTGACGGACAGGGTAATTTTGGTTCGGTGGATGGTGATGCTGCTGCCGCGATGCGCTATACGGAAATTCGTATGTCTAAGATTGCGGAGGAGTTACTAACTGATATAAACAAAGAAACAGTTAATTTTATTTCTAATTTTGATGGTTCCTTAGAAGAACCCGAAGTATTACCTAGCAAAATTCCTAATCTCTTAATAAATGGTTCATCGGGGATTGCTGTGGGAATGGCAACTAATATTCCTCCTCATAATCTTAATGAGGTAATTGATGGAATTGCTTTAATGATTGATGACCCGGGAGTTACTGTAGATAAATTGATGAGCATAATCAAAGGACCTGACTTCCCTACCGGTGGAATAATCTGTGGTACCGAGGGGATAAAAAATGCCTATAGGACTGGAAAAGGGTCTATAAAATTACAGGCCCAAGTGTTTACTGAAGGATTAACCGGAGACAATAAAGGGGGAAGAAATAACCCTCGCTTAATCATAAAAGAACTTCCTTATCAGGTGAACAAAGCTAATTTAGTAGAGGAAATTGCTAATTTAGTTCAGAACAAGAAAATTCCCGAAATAACGAGTTTAAGAGATGAGTCAGATAGAAATGGCATGAGGGTAGTTATTGAATTAAAAAAGAGTTCTAATGTTGATATAGTTTTAAACAATTTATACAAACATACCAAGATGAGGATTTCCTTCGGAATTAACCTTTTGGCCATAGACCATGGTCGTCCTAGAACCTTAAACTTGAGAGAAATAATAAGATGCTTTTTAGACCACCGCAAAGATGTAGTTGAAAAAAGAACCAGATATGATTTAAAGAAAGCCAAAGAAAGGGCCCATATCTTAGAAGGGTTAAAAATTGCTTTATCTAATATTGATGAAGTAGTCCAAATTATCAAAAAATCTAAGAATGTTAATATAGCTCGTAACAAGCTTAAAAGCAGGTTTGGATTAAGCGATATTCAAGCTCAGGCTATATTAGATATGAAACTACAGAGACTTACTTCCTTGGAGACCGAGAAGATTTTAGAAGAATATTTAGAATTAATAAAGCGTATCGCTTATTTACAAGATATATTACAAAATGAAAAAAAGATGATGTTACTTATAAAAGAAGAACTTCTAGGTTTAAAAGAAAAATATGGTGATGAGCGGAGAACTATGATTATTGAAGATGTGGGAGAACATAACATAGAAGATTTTATTGCCCAAGAAGACATTGTAATAACTTATACTCAAGATGGATACCTAAAACGCCTCCCTTTAAGTACTTATAGAAGGCAGAGAAGAGGGGGCAAGGGAAAAATTGGGATGACTACTAAGACAGAAGATTTTGTAGATCAATTGTTTGTTACTACCAATCTTCATGATATACTATTTTTTACTAATAAAGGCAATGTCTACAAAAGAAGGGCTTATCAGATACCTGAAGGAGGGAGAACCTCCCGAGGGGTTGCCATTATTAATCTATTGGGTATTGATAAAGAGGAACATGTTACCACTCTTATTCCAATAAAGAATAATGAGTTAGAAGAATCGAAAGAGAATAAAGAAAATAATGAAAAGTATCTATTTATGGCTACTAAAAAAGGAAAGATAAAAAAAGTCTCTCTTTCGAGTTTTTCTAATCTAAGAAATGTAGGGATTATTGCCCTTCGTCTTCTCCCAGAAGATGAATTAGTTGGAGTAAGACTTGCTAAGAACCAAGAAGATGTTATTTTAACCTCCAGATTGGGAAGATCAATTCGTTTTTCTGGGAACTTGATAAGGTCTATGGGAAGAAGTGCTCTCGGTGTAAGGGGAATGATTTTTGGTTCCCAAGATTACCTTATAAATATTGATTTAGTTGAACCGGATTCAGAAAAAGATTTATTATTAATTACTGAAGGAGGATATGCTAAAAGAACTTCTTTGAAAGAGTTTAGAAGATTTAAAAGACAGGGAAGCCGAGGAATGATGTCTATTAAATTAACTAAAGAAAAGGGTGAGGTAATAGCTGTTAAAGTTGTGGAAGAAGAAGATGAAATAGTATTAATCAGCCAGCAGGGGGTTGTTATCAGGATTCCAGTTGAAGAAATTCATAAGACCGGAAGATATTCTCAGGGAGTTAAAGTAATGAACCTTGCTCCAGAAGATAAAGTAGCTAGTGTTGCCCTTATATCCGGAGAAAGAGCCAATTTAGATTAAGGTTAAGTAA
>CAYTKP010000010.1:18966-27087 GCA_964438695.1 uncultured Atribacterota bacterium | reverse complement strand
TGCCCCTCTGTCCTAAGATATACCTCACTTAAAACTTCTCCTTTTTCATTAATAAGAACCAAGTTTGTACTTATCGAACCCACATCTATTCCTAAAAATTCTGCCACTTTTTTAGCCTCCTCTAGTAAAACTTTATATTCATCTATGATCACTCAGATTTTCTTTTACTGTATTTCACTCCTGATTCCCACTTTCGAAGGAATAAAAGAAGTAGAACAGATTAATTAAGATACATCTTTCTTAGTAAAGGGTGAATGCTTATTATATTTTTTCGATTTTAAAAGGTCTATAAAGGCCTCCAACCTGGTATTTAGACCTTCTTCCCCAGTCTGTTCATCAAAAATCAAAGTAAGTACAGGAAAATTAAGGTCTTCGCTTACTTTTTTATTAACAGTCTCGGCGACAATCTCCGGCATACAAGTAAAAGGCACTACTTGAATCGCCCCATCAAATCCCTTTTCTGAAGCAAGTACAATATTCCCCACTGTAGGTTGTCCTTCTCCACCCACTGATTGGGGAAGATAAGGGTTTGCCGCTTTTTCAATAGGATTTTCTTCTTTTTGGTGTCCAACCTTTAAGAAATCTAAATTAAATGCGGAAGTAATCCAGGGTTGAACACTTACTCCTCTTTCCACTTCTACTCCTAAATAACCAAGCTTCTCTTCAATGTTATGATTAACAAAAGGCTCAAGAGCTACATAAAATTCTCCTACTAGTTTCACCCTGATTAACTCTTCATCTTTCTTTGTTTTTATCTCGTTAAATTTTTTTATAATCTGTTGCTTAATCTTTTCTATCTCTCCAATAGAATTAGCCTTATCAATCAAAGAAAGACCTCTTTTAAGTATTCGAGAGGTTTCCCCTTTTAGGTTTTCTCGAGGTCTGGTCGTTAAAGCCTCTTTCTCTAAATCCTCTATAGCAATAACTTTACTCCAAGCTATTTTCCCTGCCTTAATCAAAGAAGATAATGATTGTTTATTTCGAAGTAAATTTACAGATCTTAATATGCGAATAAGATTCCCTCGAGGGACTTCTAAAATAATCATTTTAAATTTATAGCCTAAACTTTTTAAAATCATTCTTTGAATCTCGGCATAATATCCGAATCTACAGGGTCCCCATCCTCCCACCATTATAATTGTATCTGCTCCTTTCTCTATGGCTTCAATAAAATTACCCAGCACAATCTTTAGAGGGAGACAGCAATACTCCGGAGCATACCTTACCCCCAAGTCAAGAGTTCTTTTAGTATTAGGTGGAGGTAAAATAACCTCGTGCCCCAGATTAGAAAGTAATGATTTCCCTGCGATAGAAGTAAGATTACCTAAATTAGGTATGGTTACTTTCATATCTTTTCCTCCTTATAATCATATCTATAAAAGCCTCAGTTCGAGTGTCAATTCCTGCCTCCCCAGTATGTTCATCAAAGACAAATTCGGTATACGCCACCGAGGAATATTTAAGACTTTCTTGACGAATTAATTCTCCAATCATAGAATCTTCCCCACATTCAAAAGAAGTAAGATGGATTATCCCATCAATTTTCTTTTCTAGAAAATAAAAAGCTGAACCTACTATCTTCTTAGAAAGAGTCCAGAAAATGGGTTTACGTAACTTTTTAAGTTGCTTTTCTATATTTTGCCTTCTAACCATTTCAGCAGTTAAGACATCTATTTTAGTCCTTTTCAATTTAGAAATTAAATTTAAATTAATAAAAGCATCATAGACCAGATACGAATGACCTAGAAGAGCAATATTAAGAGAATTTTTTAAATTATTTTGGGGTAATTTCGTACAAGATTGCTGGTTAGTATTAATAATTTCGGGATTTAATTCATTTTCTTTTGATTGTAAATATAGATGAAAACTTTTCTGTGCTTTATAAAAAGATTGATATATCTTTTTAGAATTGTTTGTAATTAGTTTTCCAACTGCCAAAAAGGAGTTTTTAAAACTAGTAGTCGATTCTCTTATATCAATAGTAGGTTTAATAAGGGGCGGAAGAGAAGAAAGAGAACTTTTAACCATATCAGGAAGACCTAAGAACTTAGGACAAAAATAAGCACCTTTTTCTACACAGACCATCCGAGGGATAAACAGGTAATCTACCTTGTCTTTTAAACTCATTATATGGCCATAAAATACCTTGACTGGGAAACATATTTCACTAATAGCTGATCTTACTCCTAAATCGAGTATCTCTTTGGTGGTGGGACCAGAGGTAACTACTTCCGCCCCTAAACCCTCTAAAAAATTTTTCCATAGGGGAAAGTATTCATAATAAAGTAGTGCCTGTGGTATTCCAATTTTTAAATTTCCCATCATTTTACACCTCCAAGTAACCAGGGATGGTTTTTTCTTTCTCCGAGACTTTCTCCTCTTTTCTTAAATCTGTTCATTAACAAACTTTTAGCCGGGAACTAAGAACATTACTTGTAAGGCTTTAGAAAGAGCAAAGGTTTTCTTTTTTGTCTACATTATATCAAATATCAGTAAATATGGTAAGAATAATATAGTTATTTCCTAAATACCAAAAAATATTCTAATTAGGTTATGTATCTGACGCTAAAGACAATTTTATAGCAAATTATAATTTTTGGTTATAATTAAGCGGTAAGGGCACAATGAATTGTGCCCTTACTAATATTATTGCTTTTCCCTGTGGGTACAATGCATCGTACCCATACCATACATTCATATATTACTATATTATATACTTTTTAGATTATGCCCTACTTTTAGCGGCTTCTTTAATCAGTTGTAAAGCGATAATTTCTCTTTGTATCTGATTGGTTCCCTCATATATTTGAGTAATCTTGGCATCTCTCATCCTTTTTTCTACCGGATAATCTTTCATATAACCATAACCGCCAAAAATTTGTACGGCATCTGTAGTAACCTTCATTGCTACATCAGAAGCAAATAGTTTAGTCATTGACGATATTTTAGAAATATCTTTTGCTCCACTATCAATATAACGAGCACCTGCATAAAGTAATGCCCGGGCTGCTTCAATTTGAGTTGCCATATCAGCTAACATAAATTGAATCCCCTGGAAGGAAGAGATGGGTTTCCCAAATTGAATCCTTTCTCGGGCATATTTCACCGCATCATCCAACGCTCCTTGGGCAATTCCTATAGCTTGAGCCGCCACTCCTGGTCTCGATTTATCTAAGGTTCTCATAGCTACCAAAAAGCCCATACCTTCCCTTCCCAACAAATTTTCTTTAGGAATCCGACAATTATTAAAAATTAGCTCTCGAGTCGCGGAACAACGAATTCCCATTTTATTCTCTTTTTTACCAAAGCCAAACCCAGGAGTATCCTTCTCTACTATAAAAGCCGAAGCACCCCGACTACCTTTTGCTCTATCAGTTAGAGCAATTACTGTATAAATTTCCGCTTCTCCTCCATTAGTAATCCACTGTTTATTGCCATTTAAAATATAGTAATCACCATCCCGCACCGCAGCTGTACGAATCCCTCCGGCATCACTACCCGCATCTGATTCCGTCAAGCCAAAAGCAGTCAGTTTTTCTCCTTTAGCTATCGCCGGGAGATACTTCTTTTTTTGTTCTTCTGAACCAAATAATATAATAGGATAAGTCCCTAAAGCACTTGCAGCATAAGTTACAGAAACTCCGGCACAAGCTTTACTTAATTCCTCTACGACAATACACAGGTCTAAAACACCCTTACCTAACCCGCCATATTCCTCGGGGACGAATAAGGCAAAAAGGTCTGATTCCGCAAATAATTTTATTAACTCCCAGGGAAATTCTCCTTTTTCATCTAATTCAGCAGCTAATGGGGCAACCTTCTCCTGGGCAATCTCTTTTACTAAATCTCTTATCATCTCTTGTTCTTCATTTAAAAAATAGTTCATCAATTTTTCCTCCTTTTCATTTTAACTCCTAAAGAGAACTTCTTCTTTACTAAAAAGACGAGTAGCTTTCAGAAGAGCAAACCCAGCAATTATCATGTTAGCACTAAAAGTTGTTATAATATGCTCCCAGTAAATCTTACCCATCAATAGTTCTTTAAAAACAAAACTACTATTTAAAACCGGAACTAAAAACATTTTGTCGGTCAGTTCTATTCCCTGACTTATAGAAATTATTCCCAAAAAGATAGTCAACATATAAATAGGGGTGATATAGCTCGAGGCCTCCCTAATATTACGAGCAAATATTCCCACCATCACTAATACTGCGCTGGCTAAACCGACTAAGGGAAGTAAAACTAGAAAAATCAAAAAGATAGTATTAATAGATATCCCAAATTTTGCTCCCTCAATACCTCCAGCAATAGAAGCACCCGATAAAAAAGCCAGAGTAAGCCCGAGTAACCCCAAAACCATACTGGTAAAAGAAATTAACATTACCACAAAACACTTGCCCAATACTATCTCTAAACGACTTATTTGGCTTACTAAAAGAGTAGCAATAGTCCCCCTTTCTTTCTCGCCGGCAGTTATATCCACGGCGGTATGCATTGCCCCCACAAAGATGAGGATTATAATTAAATAAGGAAGTAAAATTGCCAAAAACGAACCAGTTATCTTTTCGGCAGTAGCAATATTTTCTTCTTCTAGGATTATCGGAATAATAAATTCTTCTTTTAAACCCAGTTGAGAAAGCCTCTGTAAAATTATTTCGCTTTTATATTTTTCCATTATCTGGTTAACTCTTTTCTGGGCTATTCTTGATTTTGCCTCTGTGGCATCGTATTTTAAGATAAGTTTAACAGCCGCGCCCTGGTCAATTTTATATTTAAAATCTGAAGGAATCTCCAATACTGCTTGAACATCCCCTTTCTTCAATTTGAAGGAAGGATCATCTTTTATATTAAGAATTTCAATCTTTTCATTATCGTGAAGATATTTCACTAATTGAGGGGCAAATTCCCCGCCGTGTATTACAATATTGGAAATAGCTTCTTCCGATTTCGTACTTCCTAATTTATTAAAATAACCAATCCCGGTAAATAAGAGAGGATAAAAGATTAAAGGAATTATTACCATAGCCATAATAGTTCTTCTATCTCGTATAGTTCCCACTAATTCTTTAACCAAGATAAGTCTAATATTTTTCCAGCTCATTTTCGTTTCTCTCCCTGATTTATTAACCTAAAAAATATTTCTTCTAAATCGTCAGATAAAGAATTTTTTCTTAACTCTTCTAATGTTCCCTTAGCCACGATATTCCCTTGATAAATAATCGCAATTACATCACACAATTTTTCCGCTTCCCGCATAATATGAGTAGAATAGATGATACACTTCCCCTCTTCTTTAAATTTTTTAATATATTCCACTACACTTCTTGCAGTAATTATATCTAACCCCACAGTAGGTTCATCTAAAATCAATACCGATGGGTTATGAATAATACTTCTGGCGATAGAGAGTTTCTGTTTCATTCCAGTGGAAAGTTTGTTTACTCTAACATCCTGAAAATCTTCCATATCTAAATTATGAAAGATTTCAGCCATTCTTTTTTTAATAATTTTATCTTCTATCCCATTAATCCGACCAAAAAATTCTACAGTCTCTCGAGGAGTAAAACGGTCATATAATCCTGTTTCGCTGGATAAAAATCCTATGTGTCTTCTTACTTTACTGGCTTCTTTTACTACATCAAATCCGTTTACTTCTGCTTTGCCCTGCGTAGGAACCATCATAGTAGCTAAAATACGTAAAGTAGTAGTTTTACCTGCCCCATTCGGACCCAATAAGCCAAATATCTGTCCTTTCTGACAATCAAATTTCAAATTATTGACTGCCACAACCTTTCCTCTTTTTTTATCACTGAATACTTTAGTTAACCCTTCCACTCGGATCATTCTTATATTTAATCCTTCCTTTTAGACTATAAATCTCGCTAGTTACCCTGTTTATCAATTTACCGGTTAGCCAGATATCTCTGTTACCCGTTAAACATTATACGCTAGTTTTACTTCCAAACCTCGTCTTTATCACCGCTCCAAACCCAAAAAGATAAACGCTAAACATAATAATCCCCCCTAGATAAGGGATAGTTCTTATTAACTCCAAGATTATTAATCCTATAAAAACACCCCATAAACTGGTAGTATTTTTAAAATTAAAGGTAGTTAAAAATCTCTGCCCTATCAAAAAATAAATGCTCACCACCCCTAACAAACTTGCTATGATAATAAATATAATAAGTAAAAATATTAAGGGAATACCAATAATAGACAGACCCAAAATTATAGTCAGGGGAATTATTAAAATTATGCCTAAAATACCAAATAATAAGCTTTCGCCAGGTTCTTTACTAACAAAAGTAGCAATATTTCTTATCTGTTTAGAGAAAAGGGCCACCGCTAATCCTACAACTATTAAAAGAGTTATCAGTTTAAATAACTTAAAATTTCCCTCAAAATAAATTTGCAAAGGATAAAAGTTCCTCCAATAAAAAAATCGTGGAGAGCCAAAGGGAAGATTTTCGAAATCTCGATTAAATTCTCGATTGAAACCAAATCTATTTATTTCTTTAATTTTCCCTTTTACTTCTGTATCAGCCCAACGAAAGACTCTCCCCCCAATCGATATTACATCACCACCAACTATACTTCCTTCTTTTAATACTATATTATTACCAATAGATACTATATCCTTGTCTACCTTCCCTCCTACAGAAATCAGTTTTCCAATAGCAATAACTCTTCCTCTAACTTCTCCATCAATAACTACCTTACCTCCTATAGAAAATATAGTATTAACCACTTCGCCTTCTTTAATATTGATATCATTACCGATACGAAATAAATTAACTTTACTAACGTTACCTTTAGCTAAGACAAGTTGAGAACTAACCAAAATTACAACTATAATACACAATAATGATAAAAAAATATTTTTTGACCTAATTAAATATGAATTACGCATAATTAATTTCCCCTATAATTGATTTTTAGTTAAAACATCCCCAAGGCATTTATAATTTCTTCTCTTACTTCTTTATTATCTTCTATTTTTAGAGCCTTTTCCAAGGCAAACTTCGCTTTTTGCCCGCCGATTTTACCCAGAGCCCAGGCAGTATGACCCCTTACCATCGGACTACTATCTTCTTGCAAAGTTCTAACTAAGGGACTCACCGCTTTAGTATCACCAATATTACCCAAGGCTAGAGCAGCATTTCTTTTAATTGCCTCTTGGGGTCTCATAGCAATCTGATTATAAGCAAAATAATTCTGAAATTCCTCTTCGGTAATGAAAAGTAAAGGTATTAACGGAATTTTTGAGCCAATATATCCATATTTAGGTCTATATTTCTTAAGTTTTACTTTATCATTTCTAGGACAAACCTCCTGGCAAGTAGTACATCCATATAATCTATCCCCCCATTTTTCCCGAAAAGCTAAAGGTACTTTCATTGGTCTTTCAGAAATATATTGTAAGCATTTAGTGCGATCAATTATGTAGGGAGAAACTATGGCCTTAGTTGGACATAAATCCATACATCTAGTACAATCACCACAATCTTGTTGAAGAGGCTCATCTGTTTCTAATTCCAGTTCAGTTATAATTTCTCCTAAAACTACCCAGGAACCAAATTTTTTGGTAACAATTATTCCATGTTTCCCATACCATCCTACTCCAGCCCGTTGAGCAATCGGTTTTTCTACTAAAGAGACATAACAAGATTTATTTTTAGATCTATATTTAAAATTAGTTTCCTGATCTATAAAATCAATTATTTTTTTTAGTTTTAATTTTACCTCATAATAGAAATTGCCCACGTTATATTTAGCAATTTTCCCATAAAGTTGTTCTTTGTCTTGAATATCTTCTGTCTCTTCTATCAAATAAGACTGAGCCACACTAATTATCGATTTTGCTCTTTTTAAAATGCTTTTTGGATTACATCTTCTGCTAATTTTTTTCAGATTTAATTGATTTTCGGCTGGGGAAATATATTTTGATTTATAATAATTGTCTTTAGGAATATAGCCTTTTTCTATATTTTTTATAATTTGCTTTTCTGTTTCTGGAAAAGCTTCGGCATTGGTAATCCTAACTACATCTATACCTAATTCTTCTCCTAATTCTTTTATCTTTGAAACTAATGACATGATTTAATTCACCGATTCTCC
>CAYTKP010000010.1:0-18866 GCA_964438695.1 uncultured Atribacterota bacterium | reverse complement strand
CTCCTAATTCTTTTATCTTTGAAACTAATGACATGATTTAATTCACCGATTCTCCAATTAAGATAAAAAAGAAGATGCAAGTTGCAAGTTACATCTTATTTTTACTTTATCTTTTCTTTACTAAATACTAACGACTATCCACTATATACGATCTTTCTAGCTGCGATAGCTGCTCCTAATGCACCTACTATTTGAGGTTCTTCAGGAACATAAACTTTTACCTTTAACCTCTTTTTTAGGGCATGCACCATTCCCATATTTTTCGCCACTCCACCAGTTAAAGTAACACTATTTTCTAATCTTAATCTATTAGCCATACTACAAATTCGATTAGAAATGGCCTCGTGCAATCCTCTAATAATATCTTCTTTAGCATACCCCTCAGCAATCAAAGAAATTACTTCCGACTCGGCAAATACCGTACACATACTACTTATGGATATTTTCTTCTTCGACTTCAAAGATTCTTTCCCCAATTCTTCTGTCTTTACCCCTAAAGCCTGAGCCATAACTTCCAGGAATCTACCTGTTCCTGCAGCACATTTATCATTCATAACAAAATCAATTACTCGCCCATCCTGGTCTACACTTATCACTTTACTATCCTGTCCACCAATATCAATAACTGTCCGGGTATCAGAATTTATCCAACTTGCCCCTAAGGCATGGCAGGTAATTTCAGTGATAGATTTATTGGCAAAAGGCACATTTATTCTACCATAACCAGTAGCAACTATAGCTTGCAGGTCTCTAAAATTATTCCCTGTCCTTCTAAGAGTTTGCTCTAAACAATCTTTAGTCAATTTATTTACATCTGTGCCAGTAGGTATAATGGTAAATCCTTTTATTTCATTCTCTTCAAAGATAACTACTTTAATAGTCAATGAACCTATATCTAATCCCGCTACAATCATTTTGACTCTTCCTTTTCTTTAAAAAAATTATATTTTTATGAGAGCATCTCCAGGAATGCTTCAATTCTGGTTCGGGTTTGGCCTTTAGAATAATTACGATAATCAGCTCCATCTCCATCCATTATTAACATTGGCACTCCTTTCTTTTGCAAAAAATCTTTTATAATATAGGCACCCCCGCAACTTTGGCGACACCCTCTTTGAGAGAAATGAATCACTCCATCTATCTTATATCTCTTTACTAAATCATACACCGTTTTTATTCTTCTCTCTATGGGACCTATCCCAAAATTAGAAGTTATTTTTTGAGCTAAACTTTCCCAGGGTCTTTGGGGGTCTAACACCGACCAATAGACATAACTTACTTCTTCGAAGGAGATTACTGCCCTATTTTCTCGGAGATTCTGCATTATTTCATTTTGATAATAGGGTCTTATCTGATGAAGCCAAAGAATTCTATGCCTCTCTTCTTTTATTGCGCCAATCCCCTGGTCAACCTTTTCTTTAATCTCTTGATACAAAGTTCGGTAAAATTCCCATCCTCTTTCTGTCCCTAAAGAAGAGAAAAACATATATAAGATATATGCCATAGCATCCCAACCTGATAAAGGAGAAGGGATATTTTCTCGCAATTTACTGATTTTTATGATATATTCTCTGGTCTGATTAGATAAATCAAAGGCATAGTTTAATCTTTTATTATCTAATTGCTTACCAGTAATTTCAGCTATTTTATGGGCAATTTCTTTTAATTGGGAAATAATATATTTCTGGGAACTTAAATTATTATAATATGGAGTATCTATCAAATAATGTCCGCAATTATAATATTTACTTATATTATGAAAAAATTTAGTAGAGCCATCACATAATTGAGAACTGGAAATGATTAAATCTGGCTTAGGGAACCAGTCTTTTAAAGTTAAGCCAGTTGCTATCCGATAAAATGAACACAAGTCAGTGGTATAAAATTTTGATTCAGCGGTCTCTATAAAATAACTGGCTAAACCCACAGAAGCCAATACACCAGAAATGAGCTCAGGGTAAATAGGCATAAGGTCAAGGGCATACAATAGTTCAGAAGGTGTATAAATATTAGTCCAAACTACTAATTTTCGTTTTTTACAGGCCTCTTTTAGTTGATAAAAAAGGAAATCTAACCAAAGTTTAAAACTTTTTGAACTTTTTCTAAAATATATCTTTGAACCTATATTGCCAATTTTATAAGTATTAGAATTTCTAGCTATCTTTTTTACTAATACAGACTTAAAATTATTCTTATAATTATCTGGCAAATTCTAATACCTCCAAAAAAGCTTGAATTCTGGTCTTTATCCTCCCTGAATTGCTGGGAACAAATTCTCCTTCTAAGCAAAGACTGGGAATTTTATATCTTTGTAACTTTTCCCTTATCAAAGGCAATTCAAACATAGAAGTATCGCAAAATTTTAGATTATAAAAAATTACTCCCTTTACCTGGTAATCTTTAATAATTTTTAAAAGATATTCCCATCTCTTTTCTAAATTCATCATTCGGGGGCAGGAAATCTTATTTAAATAATATTCAGCTAATACTCTAAGAGGATCACTATTTATCTGTTCCATTTTAGAAATTTTACTTTGGTCTTGAAACCAGCGATTCCCGGTGCACATATCTACAAATACTACTTTCCCGCCATAATCTTCTATCACCTTTGCCATACTTAAGTCATCCATAACCGTTCCAGTAATAAGAATTTTAGATTTATTCTTAATCTGGGAGGCTTCAGATAAAATATTCTCTTCCTTTTTTAAATTTTTCAAAAATTTCTCTAAACGTAGATTATACTCTTCTTGGGGAAAAATCATACTCCCCTTGACTATTTGCAGAAATTCCACAGCTGATAAAGAAATCTTTCCTTTTACATATAAGTCAGACAATTTAGCCAACAATTTACGGTTTTTATTGCAGACCAAGATTGCTTGAAAGAGCAAGTCTTTAGATATCTTTATCTTGAATTTTTCTTCTAACTCATTTATTAGTAATTGAAGATTATCCTGATAATATTTAACAGCTTTCGCAGAATCATCTCGAGGTAAATCTAATAAATAGATAAAACTTCCTTGAACATAATGTCTCCAGGCATCATAAAGTCTGCGCATAGCATCACAAGAATTTACTATTATTAAATTATCTGCATATTTTAGTCTTTTTTCCAGCGCCTCTCCCAGACAACTGCGAACATAAGGGCAAAAATTACTATCCAAATATGAATTAGCCATAGATGGATCTGCTTGTGGCATAATTCTATAAGGATAAAATCCAGCAGCTATAATTATTTCAATAGGAGTATAAGTGCATAACCAGGCCATTATCGGTTTTCTGACAGATTCGAAAATTCTCTCTTTATGTTGAATATAATCTAAAAATTCATTCTTCATCATTTTATTATCTGGCTATTTCTTTTTAAAAGCCTGAATCATAATAGTAATGCCTACAGCAATTAAAATTAGGGGCCATAGTCTATTCCAATCTACCCAGGGGAAAAAACTGTTTAGTAAAAAGATTAAACCTATAACTATTATAATTATGCCCCCTAAAATCCTTTTATTCTTTTCTGACTTGTGGTAAGGTTCTTCTGATGATTCAAAATGTTCTCTAACTTCTTTTACCACATTCTCAGTACCTTTCTTAATCTTCTCTTTTAATTTTTCCCTCTTTTCAAAATCCTCGTCAGAAACTTGTTCTGGATTTTTGGGGATTATAATCCAGGCAATAATATAGGCAACAACTCCTGCTCCCCCTAAAAGAACAATTAATACTGCCAGTAATCTTACTAAAGTAGAATCAATTTCAAAATATTCGGCAATTCCCCCACATACACCGCCAATCATATAGTCTTTTCTTGATCTATAAAGCTTCTTCTGCATAATTAAATTTACCTCCTTTCAATTTAGTCGTTAGTGAATAGTGAATAGTCGTTAGTATTTAGTTAGCTAGTTAAATGGTTTGTTGGTTAATTAGTTTAGTATTAATTCTTTAACCTTCTAATTCCTCAACTAGTTAACCAGGTAACCAGGTAACTATTTAACTTCTTACTTGCTACTCATTACTTGTTACTTCTTTACGCTCTACGCTATCTTTTGTATCCAATCATCCTCAAAAATTCTTTTCTCTCTTGAACATCCTTATCTGTTTCTATCCCCTTCGGTGATAAACCATCAATTACTCCCAGTACTCCTCTCCCTAAATCAGTTTCAGCAATTATTACTTCAACTGCATTGGCAGTAGCACAGAATATAGAACATATTTCTGGACAATTTTTTATAGCATTTAATACATTTATAGGATATGCATCCTTCAAAATAATTACAAAAACATGCCCTGCCCCAATAGCTTTTACATTTTTTATGGCTAAGTTTTTTAACTCTGGCTCATTTCCTTCTGCCCTCACCAAGCAAGGACCAGAAGCCTCATTAAAAGCCAGTCCAAATTTTACTCCCGGTACAGCAGTAACCATTATTTCATAAAGATCTTCTGCAGTTTTAATAAAATGAGTCTGACCGATAATAATATTTGCCTCCTCAGGAAATTCCATTTTTACTGTTTTCAATTCCATTTATCTTACCTCCTATTTTAAATATTTTAAAATTATTCACTCTCTGCCTCTTTCCTACTCCCCTCATTTTTATGGGTGCAAAAGACAGAAATAATCTTTTTGTTTTACCAGGACTTAGTGTATCTATATTTAAACATCTTTCCCCCCGTTCTTTCAAGATATAAAAAATAATTTTTCTCTCTTATTATCTTATCTTTTCTGTTATGATATAATTGTTTATATTTTACCACAGTTTGCAAAAAATATTTAGTATTAGATTAGGTAACACTATACTTAAGGAGGCTTTAATGAATTTTTGGGCTAAAATCCGTCAATCTTTATTTATCGAACAAAATGTTTCTGTATTATCAATAACCATTCTGTTTATCCTAATAGCCTTTTTCAGTTGGTATCCTGTTCTTCCTATTTATCTTCAAGAATTAGGAGCAAATGATTTTCAGGTGGGATTTTCCTACACCTTACTTACTCTCTCTTCTACTCTAATGCAATTTTTAGGAGGAATGCTCTCTGACTATTTTGGCCGTAAGATGCTAATAGTTTTCCCGAGTTTTGTCTTTCCTATCTTATATTTTTTAGCTGGTAATTCTTCTAATTGGATTATCTTAATATTTTTTCTCACCATCGCTAACAGCTTGAGTGCTCTTCAATTACCCTCTTTCTATTCCCTGATTGCTGAATCTGTACCCAAAAATAAGAGAGGTATAGCTTTTAGCAGGTTTGAACTATTTGTCATTTTAGGAATTACCCTAGGACCAGCCATAGGAATGGTGTTGATTCCTCGAATAGAAATGAAGTATTTGTTTTATCTTACTTCTCTGGTTACCTTTTTATGTGCTCTGGCCAGAATGTTCTGGTTAAGGGAAACTCATCATTATCGTAAAAAAATCAATAAAATTAATTCTTTTAAAAAATTATTTAATAAAAAGATGTGGCTCATCATCTTAGCCATTTCTTCCCTCTTTCTATTATTTAATCTTACCACTAATGGACCTTTTATCTCTTTATATGCCAAGGAAGTAATGAATTTAGATAAATCTAAAATCAATTTGCTCTTTGCCTTAGGAGGGCTTGCGGCAGTTATTTATAGTCTTGGGGGAGAAAAAATTATTGATAAATGGAGCAGTAAAAAAGTTCTATTAGGCAGTGCTTTAGGGCTGGGGATATTTGTAATCTTATGGGGCTTAAGTTCTAATTTGTGGTCAGCAATTGTTTTATTTGCCATATTCTCCATTTTTTCCCAGAGTTGTCATATTGCTTATGATTCATTTTTGGCTGATATTACTCACCAAGAATCAAGAGGACTGGTAATTGGTTTTATCGGTACCTGTACTGGTTTGATCGGATCTCTTGGACCTTCCCTGGGAGGGTATTTAAAGTTCCAGTTTGGTCCTCTATCACCCTTCTGGGCGGGATTGATATTTGCTTTAGCAACCTCTTCTTTATTAACAAAGGTGAAAGATTAAAAAAAATTATTTCCTCTTAATTATTTTTTCTTTCCTACCCTCAAAACTACCATACCAGGTTAATTAGTGGTAAAATAAATAGGGAAAAATCTTTTAATATCTAACGAATATTAAATTTAAGCAGCGGTTCTGATTAAAGGCAACATAAATGCAAAAAAATATTTTTATTGGCACAAGTGGATATAGTTATAAACACTGGGCGGATGGAGTATTTTATCCTCCTGAAATTTCTTCAGCAAAATGGTTAGAGTATTACTGTCAATTTTTTGATACTGTAGAATTAAATATAACTTTTTACCGCCTTCCCAAAAAAGAAGTCTTTAAAAGATGGTATGAACGTACTCCAGATAATTTTACATTTGCAGTAAAGGGAAGTCGTTTTATTACCCACATAAAAAAATTAAATAATTGTGAAGAACCTTTAGAACTATTTTTCTCTTATGTTCAGGAATTAAAGAAAAAATTGGGGGCAGTTTTATGGCAACTTCCTCCTAATCTTCACTTTGATGGGAAAAGAATAAGTTATTTTTGTCAATTATTAAGAAGTTTTCGTATTTCCTCAAATATCCCTCAAACTTTCGAATTTCGCCATAAAAGCTGGTTCTGCCCAGAACTTTTCAATATACTGCAAGATTATAATTTTTCCCTCTGCATAGCACACTCTAAACGCTGGCCTTATATAGAAAAAACGACCGCTAATTTCCTATACCTCAGATTTCATGGCGGGGAAGAATTGTATGGCTCTAATTATTCAGATAGAGAACTTAAATATTGGGCAGATAAAAGCAAACATTGGCTCGAAGAAGGAAGGAGTATCTACGCTTATTTTAATAATGATGCTTATGGATACGCAATAAAAAATGCCCTAAAATTTAAAGAATTATTAGAAATATATAGATAAAAAATAAACAATGGTCCAATTCTTCCTATCTATACAATCTGGGTTAAATGAACTGGTTAATCATCTTATCAAAAGGAGAAAATTATGCGAACTGGAACTGCTAATCTACCTTTACATTACGGTAAAGCTCCCCGATGGCTTTTTCAGAGAATGAAAGAATTAGCTCGCCTTATTACCATCTTTGTAATAAGTGAATATGGACCTGAAGAGATGCTACAGAAACTTTCTGACCCTTTCTGGTTTCAAGCTTTGGGATGTGTATTAGGTTTCGATTGGCACTCCAGTGGAATTACTACTACCGTCTGTGGAGCCCTAAAAGAAGGTATAAAGGGAATAGAAAAAGATTTAGGTTTATTTGTGGCTGGAGGTAAAGGAGGAACTTCTCGCAAAACTCCTTCAGAAATCGAACAAGTGGGAACTTATCTTAACCAAGACCCTTCAAAACTTATCTACGCCAGTAAAATGGTGGCTAAAGTGGATAGCTCTGCCCTTCAGGATGGCTATCAACTCTACCATCATTGTTTTTTCTTTTCTAAAAATGGTTTATGGACAGTTGTACAACAGGGAATGAATACCTCTACCCGTTATGCCCGAAGATATCACTGGTTAGGGAAAGAAGTTAAAGACTTCGTCTGTGAACCTCATTCAGCAATATGTTGTGATAAGAAAGGCAAACCTTTAAATATGATTGCCCAGAAAAGCAAAAAAGCCAGAGAAGTAACTACTTTACTAGCTAAAGAAAAACCTGAAGGACTAATAGCTGAAATAAAAAAATTACAAAATCTGAATTTACCTGCTCATCACCAGGTCTTAGTAAGAGATATAAATCCAGAAAGATTGAATAAAATATTTTTAACCACTTATGATAAGCAACCGAAAAACTTCGAAGAATTGTTGGGAATAAGAGGAGTAGGTCCCAAGACTATCCGAGCCCTTAGTTTGATTTCTGAATTAATTTATGGTACTGCCCCCAGTTTTAATGACCCAGTAAGATACAGTTTTGCCCATGGAGGGAAGGATGGACACCCTTATCCAGTAGATAGAAAAAATTATGACCTTTCTATCAATATTTTAAAAAAAGCTATTAATTCATCAAAGATCGAGCAAAGTGAAAAAATTAAGGCCATTAAAAGATTACATAATTTTTATCCAGCTTGATTTTTCATAATTTTTACTTTAAACTAAAAACTGATAACTAAAAATTTGTTTTTCAAAAATCAAGGAGAGTAAGATGGCCAAAATAGATAAAAATGAAGCAAAAAGATACAAAGCCGTATTTTTTGATTTCGGAGGAACTTTAATGGATGCAGAAAGCGATAATATCGCCCATCTATATATGATGGAAGATATTATTCAAAGATACAATCTTTCTATTCGCCCAGAAGATTTAGTTACTAAATATAATTCCTTCCTCTTTACCAAAGAAATGACTCTATTAGATTGCGACCCAGAAGATAAATCCTTTACCCCTCTTCGCGAGTCCAGCAAAAAAGCTTTTAGAGGAATACTTTCAGAATACAATATAAACCCCTCAGAGGAAGACTACTCCTGGTTTAAAAAAATATATTTTGAAAATCATAAAAAATATGTAAAATTATTCCCCGAAACCCTCGAAATTATCAAAAAGCTTAGAAACCACAAATCTATTCATATAGGGGTTATCAGTGATATAGATAATGATTATCAAGATTTTCAATTCAAGGTCTTTGGAATTAAAGAGATGTTTGACTCTATTACCACTTCAGAAGAGGTAAAAACTTATAAGCCAGAACCAAAAATCTTTCAAGTAGCCTTAAACAAAGCTGGTTGTCGGGGAGAAGAATCAATTATGGTAGGTGATTCTTATAAAAAAGATATTATCGGAGGGAAAAATATGGGGATGACTACTATCTGGATAAATAAATTCTCCGCAGATGATACTGATAAGGATAAAGCAGACTTTATAGTAAAAGACTTAAAAGAAATATCACCGATCCTCGACAAACTTATAAGGTCGTCAGGGGAGTAAACTCCCCTGAAACCCCTCTACAACTTTGCTTGCTCCTTTACCATTAGATAACCTCAACTCTATTTCTACCTTTTCGCTTAGCCAAATAAAGAGCTTGATCTGCTTTATATATCAAACCTTGTGGAGAGATGACCTCCCGAAAGCAAGAAGTTACCCCTAAACTTAAAGTTAATTTTGTTTCAGCAGGGTAATCCTTATCCTTATTATTTATAAATTTATATTCTTCAACTTTAAGCCTTATTCGTTCAGCTATTTCCTGGGCTTGCTTTTGCTTAGCCTCAGGGAGAATAATAATAAATTCCTCACCACCATACCTTCCTACTATATCCACTTCCCGAACATTACTTTTTAAAATATTGGCTACACTTTTTAGAGCCTTATTTCCTTCTGGATGTCCAAAGGTATCATTATATTCTTTAAAATGATCTATATCTGCCATAATCAAAGCTAATGGGTGTCCATATCGCTGAGATCTCTTTATCTCTTCTTTTAAATGCTCCTTCAAATATCTAAAATTATAAAGTCCAGTTAGCTCATCAGTAATAGCTAAATTCTCCATTCGTTGGTGTAACCGGGCATTCTGAATAGCTATAGCTACAGGAACAGAAAGTATGGAAAGCAATCTAAGGTCATGCTCATTAAAGGCATTAAATTCTCTGCTCTCTAGATTAAAGACTCCAATTATTTCACCTCTTGCCTTAAGGGGAACAGCTATTTCTGAACGAACCTCTTTTGTTGAACAAATATATCCTTCAAATTTAGTAACATCAGGAACCACTAAAGGCTTGCCGGTAACCGCTACTCTTCCGGTAATTCCCTCTCCTAATTTTATGCGAATATTTCTTCTGCTCTTAGCTGAATATCCATCTGTCGCAGCAAAGTAAAGGTTCTCATTCTGCTCATCCAATAAGAGGATATCACAGATAGAATAATTAAAATATTCCCGAATTGAATTTACTACTTTAAGTAAAACTTCCTCTAAATTAAGAGTAGAATTTATAGAATTAATAATTTCATGAATAAGACCATGCTCTTTCAATTCTTCTTTAATTTCTCGATGTAACCTAAGATTTTCTAAGGCTATAGTAACATGATTAGCGAAATTAGAGAGAAGCTGTAAATCATCTATATTAAAAATACCGTTTTTTCTCTTATTATCTAAATTAATTACTCCAACTACTTTATCTTTAATTTTTAAAGGAACACTAATTATTGATTTTAATTTCACCTGGGCATTTTCAAACTCTTTAAATCTCGGATCTTTAGCTCCTTCTTCTATTAATAAAGGCTTGCCCTCTTTAAAGACCCAACCGGCAATTCCCTCACCTGGCTTTATTCGAACAGTAGAAACAATCTTTTTACTTAAACCTACTGCACTTTTAATATACAACTCCTCCTTTTTAGGGTCGAAGAGCATCAAGGAACCTCTCTCAGCCTCAACTATCTGAACAGCTTTCTCCATAATTAAATTTAAAATCTTATCTAAATCAGGACCTCTGTTTATTTCTGAAATTATCAACCTTAAAGTAGATAACTCTAAAGAGAGTCTTTCTCGATCCTTATTTAAAATAACCAGCTCTTCTTCTAACTTTTTTACTTTTGCTTTATTTTGGTTTAACATTACTTATTCTCCCCAAAAACTACCCCAGAAGTAAAAGTACAAAAATATAGACCTAACTCTTATATATTTTAATATCAATAATTATATCAAAAACAACAAAAGATAAAATACTTATAAAGCAAATTGATAATTTTTACTTAAATCTTAAATTCAAAATCCCTCTCTACCAACTAACTAAGACTTATCTTGCTCAATAGTATAAAAAATATCATCCCATTCACACCCCAAGGCATCTAACATTCTCCTTCTTACTTTAGCGGTAGGATTTCTCTCTCCCTTGAGATACAAAGTAATTATACTCGAAGAATAGCCTATTCTCCGCGCAAGTTCGGTGAAATTCCAATTTTTTCTGGCAAGAATATTTATCAAATTATTTTTTTTAATTCCTACTTTTATTTTATAAACCATAGGCGTTACCCGCTATATTCTTACTTTAGTAAGAAAGTATATCAAAGACATATTACATTTGTCAATGATTTTTAAAATAATTTTTACTTTTTTTACAATTATATCAGAAAAATAATATATAATAACAATTGTAAACAAAACGATATTGAGGTAAGGTTAATGGGAATAGGGGCATATCTAAAAGAACTGAGGCTAAAAAATAATCTTACTACTAAACAAGTAGAAGTTAAAACTGGTATATCTAACTCATACATCTCTTTAATTGAAAGGAATAAGAGAAAACCTTCTGCAGAAATATTAAATAAACTGGCTACAGCTTATAAGGTTAAACCAGAAGAACTTTTATGCCTTATAGGTTACCTTCCTTCTGGGAAATCTGAAGATAATTTAAAACAAATTCCCATATATAATATAACTTCTATAGAAAAACCCTTTTTAATTTCAGAAAATATAGAAGGATATAGCGCTTTTCTACCTGGACTGGAAAGTCTCCCCACTAAAGATCTTTTTGCTATTAGAATAAAAGACAAAAGTATGACCCATAAAGGAATTGAAGAAGGGGATATTTTAATTTTAAGAAAACAAAGCAAAATAGAAAACGGGATTGTCGCCTTGATCTCACTTAATAACGAAATTTCCATAAAAAAAATATCAAAGCAAAATAAAGACATTATATTGCAGAGTGCTAATTTAGAGTACCCCCCCATTTTAGTAAGAGAAACGGATGATTTTAATATGATTGGAAAAGTAGAATGGGTAATTCATAAGTTCGGTTAATAACTACTTATAATATGTTATAATTATTTAAAGATATTAACAAATTATACGAAAAATAAAAATCTATAAAAAGTTATTATGAGTCTAAAAAACAACAAAAGGAATAGGGGCTTCACAGGAATTTACTCACCCGATAGTCTTATTGTACACAAAAACAAGATTTTGTCACTAATCTTTATATTATTTCTTTATTTATTCACCTCAATATTTTGTTATCACCTTTATCAATCCAATTGTATAATCTATGCAAAAGAAACTATTATCCCTATTTTAACCTATCATAATTTTACTAAAGATGAAGGGAGTAGTTATAAGATGAATATCGAAGATTTCGAAGAGCAGATGAACTACTTATTTACTCATAATTATTCGGTAATCTCTCTTTCAGAATTACTTGAAAGACTAAGAACTGGTCAACTTCCGCCAAAACCGGTAGCAATCACCATAGATGATGGTTTTAAATCTACTTACACTTTAGCCTATCCTATCTTGAAAAAATATAACTTCCCAGCAACTCTCTTTCTATACACCGATTTCATCGAAAGAAATCGTTATAGCCTTACCTGGGAAGAGATTAGAGAGATGACCAAAAATAATATAGAAATTGGTTCTCACACCTTAAGCCATTGTAATCTCCTTCATTACAAAGAAAACGAATCTTATGATACATATCTCTCCAGAATTAAAAAAGAAATTTTCTTATCTAAAGAGATTTTAGAAAGCAAGATAGGAAATAAAGTAAAATTCTTTGCTTATCCTTATGGAGTTTACAGCCCCATAATTAAAAGTTTAGTTATCCAGGCAAGTTATGAAGGGATTTTCAATGCCAATAGTATGAATAATACCCTTAATACTGATCTCTTCTCCCTGAATCGACAAATTATCTATGGGAATTATTCCTTTATTTCTTTTATCGATATATTAAACCAACAACCTATCTCAAGCTCTAAAATCTTTCCCTTTGATGGAGCAGTTCTTAGTGATCAATATGTTAAAATTGGAGCAATTTTAGAAGAGAACAATATTGATGAAAAAAGTCTTACTATGAAATTGGGTGGAGCAAAAGTAAGATTCAATTTTAATCCAGCAAGTCAAGAGATCTCCTATACTCCTCTTAAGCCCTTAATTAAAAAATCCTATATTGTTAATATTACTGCTTATGATAAAAGTGCTAACTGTACCAGAAAAATATCCTGGTTAATTACTATAAATTGATCTTATTCTCCTAAATAAGCTTTTCTTACATCTTCATTCCGCAAAAGCTCTTCCCCAGTACCTTGTAAAACAATTCGTCCGGTCTCCAGCACATAAGCATAATCAGCTATTTTCAAAGCAGCAAAGGCGTTCTGCTCAATTAAAAGTATAGTCATCCCTTCCTGATGAATTCGCTGAATAATCTCGAAGATTTCTTTTACCAATAAGGGGGCTAATCCCAAAGACGGTTCATCCAACATTAAGAGTTTAGGGCGAGACATCAATCCCCGAGCAACGGCTAACATCTGTTGCTCCCCGCCCGATAAAGTACCACCTTTTTGCCACAGTCTCTCCTTTAGTCGAGGAAATAATTTACAAACCCATTCCTGATCTTTAATAATCTCCTCCTCATCCTCTCGGACAAAAGCACCTAATTCTAAATTTTCCTGGACTGTTAAATTGGGGAATATTCTTCTCCCCTCAGGAATTAATACCGCCCCCATTTTGACAATCTGGTCAGTAGAAAGATTAGTTATATCCTTATCTTTAAATATAATTTTTCCTTCTTTAGCTCTAACTAAAGAGCAGATAGTTCTTAAAGTAGTACTCTTGCCAGCTCCATTCGCCCCGATTAAAGTAATAATTTTCCCTTTAGAAACATCAAAAGAGATGCCTTTTAAAGCATGAATACCACCATAATATACATTTAGATTCTCTACTTTAAGCATATTGCGCTTCCACCCCCAGATAAGCCTTAATCACTTCTGGATTATGTTGAATTTCTTCAGGATTTCCTTCGGCGATTGTCTTTCCATAATCCAGCACCAATATCCTCTTACATATCCCCATTACTACTTTCATATCATGTTCGATTAATATAATAGTTAGTTTGTACTTTTCCTGAATCCTTAGAATAAAAGCCATTAATTTTTTGGTTTCCTGAGGGTTCATCCCTGCTGCTGGTTCATCTAAAAGTAACAATTTTGGACGGGTAGCTAAAGCTCGAGCAATTTCTAATTTCCTCTGTTCTCCATAGGGAAGCCCACCAGCTATATGATTTTTAAATTTCTCCAGCTTAACTTCCTTTAACAATTCTTCTGCTTCTTCCCTCATATAATTTTCTTCCTGCAAATATTGTGGTAAATAAAATACCGCACTCAAAACTGGGGACTTTACTCGTAGATGACATCCTATCATTACATTATCTATCACTGAGAGATTAGTAAATAAACGTATATTCTGAAAAGTTCTGGCTATTCCTAAAGCAGTAATTTTATCCACGCTTTTTTTAGTTATTTCCTGGCCATTAAAATAAATCTCTCCTTTAGTAGGTTTATATACCCCAGTTAGCATATTAAATACTGTAGTTTTACCTGCTCCATTAGGACCAATCAATCCTACTAATTCTCCTTCCTGCAAATTTAAATAAAAATCAGAGACAGCCGTCAATCCCCCAAATTGAATAGTAATATGATCTGCTTTTAAGATACTCATCTCTTCTTTAACTTCCTTCCTCTATATCTTTTTTATTTCGGGTCAACTTATAATATAACCATTCCCAAGACCATTCTCTGGTTCCCATAAGTCCCTGATGAAAGAATAAAACTACTATCATTAACAAAATAGCAAAGATAAGCATTCTCATTCCTGGTATTCCAGGTATATTTAATCCAAAAAGGCTCATTGGTGATTCAACTGACCTTAATACCTCCATCAGTATAGCAAACAAAGCACCCACTATTACTGTACCAGTTATACTCCCCAACCCTCCTACAATAACGATTATTATTATCTGGAAAGTCATAAAAAAACTGAAAGTATTGGGATCAATAGTCATAACTAAACTACCTAAGAGGGCCCCACCAATACCAGCAAAAAATGCTCCAACAACAAAAGATAATACTTTATGGTAAAATAGGTTTATCCCCATTGCTTCAGCAGCTACATCATCTTCGCGGATAGATTTTAATGCCCTACCATAACTACTATTAATTAAATTTTTAATAAACCAAACAGCGAAGATAGCTATACCCCAACTCCACCACAAATTAGTGTAGCTGGGTAATCCTTTTAATCCTAATGGTCCATTAGTAATATTCTGTAAATTGCAAAATACAACTCTTATTATTTCGGAAAATCCAAAAGTGACAATAGCTAGATAGTCTCCTCTCAAACGCAGGCACGGTGCACCCACTAAAAAACCAACACCTGCTGAAACCAAACCTGCTATAATTAAGGAAAATACAAAGGGAACTTGAATAACACTTAAAGGCCAAATAAGTGGAGTTATAAAATAATTTACTTCTTTTAACTCTGGAGACATATACAAAAGAGCAGAGACATAAGCCCCGATAGCCATAAACCCAGCATGCCCTAAAGAAAACTGACCAGTAAAACCATTTATCAAATTAAGACTGACTCCTAAAATAACATATATACCACACAAATTTAAAATTCTAATAATATAAGTATCAAAACTCCTTTGAGCAATAAAAATAAATAAAATTACTATTAAAATACTAGCAATCTTTAATAATAAGTAACCATTCTTTTTTTCCTTCAATTTTCTATACCTGCCTATTCTTCTCCAAATAATCCTTCTGGTTTGAATAACAATACAAAGATTAAAATTACAAAAATAAAAGCATCTTTATATCCAGCTAATTCCGGCAAAAATGCTACTATCATAATGGTCAGTAAGCCTACCAGAAAACCTCCTAACATTGCTCCCCGAATACTGCCAATTCCTCCGATAATAGCGGCAGTAAAAGCCCTCCATCCCGGGAATACTCCCATAAAGGGCCAGATTTGAGGATAACGTAAAGCCCATAGTATTGCTCCCACAGCAGCTAACCCTGAACCTATCATAAAAGTAAAAGAAATGGTCCTATCTAAATTAATACCCATTAACCTAGCAGTATCAAAGTCTTTAGAAATAGCTCGCATAGCTAATCCCGTCTTAGTTCTATAGACTATATAGCTTAATATTAACAAAAAAACTATAGAAACGATAGGAGTAACAAAATTAACTCCTGGAACTCGAACTTCTCCCAAAACAAAGGTTTTAGCAAAAAACTCAGGACGATAAAATGATTTTGGTCTCCCTCCAAATACGACTATAGCAAAATTCTCTAACAAAAAAGACATTCCAATCGCCGAACACAAAGAAGATACACGAGGAGCATTCCTTAGTGGTTTATAAGCTACCTTCTCTACAGTTCTACCCAATACCATAGTTAATACTATGGCTACCAAGCAAGCTATTCCCCAGGGGAGAGAAAATATGGTCATAGCATAAAAAACAAAAAAGGTAGCCATCATAAATATATCCCCGTGGGCAAAGTTTATTAAACGCAAAACTCCATAAACCATAGTGTATCCAATGGCAATAAGGGCAAATAAACAACCTAAGGAAATTCCATTACTTAAATTCTGTAAAAAAATATTTAAACTCATTATTTTATCCCATCGTCAATTTTATTTATAACTTACTTTTTTTATTTTATGGTTATTTAAATTAAGATTGAAGAGAAGGGTTCTTTCCTTCTCCTCAATCTTAACAAAAAGATATTATTTTACCTTTAATTCTTCAAGGATTAGTTAGAAAGGACGTACGGTGGCTACATATTTAAACTGCCCATTCTCAATAGTCTTAATTATTGCATCTTTGGTGGCGTCTCCATTGAAATCTAAGGTAATCATCCCAGTAACCCCTTCGTAATCCTTAGTTTCTGCTAAGGCATCACGAATTGCCTTGGGATCAGCTGACCCTGCTCTCTTAATAGCATCAACTACCAAATTAAAAGCATCGAAACCTAAAGCAGCAAAAGCACTGGGAGCTTTTTTATATTTTTCTTCAAAATCTTTACAGAATTTTTCTGCAGCCTTAGTGGTAACTGCTGTGGCATCAAAGTGGGTACTAAAATATCCCCCCTCGACTGCTTCTCCGCCTACTTCAATAAATTCTGGTGCCTCCCAGGTATCTCCTCCTAAGAATTTAGCGGTAATTCCCATTTCTTTTCCTTGTTTAATAATTAGAGCTGCATCCCCGTATGAACCTGCGGGGACGAAGACTACATCGGGATTTTTGCTTGCTGCATAAGTTACCTGAGCAGTAAAATCCTGGTCCCCCGTCTGATAAGAAATCAACCCTACAATAGATTTTGGATTGCCAGTTAATTTGATAAAAGCTTCCCGGAAGAAATTGGACAGCCCCACCGCATAATCAGAAGCAATATCTTGAATAACTACAGCAGTTTTAGCCTTAAGATTATTTACCGCAAAGTTAGCCATTACTGCTCCCTGGAAAGGATCGATAAAACACGCCCTAAAGGCATAAGGTTTTCCTAAAGTTACTAAAGGATTAGTGGGAGAACATCCCATCATAGGAACACCTGCTTTGTTAGCTACTTCACTTCCTGGTATGGCACAAGCACTACCATAGGTCCCTACTATGGCTACAGCCTTTTCAAATTCTATCAATCGAGCAACCGCATTGGCTGCTTCTACTTTTTCACTTTTGTTATCTACCAAAACCATTTTAATTGGTTTACCCAGAACTGTTGGTTGTTGCTCGAAAGCTAAATTTACTCCTTCCATAGTCATCTGTCCACCAGCAGCATAGGGTCCAGTCATTGGTTCGTAAACCCCGATTACAATTTCCTCAGCAGCACCAATTACCAAACTAAAAACCAGCAAGAATGATACAAGAAGTCCCACAATTAAACCAAACTTTTTCATTATTTTTTTCCTCCTCAAAAATTTTTTTACTCATTTTAAAATATTTACATACAATATTTTTAATTAAAAATTAACATCCCCCCTTTTTTTTATAAATCAGGATAGTTAGTCAATTCGGTAAATTTTGTGGTGTATATACTGCTTAAGCTAAAGGTGTAGGTAAAATATTGTTTAGAATATATTTAACTTATATATTATTCTCGTGAATAATATCAAGCAAAACAAACAATTAAGGTTGGAAGGTAAATTAAAAATATTTCAGCCTTTATTATGAGACAAATTAATTTACTGTAATAATGGTAATTCTGATAATAGGGAAGTTAAAATTACCATATAAAGTTTAACATTAATTTTTTAAAAATACAATATTTTGTATTTATTTATTTATTTTTATTCTGCATTTTGCCCCCTTTACTCTTAAGCAAAAAGGTAATCGAGAATTAGTTAAATTTAACTTCTAACCTTTAAATTTCCCGAATAATCTTTTAACAAAAAAAGAGGATGGCATGCTAAAAACACCACCCTCTTTCCACTTTCTAATTTATTAATCGGTAGGAATAAATATCTTCTGGCCGGGTCTGATAAGCCTTGAATTAGCTATCTCATTACCGGCAAGAATTTTTTCTACAGTTGTTCCAAATTTTTGGGCAATCTCCCATAATGAATCACCGACTTCTACCACATAAAGCTTGCCAACTTTCTCTTCAGATAACCAATTTTGTTTCTTAGGAGAAATAACTCCGGCTTTTTCGACTGCTTCCATCATTGCATCTCTTATAGGAATAAAGGTATCCACTTTATCTATAGCATTATCAAAGTTATAATTATCTCCACCAGTCGCCATAAAATCATTAGTTACTACAGTATAATATTTATCCATCTCTACAGGGGTACCATCTTCTAACACCATACTGACAATCCTATTACCTGCTTCTGCCTTTGGATCATAAGTTACTTTTACCCCGGCAATCTGAATCCAACCAATATCATCATTCATTATGCCATGTTCAATATTTTCCTTTATGTCTGCACCGGATAATTTCATAGTATATAGGGTGTTGTCAAAAGGCATAACTTCATATAATTTACCAGCAGTAATCTGGCCTGCGGGGATACTAGTTCTAAGTCCACCACCATTAGTCATAGCAACCTGAACTCCGGCTTTATCTTTCATAATTTGGCAAACCCATTCACCCAATAAAGATGGTCCGGCATATCTATCATGATCTAAATCTACTGTA
>CAYTKP010000009.1:0-27629 GCA_964438695.1 uncultured Atribacterota bacterium | reverse complement strand
GGTAGTTGGAGTGGATACAACGTCCTGGCGCAACACCTCCGCGATGCTGTAATCAGGGTAGGCTTCATTTAATTGAACTTTTACTAATTTACCAATTTTCCCGGTCAATCCCGGTATTATAACTTTAATATAGTTATTTGTAATACCTTGTGAGTAAATTTTTCCTCTTTTATCCTTCACTTCTCTCTCGATTAAAACCACGGTTTTTACCCCTACATATTTCTTTACGAAATTGTAATATAGCGATTTTGATAAATTTAACAATCTTTTACTTCTTTCTTTTTTTATTTTTGGAGCTACTTTATTGACTAGTAAATTAGCCAAACAATCTTCTCGATCAGAATATGGGAAAATATGAATTTTTGTAAATTCTAATTTTTTTAAGAACTTATAGGTGTTATTAAAACTTTGTTCGTCTTCATATGGGAAACCAACCATAATATCGCTAGTTATTGCTATATCAGGAATATCTTTCCTAAATTTATTGATTTTTTGGAAAAAAAGTGAAGTATTATAAGAACGATTCATAAATTTGAGAATTTTATCATCACCACTTTGCAGGGGAATATGAAGATGGTGACATAATTTAGAGTATTTTCTAAAAGCCTCTAATAATTCGTCATCAAGATAATCCAATTCTATAGAACTTAAACGAATTCTTTTTATATTTTTAAATTTATCAATTCTAGATATTAGTTTTGATAAATTTATTTTTTCTTTATTTAGGTCTTCTCCGTAAGCTCCTAAATTAATCCCCAGAAGAACTACTTCTTTAATTCCTCTATTATTTAAATCTGATATCTCTTCTTCTATATCTTCAACTAGTCTACTTCGTGCTGGTCCTCTTACATAGGGTATTTTACAATAAGAACAAAATCTATTGCAACCCTCTTGTATTTTAACCCAGGCACGAGTATGAAGTCTTGTTCCAATATTACAAATATTCACATATTCTCTAATATTTTTTACTGGTTTTACGTTAATAATAGTTTGCTTGATATTTAGCTTGTCTAATTGTTGCAAAATATTATTTTTCTCGCTATTGCCTATTATTAAACTTATTCCTTCTATCTCTTTTAAATCTTGATAATTAGATTGCGCATAACAACCGGTTACAATTATCTTGGCATTTTGATTTTGTTTAATAGCTTTTCTTATCATCTGTTTGGATTTACGATCAGCTTCTTTTGTAACAGTACAAGTATTTATCACATAAATATCTGCTCTTTCATTAAAATCAACCGTTTGGTAACCGGCAGTTTGAAATAAATTAAAGATAACTTCAGTCTCATATTGATTTACTTTACAGCCAAGTGTCTTAAAGGCAACCTTTATTATAAAAATATTCCTCCTTCTTAAAAATTGAAGACATAAGTAATTACTGACAAAACAAAAATTGCGGCTGTTTCACTTCTTAAATAATGCTTACCTAAACTTACTGATTTCAGGCCAGCAGCTTTAGCGAATTTTATTTCTTCGTCAGAAAAACCTCCCTCTGGACCAATTAAAAAAAGAATTTTATTTGGTTTAGGAGAAGAAGTGATTATATCTTTTAAATTAGTTGACATCTCATTTTCCCAAAATATTAAAGATAAATTAAAATTAACAGAATTTTTTAAAAGTTCTTCAAAACTGATAATCGGTAATATTTCTGGGATAATAGCTCTTTCAGATTGCTTACTTGATTCATAGGCAATCTTTTGCCAGCGTTTTAATTTTTTTCCAAAATTAATAGAACTGACCACTGGAATGGTTCTTGAAGATATAAATGGAATGACAGAAGCAATTCCCAATTCTGTGGACTTCTGAATAATAAAATCCATTTTATTGCTTTTTAATATAGATTGAGCTAAAACTATTTTACTCAATCCTGAATCAAGATTATCAGATAAAGATTTTACTATTTTACACTTCAATACTTGTTGTTTGTAACTATCAATTAGAGAAATATATTTATTCCCTCTGCCATCAGATATTAATATTTGGTCATTTTTTCTATATCTTAAAGATTTAATTATGTGTTTTGCTTCATTTCCGTAAATTAGAATAATCTTTTCCCTTTTTCTAATATTTTCAGGTGCAGTAAAAAAGAGAGGCATATGGATAAATCCTTTTTTTGAAATTCAGATGCCCCAAAATTAATCATTTTGGTTGAAAACATTCTTTATTTTATCAAAAATCCCTTTTTCACCAATTGTCTTTAGGTCCTCACCATTTAATTTAGCAAATTCCAATAGTAACCTCTTTTGTTCATTGCTCAATTTTTTGGGGACTTCTACCATTATTTTAACGTACTGATCTCCACGTTGTTTAGAGCCAATTTTATATATTCCTTTCCCCTTAAGTCTAAATATTGTATTTGATTGGGTCCCCGAAGGGATTTTTAATTTTGCATTACCATCTAAAGTGGGGACAGTAATTTCGCCTCCTAATGCTGCCTTTACAAAACTTACCGAATGGTTGCATCTGATATTTATTCCTTCACGTTTGAATATTTTGTGAGGCTTTACATATATTACAATATATAGATCTCCAGAGGCGCCGCCTCTTTCTCCAGGTTCACCCATACCTGCAATTCTTAATTGATGTCCTGTATCTACTCCCGCAGGTATTTTTACTTTCACTATCTTATTTTTCTTGATTTTTCCTGTTCCTCTACAATTGGTACAGATATTACGGATTATTTTACCTTCCCCTCCACAACGAGGACAGGTTTGAATATTCACAAATTGCCCAAATAAAGAACTTTGTGTACTTCTAATTTCACCAGTTCCATGGCAATCAGGGCAGATTTCTGGACTAGTTCCCGGCTTAGCCTTACTTCCATGACATATCGGACAAGTCTCCCAATGAGGAACTTCAATTTTAGTTTCTTTGCCAAAGGCAGCATCTTCAAAGCTTATTTCTAAATTATATCTTAAATTAGCCCCTCTTTGAGGACGAACTCTTTCTTCGCGTCTTCGAGTTCTTGTTCCAAAAAAAGAATCGAATATATCACTAAAATCTCCAAAATCTCCAAAATCAGAAAAACCTCTTCCTTGAAAATCTCGAAAATCAAATCCTCCCAAACCTTCTGCTGAGCCAAATTGATCATATTTCGCCCTCTTTTCTGGATCGCTAAGAACCTGGTAAGCTTCATTGATTTCTTTAAATTTTGCCTCAGCATCACTATCGGAAGAGTTTCTATCTGGATGATATTTTAGAGCAAGTTTTCTATAAGCTTTTTTTATCTCATCGGTAGTCGCGTCTTTATTTATGCCTAAAATTTTATAGTAATCTTTTTTGGGCAATTGATATTTTCCTCTCCATTAAGTTGTTCTATTTAATAGTTGAATTGTGTATCTTGATTTATTATTTAGTTACTTAGCTAGCTGTTACTTATACTCATGAAAACGGGGACACCTGTTCTACACTTTTATTTACATTATTGGGGGCGTATGCAATACGCCCCACGCTGTGTGCTATACAGCTAATCTTTTTTATCTTCGTCCCTTTCTACCTCATAATCAGCATCGACTACTTTCTCTTCATCTTTTTTCTCTGTTGTTTTTGATTGTTCACTCTCTTTTTCTTCTTGAGTTGCTCCCTGTTGTTGCGCTTGAGCCGAAGCTTTTTTATAAATTTCTTCAGCAAGCTTATGCGAGGAAGCAGTTAATTTTTCGATAGCTGATTTAATTTTTTCCGCATCATCCTCTTCTAAAGCCTTCCTGAGATTTTTAATATCTTCGTTTATTTTATTTTTTTCATCTTCACTAATTTTATCTTTTGATTCCTTTATATTTTTTTCAACTGTATAAATTAAAGTATCTGCTTGATTACGGAGTTCTACCTTCTCTTTTATTTTCTTATCTTCCTCAGCATATTGCTCTGCTTCTTTTACTTTTTGCTTAATTTCTTCTTCAGTTAATCCAGAAGAAGCAGTAATGGTTATCTTTTGTTCTTTACCTGTTCCTAAATCTTTCGCTCTTACATTTAAGATACCATTAGCATCAATATCAAAGGTAACTTCTATTTGAGGCACCCCTCTTGGTGCAGGAGGGATGCCTACCAATTGAAATCTGCCTAAACTGGTGTTATCTTTAGCCATTGGCCTTTCGCCTTGCAATACATTTATATCAACAGCTGTTTGATTATCAGCAGCGGTAGAAAATACCTGACTTTTAGAAGTAGGTATAGTAGTATTTCTTTCTATAAGTTTAGTAAATACCCCACCTAAGGTTTCAATACCTAAAGATAAAGGAGTAACATCAAGAAGTAAAACATCCTTAACTTCACCTTTCAATATACCAGCCTGAATTGCTGCTCCAACTGCCACTACTTCATCAGGGTTAACTCCTTTATTTGCTTCTTTGCCAAATATTTTCTTAACTATTTCTTGTACCTTTGGCATTCGAGTTTGTCCACCAACTAATATTACTTCATCTATATCTTCCGGTTTTAACTTAGCATCTTCAAGTGCCTTGTAACAAGGTTCTATAGTACTTTCAACGAGATCAGCAGTTAATTGTTCTAATTTTGCCCTCGTTAAAGTAATATTTAGATGTTTTGGCCCACTGGCATCAGCAGTAATAAAAGGTAAATTAATTTCACTTTCTAGGGCAGAAGACAATTCACATTTTGCTTTTTCAGCAGCTTCCTTTAATCTTTGTAAAGCCATCTGGTCATTTTTTAAATCTATTCCATTTTCTTTTTTAAAATTATCTATTAGCCAATTTATTATCCTTTGGTCAAAGTCATCGCCTCCCAAGAAAGTATTTCCATTGGTAGATTTTACCTCATATACCCCTTCCTTACCAATCTCTAAAATGGAAATATCAAATGTACCTCCACCAAGGTCAAAGACAGCTACTTTTTCATCTTTTTTCTTATCCAAACCGTAGGCTAAAGCAGCTGCGGTAGGTTCATTAAGAATTCTTAAAACATTCAAGCCAGCAATTCTTCCTGCGTCTTTTGTCGCTTCTCTTTGATTATCGTTAAAATAGGCAGGAACCGTAATGACTGCATCGGTTACCTTTTCTCCCAGATGACTTTCCGCAGATTTTTTCAATTTCTGCAATACCATTGCCGATATTTCCGGGGGGCTATAAGCTTTACCACTTACCTCAATTTTGATATCCGTATGCTCCCCGGGAATTAATTTAAAAGGTAAGATTTTTTTTGCTTTTTGTACTATATCATCATTATATCTTCTACCAATAAGTCGCTTAACTGAAAAAATTGTATTTTCTGGATTGGTAATAGCTTGTCTTTTTGCTAATAACCCTACTAATCGTTCTCCTTTTTTAGTAAATGCAACAATAGAAGGAGTAGTTCTACCTCCTTCTTCATTTTCTATAACTACTGGCTTACCGCCTTCCATTACAGCTACTACTGAATTGGTAGTACCCAAATCTATTCCTATTATTTTCCCCATAACAAATTTCCTCCTTATCTATATAATTTATTTAAACTATTTATTTTTTTTACTAGAAACTGCAACTTTTACCATTGCAGGTCTTAATACTTTCGATTTGAAATAATAACCCTTTCGGAGCTCTTCAGTTATCGTATCTTCAGGATATTGATCAGTTTCAACAGTCATTACTGCTTCGTGTTTATAAGGGTCAAACTTATGTCCTTTTGCTTTTATAGGTTTAACCCCTTCTTTATTTAAAATATTACAGAAGTCTTTTAAGATATTATTAATTCCTTGTTTTATTGCTTCTACATTACTTTCATTTTTGCTTGAATCCAAAGCCCTTTCTAAATTATCAACAACAGATAATAACTTGCTTAACAATTCTTTGTTCGCAAATTCTATAAAATCTTTCCTCTTTTTTTCTTCACGTTTTTTATAATTCTCAAAATCAGCTTGTAATCTTTTCATATGCTCTAGATATTCTTTAGATAAATTATCTTTTTGTTGAGCTAACTTTTCAGTTTCAGATAATTTTTCTTCTAATTTTTTTATCAAATCATCTTTTTCTTTTAATTTTTTATTTAATTCATCTTTTGTTATCTTTTTATGTTTTTTATCCTTCAATTTTTTATTATCATTTTTTAATTTACGATTATTTTCTATATCAACCATTATTAACCCTCCAAATATTATTAGGGAAGCAAATTTCATTAAAACCCATATTCTATTTATTCCATTTCCGCGTTATCCAAAAAATTTTCTGACAATTTTGTTAGAGTTTATTGTTTTATTTTAAGCTTATGATTATAAAATCGGAATTTCAAAATATTTAAATGCCCTAAAATATTTGTTTCTAAAATTCAGATAATGCTTCACTTAATTTTTCAGAAATAAATTCTACAATTGAAATCATTCGAGGATAATTCATTCGAGTTGGTCCTAATATGCCAATTGCCCCAGCAGGTTTGCCTTTGATTTTGTATTTTCTCGCAATCAAGGTACAATTTTGTATCTCTTTTTGCTGAATTTCTCTTCCAATAATTACTTGAGTATTCTCAAATGCTAAGTATTTTTTTATAGTATTAGCCAAAATGTTTTCTTTTTCAATAAATGATAAAATATAATTCAAATTATTTGTTTTTCTAAATTCGGGTTGTTTCATTATATTGATTCGACCATTTAAGTATACTTTGTCATTGAAATATCTAAAATTGAAGCAATCTTCAATAAAATTATGAATGTAATTAAATCTTTCCTGGAATGAAAGAATTTTATTAAGCTCTTCTTTTAATATATTATATAAATTTACAAGATTTACATCTTTTTCCTGTAATTTTATATTTATAAAATTTGAAAGATAATTTAAATTGCTTTTAGTAATTTCCCCAGATAAATTTATTAATTTTTGACAAACTAATCCTGTATCAGTAATTATTAATACCAAAATACGGTTATTCCCAACCGGTATAAATTGAATACGTTTAATTAAATGGTTAAAAATGTGTGGTTCTAAAACAACTCCTATATTATTGGTTAATTTTGATAGTAATTGTGATGTTATCTTCATAGTTTCTTCGAACTCTTTGCTTTTTCTATAAATTTGAATAATCTGTTCCTTCTCGTTTTCTTTTAAATGAGTCTTTTTCATCAAATTATCTACATAAAACCTGTAACCTCTATCAGTTGGAATTCTACCAGCTGAAGTGTGAGGTTGCCACAAATAATCATATTTCTCTAATAAATTCATCTCGTGTCTTATAGTGGCTGTGCTTAGATTCAAATTGTATTTTTCAGCGATTATGCTTGAACTAACTGGCTCAGCAGTAGTAATATACCGATGTATTACTGCTGCCAATATTCTTCTCATTCTTTCATTTAGTTCCATTCTCTTCACCTCTTTTAGCACTCTACCTCTGAGAGTGCTAATTGCCTTAGATAAAATACCACTACATAATTTATTTGTCAAGATATTCTATAAAAATAATTTTCTAAATAATCGATTAGACTTAATTTACTAATTATTATTATACAGCTAAAAGCTAAAAGTGAAAAGTAAAAAAAAATCATAATTCAAAATTCTATCCTCATAAAAATGAGGGTTAAAACTTTTCTCTCTTATTCTATAATACGGATTGGCCTTCTTTTGGTTATTGGCTATTTACCAATGACTAACTAATCAATAAATTCTCTAAAAACATAGTTAGCAAGAAATAATCCTTTTGCGGTAAGTTGAATTTTATAATTATCTTTTCTCAATAATCCTAAATCGATTAATTTATTTATAGAATTATAAAATACTTTGTCTACTTTCATTCCAAATTGATTATAAAATTTTTGATAAATTAAACCATCTTTGGTTCTTAGATTTAAAATTATCGTTTCTATCATTCTTTTGTGTAGAGTTAATCTTTCCCCCTTGTCTATTGGTAATTTACCGTTCTTTATATTTTTAATATAGAACTTTGGATCTTTATAATTTATATAACGGTATCCTTTTATAAAAGAAGTAGCTCCTGCTCCTATTCCTAAATAAGGTTGATTATTCCAGTAAATTTGATTATGAATCGAACGCTTTGAAGGGAGAGCAAAATTGGATATTTCATAATGCTCAAAATTATTCTTTTTTAAATATTTTATTGCCCAATCATACATTTCGTATTCTAAGTCTTCATCAGGAAGATTTAGAATACCTTGTTTATAATAATTGTAAAATGCTGTCCCTTTTTCGATGGTTAAATTGTATAAAGATAGATGATCTGGTCTTAAAGATAAAGCTTTTTTAATAGAATTTTGAAAATCAAGTAATGTTTGATCGGGTAATGCAAACATAATATCTATATTAATATTATTAAAACCTGATTTCCGGGCTTGATAATAAGAAGATATAGTGTCTTGAGCAGTATGGATCCTACCTAGTTTTTTCAATAAATAATTGTTAAAACTCTGTGCTCCCAAACTCAATCTATTTACTCCAGAGGATAACATTATCTCTAATTTCTTTTTGTCAACTGTTCCTGGATTTGCTTCAATAGTTATTTCAATATTCTGAGTTATATTAAAATTATGTTTACAAAAATTTATAATATTGCCGATTAATTCTCCTGATAAAAGGGTAGGAGTTCCACCTCCCAAATATATTGTCTTTAGGGTAACATTCCTTAATTTTTTAGAATATATACTGATTTCTTTTTGTAAAGAGGAAATATACACCAACAGTTCTTTATCATTTCTTAAAGGATAAGAATTAAAATCACAGTAAAAACATTTCGATTTGCAAAAAGGGAAGTGCAAGTATAGACCTATATCCATTTAGACTCACCTAATCAATCTTTAATATTCCTAGAAATGCTTCTTGTGGAATTTCTACTTTTCCTAATTTTTTCATCCTCTTCTTGCCAGCTTTTTGTTTTTCCAGGAGTTTTCTTTTACGGGTAATATCGCCTCCGTAACATTTAGCAATAACATCTTTTTTTAATGCTCTTATTGTTTCGCGAGCAATAACTTTTTGCTCAATTGCTGCTTGAATTGGCACTTCATATAATTGGCGAGGAATAATTTCTTTTAATTTCTCTACTATCTTTTTAGCACGAGAGTAGGCTTTATCCTTATGAACAATAAAGGATAAAGCATCCACTATCTCATGATTAACCAATATATCTACCTTGATTAAATCAGATGGTTTATACCCGATAAATTCATAATCTAAAGAAGCAAATCCACTACTTCTGGACTTTAATTTGTCATAAAAATCTAATATAATCTCATTTAAGGGTAATTCATAATCTAATTTAGCTCTTGTTTTATCTATGTATTCCATATTTTTAAAAATCCCTCTTCTATCTTGTGCTAAATCCATAATTCCCCCAATATATTGACTGGGAGTAATGATATTCACTTTCACATATGGTTCTTCGATTTTATCTACTTCAGTTTTTAAGGGGAAAGAAGAAGGATTACTTATTTTAATAATTTTTCCGTCTTTCCTGGTAATTTGATACATTACACTAGGAGTCGTGGCAATTAAACTAATATTATATTCCCTTTCTAACCTTTCTTGAATAATTTCCATATGTAATAATCCTAAAAATCCACATCTGAAACCAAAACCCAGAGCTTGGGATGTTTCAGGTTCACTAAATAAAGAAGAATCATTTAATTTTAATTTATCTAATGCTGCTTTAAGATTTTCGTATTCTTTATTATCAATAGGATAAATACTACAAAAAACTAAAGGATTCACTTTTTTATACCCAGGAAGGCTTCTTTTTGCAGGATTAGAAGAATCAGTAATGGTGTCTCCTACTCGAGTATCTTTAATGTTTTTAAATCCAGCTTTTATATATCCTACTTCACCAGCAATAAGTTTATATGTAGGCTGCATTTTGGGACGAAAAATTCCTACTTCTGCAACTTCATATTTTTTTTCATTAGACATAGTTTTTATAATCATTCCGGGCTTTATAATTCCATCTACTATCTTAACATATACGATTGCTCCCTGGTAAGGGTTGAAAACCGAATCGAATATAAGTGCCCTTGATGAAAGATTCAGTTCTCCTGATGGTGGAGGTATTTTTTGTACAATTGCCTCAAGAATATCTTTGGTCCCAATACCTTCTTTTGCACTAGCTAAAATTATCTCATTATTTTCTATTTCGGAAATACTTTTTAGATTTTGAATAACCTTTTCTGGATTAGCAGTAGAAAGGTCTATTTTATTAATTACTGGTATTATTTTTAAATTATTTTTAACAGCTAAATGTATATTGGCTAAAGTTTGAGCTTGGATGCCCTGAGAAGCATCGACAATAAGTAATGCTCCCTCGCAAGCAGCAAGACTCCGAGAAACTTCGTAAGAAAAATCTACATGTCCTGGAGTATCAATTAAGTTTAAAATGTATTCATTGCCATCTTCTGCTTGATAATATAATCTTACTGCTTTTGATTTAATGGTTATACCCTTTTCTCTTTCTAAATCCATATCATCTAATATTTGTTCTTTTCTTTCTCTTTCTGAAATCGTTCCAGTATATTCTAATAATCTGTCAGCAATTGTGGATTTTCCGTGATCAATATGGGCAATTATGGAAAAATTTCTTATTTTTTTTGTATCGATATGGCAATCTTTTAACATTTCTGCGCCTTTCCACTTAGGATTATTTTTAAATTTTGTTTTAAATTCTTAACTTCCTGGATACCTAATAAATAGCTGATAACTATATATATTATACCACCGCAAAAAATCGGAATAAATATCTGAATGGCTTGATTGAATTTATTAGATAATTCTAATATATTCTCTAAAAAAGTATTAATTAAAATGCAACTTATACCCATAACAAAGGAAGCTACAACAGTTTTTAATAGGAAGACTGTTTGGCCTCCAGACTTGGCACTACCTATTTTATTTTGCAAAACTTTTAGTAAAATAATCATATTTATTATAGCGGCTATCGAAGTGGCGAGAGCCAAACCTGAATGAGCTAAATATCTGACCAAAATTAAATCGAGAATAATATTTACAAATACAATGAATATTCCTATTTTAACTGGAGTTTTAGTATCTTTTAAAGCATAAAATACCATAGTGATTAGCTTAACACTGGCATAAGCAAATAGACCAATGGAATAATATAACAGAGCATTAGCAGTCATTGTGGTAGCTATTCTACTAAAAATACCGTGTTCATAAATTAAGCGAATTAAAGGCCTCCTTAATACTACTAACCCTACTGCAGAAGGAATAGTTATATATATCAACATTCTTAAACCGAATAAAAATGATTTTTTCAGTTCAAATATATTATCTTTTGCGGAAAATTTAGAAAGCGTCGGAAAAATAGCTGTGGAAATAGCTATACCAAAAGCACCCAAAGGAAATTGAACTAGCCTATTTGCGTAATACAAAGCGGATATACTTCCATCTACTAAATTAGAAGCTATAGCTCTGTCTACCACTACATTAATCTGGGTAATAGCCAATCCTAAGACAGCAGGAAGTAACAATTTAAACATTTTTTTTATTCCATTATCATTAAAATCTATAATTAATTTATATCTTATTCTTCTTTTTATCAATACTGGAATTTGTATTAATGCTTGACCAATACCCCCTAAAATTACCCCTAAGGCTAAACTGTAAATTCCATATCGAGAGCTCAAGATAAAAGCAAAAATTATAATAAAAATATTTAACATTGCGGGTGCCAAAGCTGGCACCAAAAAGTGATCATAAGAGTTCAATATGCCCATAAATAGAGCGGCAATCGCTACAAATCCTATATATGGAAACATAAATCGAGTTAGATTTATAGCTAATTCATATTTATAGATATTACTTTTGAAACCAATGGCAATTATATTGATTAATAATGGAGCTCCCCAAATTCCCAAAGCTATAATTATTATTAAAACTAATATTAAAAAGTTCAGAACATTACTGGCAAAATATTCTGCTTTTTTTCTATCATAATTAGTCAGATATTCAGTAAATACAGGTATAAAGGCTGTATTTAAAGCACCTTCCCCTAAAAAACTTCTTAACAAATTAGGAATCATAAAAGCAATAAAAAAGGCATCAGTTTCGATACTTGCACCAAATTTATTAGAAATTACTATCTCTCTCCCTAAACCTAATATTCTACAAAATATGGTTGCTGTAATTACTATCCCAGCATATTTAGCAATTTTATGATTTGTTTCCATCAATCCCCTTTTCTTCATATCCAATATATCCTGTATATGATAAAGTATAGCATACAGTGTTTAGCGTGTATAGTGATATAGTATCGATACTGATTAGACTTGCTTTTATTATAAAATAATGTTAAAATTTACCAAGTAAATAAAATTAACGAAAGGATGTTATTATGCCCAGAATAAAATCTGCAATAAAAAGAGTAAAAACAGCTGAAAAAAGTCATTTAAGAAATATTGCATATAAATCCAAAATAAAGACTAATATTAAAAAATTCGATCAAGCCTTAGAAGAAAAAAATAAAAACGATGTTATTAAATATTTTAAAGATTCAGTTTCAATCTTAGATAAAGCTGTTAATAAAGGTATTCTACTTAAAGGGACCGCTTCTCGCAAAAAATCGAGATTGGCTAAAAAATTAACGGCCTTGATAAAACCTGGACAAATAACAGAAACCGAAGAAACGGTAAAAGTTGGCAAAAAAACAATAGCTAAAAAAATAACTAAAGAAACTAAAAAGAAAGTAACTAAAAAGATTACGAAAAAAACCAAGACCGAAAAAGATGAAAAATCTGTATCTGTAAAGGCAAAAACAGAAATTAAAGCAAACTAAAAACTTAAAACTGCATCTATGCCCGCAAGAATGGGTAATCGTGAACAGAAAATATTACATTTATGTGTATATATTATATATCATATTTCTACATTTAATATTCTTAAACGATGACAGACGAGGGCACTTATCCTACCGTTTTATAATTTATTGTTATAGGAATCAGGTTTACCTGATTCGTTCTTATTGTAAGCTTGATTTATAATGTTCATAACCAATTCTTCCAAAATAATTTGTGAATTTTTCTGGCTATCTTTTAATTCTAAATCTGCGATATTCAATAATTTATAAGCTCGGCAAAGTTCTTTAATGGTATATTTTTTTGATTGTTTTTCTATTTTTTCCACAATAAACGAAGGTAATTTTAGTTCTTTTTTTATTTGATTAAAATTAGCTCCACTTAGAAGTAATAATTTTGTACGTAATATAAGTCTTATTTGTCGGTAAATCATTGCAAGTATGGATAAAGAATGAAGATTACCGTTATCTAATCTCACTAATCCATCTATGGCACTATTTGCCCTTTTCTGACCTAAAGAATCTAAAACTTTAAATATATTGACAGATTCTGTACCACCTATAGCAGTAATAATATCTTCTTTTTCTATTATCTTTTTATCTCTGGTATAAATATCTATTTTTTCTATTTCATTAAAAAGATAACTTAATTCAAAACTAACCAAAGATTGTAAATAAAATAACGCTTCTGGAGTAATTTCTTTATTATTCTGACGGAATTTAGCCTTTATCCATTGAATTAATTTAGTTTTGTTTGGGATATTAAAATTTACTATTAAACCTATTCTTTTAACTGCTTTAACTATTTCTTTATCTGGAGTATTTTCTTTATATATTATCAATAGGACCGAAAAATTATTATTCAACTTAAAGTGATTAAAATAATTTATCAATTTCACTTCATCTTTTTGCGTAATTTTTTCTGCCTCTTTTATTACTACTAACTTATATTTAGATATAAAGGGAATTGTTTGCAACTCATTTATTATTTCACTAATTGAGTTTTTATTACCGTAAAATACTTTATAATTTAGTTCTCTTTGGTTGGAATTAATTAGTTTATTTTTGAATTTATTTAAAATATTTTCTTTCAAATAATTTTCACTTCCGAAAAATAAATAAATAGGACGAACATTTTCTTTTTTCACATGATTTAATATTCTTTCGTAATCTAAATAATTTTCCTGGTTCATTTTTTCACCTTAATGTTTTTACAAAATATTTTCTACCATCAGTTCTTATAATTATTGTACCATTCTCATCTGTACGATATATTCTAATATTTTTACCTTGCAATCTTTCAATAATTTTCGGAGAAGGATGTCCAAAATTATTTTTACCAACAGAGATAACTGCAATAATAGGGTCAACTTCATTTAAAAATTCTAAGCTGGTAGAACTTAAACTTCCATGATGGGCAACTTTTAAGATATCACTCTTTAAAATATTTTGCCAGATTAACATTCTTTTTTCGGCTTCTTCTTCGATATCTCCAGTAAAAAGAAATTTTGAATTTTTATAGAATAATTTTACCACAATCGAAGCATTATTAAAATCTGATTCATCATAACAATCATAATTATTTAAGGGATTAAGTAAAAGTAACTCTAAATTTTTGCCAAAAATAAAATTATCATCGGCTTTAGCCTGATGATAGGGTATATTTTTATTTTTAATCAGTGAAATAAATTCATTATATTCTGGTATATCACAAGTTAATCCACTATCTAAAACCATATCAACTTTAAATTCCCTTAGTATAGGCAATAATCCCTCTAAATGGTCTAAGTGGGGATGAGTTAATATCAGAAGATTAATTTTGTCTATTCCTTTTCTCCTTAAATATGGTATTACAATTTTATTTCCTACATCAAAAGAGCCTTGGGGTGTCCCTCCTCCATCTATTAGAATATTAGATTTTTTAGGTGTTTCAATTAGGATACAATCTCCTTCACCTACATTTATGAAATTCACTTTAAGATTATCTAAGGGGTAAAATATTTGAACTATAATAACAATCAATACCGCAGATAATGTTAAAATTATAAATTTAATTTTTAATTTTGCCGAAAATATTTTACGATAAGATATTTCTATGACAAGAAATATCAATGAATAATATAAAAAAATAGATATAATTGAAGGTTGTGCAATATGTATATATGAAAAAGGTAAAGAGGAAAATAATTTAGCTAATGAAGTAATTAATATTAGAACATAATAATTAATATTTGCCGTTAAATTAGCTAAGGGAATACTAATCAATCCCATAAAAAATGTTATAAATCCTAATATCACTGCTATGGTAGCCAGAGGAACAATTACTATATTAGTAATAATAGCAATTAATGATACTTTATAGAAAAAATAAGCAGAAAGTGGGAAAATACCTAACCAAGCAGCCATTGAAACTGATAAAGGTTTTCTAATCCATTCCACAATATTAAAAAATAATTCTTGAAAAATCGGAGATAGATATATTACAAAAAAGGTAACTACAAAAGACAATAAAAAACCAGCATTGTAAAATGTTAAAGGGTTTATCAATAAAATTATCAAAGCTGCCAGGAAAAGAGAAGTGTAAAGATTACCTTTTCTGTTTATTAATTTTCCTATTATTAATATAGAAAACATAATAGAAGCTCGAACTACAGAAGGACGAAATCCAGTAATTGAGGCATACATAATTAATATTACTATTATGGAAATTATTTTTATCCTTTTTGGAATATGAAGAAAATTAAAAAAAGCAAATAGAGCAAAGGTAATTATCCCGATATGTAAACCAGAAATTGCTAATATATGCATAATCCCTGATTCAATGAAAACATCTTTTACTTCTGGCGAAAGGTAAGTTTTTTCCCCTAACAACATACTGATTAGTAGAGAATCATAAGGAGAATCAATAAGGTTTCCTATTATACCTTTTATTTTGTTTCTCACATAAACAGAAAAAGATATTAATAGATTTATTCTTTCCTCTCCAATTTTTTGAATATCCTTATCTTGCCATATATTGCTATAGGTAAAAATTCTTCTTTGAGCTAAATATAATTCATAGTCAAATTCCCCATAATTATTTTTAGCTATCGGCTTAACCAATCTTCCTTGAATTCTTAGCACATCTCCATATTCATAAGGGCAATTACCGGTATATATATTGATTAAGGTTATACCCTTTACCTTTCTCTTTTGCCCTTCTTTTTCAATTTGATTTACTTTAAATTTAAGGGAATATTTCCCCTGTTCAGGATAATATTCTTTTTCTAATATTGTCCCAAAAATAATTAATTTTTTGTCTTCAACAAAATTAATTATATGTTCATGGCCAGATGGCCTCGAATTTAGATTGTAATTGAATATCCCAATTAGAATTATTATTAAAAATAATAAAGCAGTGGTTATACTCCACTGCTTTAAAAAACTTATAAAAGTGATAATTAATAATAATACTATAACAATATATGTAAAAATTAAATTAAAATAAATAAATTTCCCAAAGACTGCCCCAATAATGTATAAAAATAGAATTAAAAATAAAGGCCTGATTTTATTGTATTGATTATTTGAAGACAAATCTTTTATTGGACACAAATTAGATCTTTAATTCCTTCAAACTTTTTTTCTCCAATTCCTGAAACCTCTCTTATATCCTCAATAGAGCTGAATAATCCATTTTTATCTCTATATTCTACTATTCTTTCCGAAAGAACTGGGCCAATCCCTGGCAAAGATTGCAGAAGGTTAGAATTAGCGGTATTAATATTTATTTTATCTGAATACGAAGAAGTATATATACTATCAATATTTTTATATGAATTATCACTATTGTTTTCTTCAGTAGTTCCTACAATTCTATAAGGTATAATTATTTTTTGACCATCTTTAAGAAGTGAAGCTAAATTAACTGCGTCTAAGTTTGCTTCTTCTGTTGCCCCTCCAGCAATTTTTACTGCATCAATAATTCTATCTGTAGATTTTAACTGATAAACACCCGGATTATTAACCGCACCAGCGATATGAATTATGACTGGAGGAGCTTCTATTTTTACTGTAGAATTATTTTCTGTTGAATTCTCCGAAGGGTTTATAGTAAATTCATCTTCAACATTAAAATTTCTATACAAAATTACTCCAGAAACTATTATTATAATTATTAATAAAAAAATTATCGTAATCTTTTCCTGATCAGAAAGATTAAACATAATTATTTACACTCTTCTTTACTTCTTTTGTATAGTATATTATTTTAGATTTTTATTTATAAAGTACCTCTTGGCTTCGCCTACTGTGTATAGTGAACCAGTTATGCAAATTAAATCATTTTTTTTAGAATTTAATAAAGCACAGTTTATGGCTTGGGGTATACTTTCAGTAGCGATTATTTTATTTTTATTTATATACTGCTCTGCTTCTTTAGCAATTACCTGAGGAGGAGTTGCTCGAGGATTTTTTGCTTTAGTAGTAATAATTAAATCAGCTATTGGCGATATAACTTGAACCATCTTTTTATAATCTTTATCAGAGAAAATGGCTAATATTAAAATAAGTCGATTATAAGAAAATAATTCTTCCAAAGTTTGGCGAACTATCTTGATCCCATTGGGGTTATGCGCCCCATCTAAGACTAATAGAGGATCATTTTGGATAATTTCCAGTCTTCCTTCCCACCTTACCTTTCCCAAGCCATCTCTTATTGCTTTTGTTGGAATATTTAATCCTTTAGTTCTAAGAGCTTCAATAGTTGCAATAGCTGTAGCGGCGTTATCCACCTGGTGTTTGCCTACCAATGATACATACATATCTTTATACTCACCATAAATTCCCTTTAAATCAAATATACTACCTGTAATATCAGTTTTTTTTATTTGATAATTTATCTCTTTGCCTATGCTAAAAAGGGGAGAATTTCTTTCATTAGCTATTTTTTTAATTTCCTTATAAGCTTCCTCATATTGAGATGAAGAAATTACGGTTTTTCCGGTTTTAATAATTCCACTTTTCTCTCTGGCAATTTCTTTTAAACTACTTCCTAATTTATCCATATGATCATAATCAATACGGGTAATAACTGATATTAGTGGTTGACAAACATTGGTAGCATCTAACCTTCCTCCCAATCCAACTTCCAAAACTAAAAAATCCACTTTCTCTTCATAAAAATAAAGAAAAGCTATTGCGGTAATTACTTCAAAGAAAGTAGGATGGTTATAACCTGTAGTGTTAGAAACTTCCTCAATATAAGGCTTAATCCTTTCTAATAATTCACATATTTTTTTTTGGCTTATGTTTTGCGAATTAATTTTCATTCTTTCAGTAAAATCTACTAAATGAGGAGAAGTGTAAAGCCCAATTTTAAAACCACTGGCTTGAAGTATTGAACTAACAATTGCAGCAGTTGATCCCTTTCCATTAGTTCCTCCAATGTGAATTATATTTAATTTTTTATGGGGGTTACCCAAAAGAAAAAGTAAATAGGATATATTATTTAGACCTAATTTTATTCCATATTTGTTTAAATTATAAATATAATCTATTGCTTCTGCATAAGTCATCATATTTACCTCTTTTAAACAGAGAAGTGAATATGTGTCAGTATTGGTTAATTAGTTAGGTAAATGCTTAGTACAAAAAAACACGACAAGCTGCATCTTTGCTTTTCTTTTACCGGAGCACATTACTATTCACTAACGACTATTCACTATTTAAGGTTTTTAGGTGATTTTCGAGCCTTTCTTTAATATCCTTTAATTCATCTGCTTTCACTTCCTCCTTCTCAATTACTTCAACTGGTGCTTTGGATAAAAAGTCTTGATTATTTAGTTTTCTGCATACTACATCTAACTCTTTTTTTACCTTAAGTAATTTTTTCTCTAAACGGGTTATTTCTTCAGAAATATTAATTATATCTTTCAAAGGAATAAATATTTCTATACCTTCCAAAATTCCAGTTGCTGAGTAAGGTGGTTTTGTTATATTTGTTCCAATATTTAATGATTCTATTTTGACTAATGATTCTATATAATAGGTATTATCCTTTATTAGTTTCAACAAATTATTATCTTGGGCAATATTCAAATACAAATCTATTTTTTTACTATATGGAATATTCATATCTGATTTGATATTTCTAATCGTTCTAATTATATCCATAATTTTACTCATCTTCTCTTCTGCATCTTTGTCTACAGATTCTATATTATACTGAGGCCAAGAGGAAATAATAATACTTTCTCCTTTGTGGGGAATCTTTTGCCAAATTTCTTCAGTTATAAAAGGCATAAAAGGATGTAAAAGTTTTAAAGTATTTTCTAAAGTTACCCATAAGATATATTGAGCTGTTTCTTTACTAATCTTATCTTCTTCTTGATATAACCTGGATTTAATAAATTCTATATACCAGTCACAAAATTCATTCCAACTAAATTCATAAATATTTTTCGCAGCCTCTCCAAACTTAAATTCATTAAGATAATCATTGGTCTTTTTTATCGCTCTATTTAACCGACTAATTATCCATTTATCAGATAAGGTCATTTTCAATTTATCTTTTTCTATTTTATCAATACTAAAATCCTTAAGGTTCATCATAGAAAATCTTGATACATTCCATATTTTATTAGTAAAATTCCTGAACCCCTTAATTCTTTCCTCAGATAAACAGATATAATTTCCTTGAATAGTTAGGGAGGCAAGAGTAAATCTCAAAGCATCAGATCCATATTCTTCGACAATTGTTAAAGGATCGATAACATTTCCTTTTGATTTACTCATTTTTTTCCCTTCTGCATCTCTAATCAACGGATTTATATAAACTTTTTTAAAGGGTACCTCTCCGCAAAATTTTAGACCCATCATTATCATTCGTGCTACCCAAAAGAATATAATATCAAAACCAGTAACTAAAACTGAAGTTGGGTAAAAACATTTTAAGTCATCGGTTTCTTCTGGCCATCCTAAAGTGGAAAAAGGCCATAAAGCTGAACTAAACCAGGTGTCTAAAACATCAGGATCTTGTACTAAATTATGACTGCCACATTTTTTGCAAAATGATGGCTTATTTTCCTCAACATTTAATTCTAAACAGTCCTGGCAATACCAGACTGGGATACGGTGCCCCCACCATAATTGACGTGAAATACACCAATCTTTAATATTTCTCATCCATTCATAATATACCTTATCCCAACGAGAAGGTATAAATTCAATTTTACCTTCCTCAACCGCTGAAATTGCCGGTAGGGCAAGCTCCTTCATCTTTACAAACCATTGTTTAGAAAGGTATGGTTCGATAATTGTTCCACATCTATAACAATGGCCTATGGAATGTTGATAATCTTCAATTTTCTTTAAATATCCTTTTTCTTTCAACTCTTTTATCACTTTTTCTCTACATTCTAATACACTCAGACCTTTATATTCCCCTGCTTGCTCGTTCATAGTTCCATCATCGTTTAATAAATTGATTATTTGAAGTTTATGACGTTTTCCTAATTCAAAATCATTTAAATCATGAGCCGGAGTTATCTTTACTGCTCCGGTGCCAAATTCTGGGTCAACATAATTATCAGCAATTATTGGTAGTTCTCTTCCCACTAAAGGCAATATAGCAGTTTTACCAATATATTTTTTATACCTTTTGTCATCAGGATGAACCGCTACTGCTGTATCACCAAGCATTGTTTCTGGGCGAACAGTGGCTACTGAAATTACCTCTTCAGAATCCTTAATAGGATAATCTATATAATAGAGATTAGAATCTTCTTCTACTGAATCTACTTCAATATCTGCTAAAGCTGTCTGGCATCTAGGGCACCAATTTATTACATAATTTTCCCGATATATAAGGCCCTCTCTATATAATTGCACAAATACTCTTCTAACAGCCTTGGAAAGCCCCTCATCTAAAGTAAATCTTAATCGTGACCAATCACAAGAAAATCCTAATTTCTTCAATTGATTTATAATATTATTCCCGTATTTTTCCTTCCACTGCCATACTCTTTCCAGGAATTCTTCTCTCCCCAAATCGTATCTGTTTTTCCCGTCTTTAGCTATTTCTCTTTCCACTACATTTTGAGTAGCAATTCCTGCATGGTCAGTTCCTGGTAACCAAAGAGTGTTATAGCCCTGCATCTTTTTCCATCTAATCAATATATCTTGTAAAGTATTATTTAAAGCATGCCCAATATGTAATGAACCTGTAACGTTGGGGGGAGGTATGACTATAGAATAATTTTTTTCTTTATTAAATTGGTTTTTTGCTTTAAAATAATCTTTTTCCAGCCAAAATCTATACCATTTCTCTTCTACCACCTTAGGATTGTATACTGATGGGATATCACTATTACTTATTTTTTTCATTATTTTATCCTCCTTAATTCTAAAAAACAGAAAGACTCCTTTCACCTTTTTAAAGGGCGAAAGGAGTCTTTCCGCGGTACCACCTTAATTCCTGTATTAAATATTTTTTCTAAATATAGAATTAACAGGCTCTCTATTTCTAAGTTATAACGTAACTATCGGTTAACCCTACTTATATTTTTCAGATTAACAGCTCGGGGATGACTTTCAATAAAAGACAAAAATAATTAGATTTATTTACTCTTCCCTTTTTAGCTTATTTATATTTTTATCAATTTTGATGTAAACATAATACTATAAGCCATTCTATATGTCAAACACTTGATACTCGACATTAAAAAGGACACTTAGTAAGCGCAGTTTTTAAAACATCATCGATATTATTTACTGCAACAAACTTTAATCTTTTTTTAATGTTATTAGGCAAATCATCTATATTTTTAATATTTTCTTTTGGAATTATTATCGTTTTTATGCCAGATTGATATGCGGCAAGTATTTTTTCCTTTAAACCTCCAACTGGCAAAACTCTTCCCCTTAAAGTAATCTCGCCAGTCATTGCTACATCTTTTCGAACAGGAATTTCAGTAAGAGATGAAATTAAAGAAGTAGCCATGGTTACCCCGGCTGATGGCCCATCTTTAGGTATAGCGCCTTCTGGTACATGAACATGAATATCATAGTTTTCGTAAAATTTATCCTTTATTTTAAATTTTTTTGCGCGAGAACGAGCGTAAGTTAAGGCAGCCTTTCCTGATTCTTGCATTATTTCCCCTAATTGACCAGTAAGAGTTAATTTACCTTTTCCAGGCATTACTATTGTTTCAACTGATAATATCTCTCCCCCTGCCTCGGTCCAGGCTAAACCTGTTGCTAATCCAATCATATCCTCTTTTTCAACATTATTATATTTATATCTAGGTCTACCTAAATAATTCTCTAAATTACTTAAGGTAATCTTCACTCTTTTTTTCTTTTTAGAGTAAGCAATTTTTAAAGCAACTTTTCGACATATAGAAGCAATCTCTTTTTCTAATCCACGTACCCCTGCCTCACGAGTATATTCTCTAATTATTTTCATAGTAGCTTTTTTCGATATTTCTATATCTTCTTTTTTAAATCCATGGTTATTTAATTGTTTCGGGATTAAAAAGAATTGACTAATTTTTACTTTTTCATAATCTGTGTACCCAGGAATATTAATTATCTCCATTCTATCTCTGAGTGAATAAGGAATTTCATCGTCTATATTGGCAGTAGTAATAAACATTACTTCCGATAAATCGAAAGGTATTTCGAGGTAATGGTCAACAAAATTATTATTTTGTTCAGGGTCCAATACTTCTAAAAGTGCAGATGCAGGATCACCTCTAAAATCCATACCCATTTTATCAATTTCATCCAATAAAAAAACTGGATTCTTGGATTTTGCATTAGCTATCCCTTTTATAATTCTTCCTGGCATAGCACCTATATAAGTTTTTCTATGCCCTCGTATTTCTGCCTCGTCTCGAATACCCCCTAAAGAAACCAATACAAAATTTCTTCCCATTGCTCGCGCAATAGACTTTGCTAAAGACGTTTTGCCTACTCCGGGTGGCCCTACCAAACATAGAATAACTCCCTTATTCTTATTTTTTCTCAATTTCCTTACGGCTAAATATTCTAAAATTCTTTCTTTAACATCTTTTAGGCCATAATGATCTTCGTCTAATATTTTTTCAACTAACTTTATATCTAATTTTTCTTTAGTCTTCTTATTCCAAGGGAGAGATAAAATCCATTCTAAGTAATTTATTATCACTCCACTTTCCGCAGATAAAATTGGTATTTTTTCTAAACGGGAAGTTTCTTTTAATAATCTTTCCTCCAGTTCTTTGTCTAATTTCAAAAATCTTATTTTCTCCTTGTATTCTTCAACTTCACTGTTAACTTCGGAAACGTCTCTATTATTATTTCTCAATTCTTTTTGAATCTCTTTTAGCTGTTCTTTTAAATAGTATTCTTTTTGAATTTTTTCTAATGTTCCTTCTACTCTATTTTGAATCTTTTGTTCTAATTTTAAAATAGTTATTTCTTTTTTTAATATTGTAATTAATCTTTCTAATCTCTGAGAAGGATTTACTATTTCTAATAACTCTTGTTTTTCTTTTACTCTTAAAATTAAATTTGAGGCAACCAAGTCAGCTAATTTATCTGGCCTCTCAACATTTGCTATCGAAAACATTATTTCGGAAGGCAATTTATCATTTAATTTCAAATATTGTTCAAATTCTTCTATAGTTAACCTCATCAATGCTTTAGTTTCTAAATTTTTTACATTTTTTGCCTTAATTTTATTTATTTTTACCCTAAGTAAATTATCATTTTTTTCTGCATCAACAATCTTTGCTCTGCTTATTCCTTCTAATAATACTTTGATAGTATCATCAGGTAATTTATATATCTGTATTATTTTAGCAATTGTACCTATGAGATAAAGGTCTTCGATATCAGGTCTTTCGAATTCAGGGTCTTTTTGAGATACTACAAAAATTAGGCTATTTAAGTTCACTGCTTCTTCTAATGAATTAATAGATTGTTCCCTTCTTATAAACAAGGGAACAATCATATAAGGAAAAACCACTAAATCCCTTAGTGGTAATACTGGTAAAATATTTTGCTTAAATTGCCTTATCTTTTCGTCTTTTTTATCCATACAATACTTAATTTTTCCTTTCTTGTTTTTCCTACTATCAGGCAGTTTCTTTCTTCAAGCATTCTTTATACCTTTCTATTTCTGGCATTACCTTCTTCTTAATAACTTCTTCAGTAATAGTACATTTTTTAATATTTTTTTCAGAGGGTATTTGGTACATTATATCTAAAATTGAATCTTCTATAATTGAACGCAAACCTCTCGCTCCAGTGTTTCTTTTTATACTTTCTTCAACAATTGCTTCTAAAGCACCTGAGGTAAAATTTAAGTCTACTCCTTCTAACTCGAATATCTTTTTATATTGTTTTACTAATGCATTTCTTGGTTCAGTTAGTATTTTTAATAAGGCATCCCTATTTAAATTTTCCAAAGTAGAAATAATATGCAATCTTCCTACTAATTCAGGAATTAATCCATATTTTATTAAATCTTCTGGTAATACATTTTCTATTATTTTGTAGATTCGATCCTTACTATTTCTGCTTTTTATGTTTGCCTTAAAACCTATATTGTTTTTGCCTATTCTACTATTTATTATATTTGCTAATCCTTCAAATGTTCCTCCACAAATAAATAATATTTCAGTGGTATCTATTTGAATATTCTTTTCCTGTGGATGTTTCCGCCCTCCATAAGGCGGAATGCTTGAAATAGTACCTTCTATAATTTTCAATAATGCCTGCTGAACACCTTCTCCCGAAACATCTCTTGTTATGGAAGGATTCTCGGACTTACGAGCGATTTTATCTATCTCATCGATATATACAATACCTCTCTGTGCTTTTAAAATATCATTATCAGCTACTCTAAGCAAATTCAACAAAATATTTTCAACATCATCGCCCACATACCCTGCTTCAGTTAGAGTAGTCGCATCAGCAATTACAAATGGTACATTTAATTTTTTAGCTAAAGTTCGAGCCAATAAAGTTTTGCCGCATCCACTAGGGCCTATTAACAAAATATTACTTTTTTCTAACTCTATATTCTCTTTCTGTTTTTTAACTTTTTTATTTCTTTTATTTTGTTTGTTACCATCATTACTCATAATTCTCTTATAATGATTGTACACAGCCACCGAAAGTATTTTTTTTGTTTTCTCTTGACCTATGACATATTCATCTAAATAATTTTTAATTTCTCGTGGAGATGGTATCTCTCTTAAATTAAAAGTTGTCTCTTTTTTTATTCTTCTATTTAATATAATATTATTGCATACCTCTATGCATTCATTACAGATGTAAACTCCTGGTCCTGCAATTATTGTATGAACCTCATCTTGTTTTTTGCCGCAAAATGAACATCTCATCGATTTTCAACTCCCTTCTCGTATATCCTATCTCGCATTTCGTATAATCGTATATCGTATATAATATAGCGAATAGCGTACAGCGTTTAGCGTATAGAACAATGATAAAAAGTAAAACACGTTCACAATACGCAATACACGATAACAATCTATTCTAATTCCTACCTTTTATTTTCTTCACTCGATACTCAACACTATTTAATTGCTTCATCTCGACTTTTTATTACATCGTCAACTATCCCGTATTCCTTTGCTTCTTGAGCAGTTAAATAAAAATCTCTATCGGTATCTCTCTCTATTTTTTTAAAAGGTTGTCCAGTATGGTGAGTCAATATTTGATTAATAGTATTTTTAATTCTTTTTAATTCTTTGGTTTGTATCTCAATATCAGTTACCTGACCTTGTGCTCCTCCTAAAGGTTGATGTACCATAATTCTTGAATTAGGCAAAGCAAATCTTTTCCCTTTTGTACCAGAAGCTAATATTAAAGCTGCACCACTAGCAGCCATACCCACACATATTGTGGAAACGTCAGATCTAATATATTGGATTGTATCATATATAGCAATGGTAGAGGAAACTGATCCCCCAGGACTATTTATATAGACATAAATATCTTTATCGGGATCACTTGCCTCCAAAAATAGTAACTGAGCTATTATGGTATTTGCTGTTGCATCATCAATTTGTGTACCTAAAAATATTATTCTATCTTTCAACAAACGAGAATAGATATCGTATGATCTTTCTCCTCGCGGAGTTTGCTCTACTACTATAGGAACTAAAGTCATTTTGTTTTTTCCTCCTTTTTAGAATCAATTATGGTAATTTGCTTAGTAATATAATCGATTGCTTTTTCTCTCTTTATATTTTCTCTTAATGAATCTATATTATTATTCTTTTTTAAATTGACTTCTACCTTTAAGGGATCCTGCTTAATTTCATTAGCAATAGCTTTAATCTTATCTTTTACCTCTTCTTCGGAAACCTTTATGCCATAGTCCCTAGCAATTTTATCTAAAATTAATTCTTGTTTTATTCTTTTTTCTGCCACAACTTTATACTCTTTTTTAACTGTTTCCTCATCAGAACCAATATTTTTATAATAATCTTGTAAGGATATCTTTCGGGATTTTAAATCATTCTCTAAAGATTTCATCATATAATTTACTTCTCTTTCAATTAAAATATCAGGTACTTTTACTTCACAAATATCGGCTACTTTTTCTAATAATTTTTGTTCAAAATTATTTTTATTAATTTTATCAATTTGTTTATTCAAATCTTTACTAATAGCATGCCTAAGATCGTTTAAATCTTTAAATTGACCTACGGTTTTAGCAAAATCATCATTTAATTCAGGCAGTTCTCTCTCTTTTATTTCCAATACCTTAATTTTATAAAGAACTTCTTTACCCGCCAATTCTTTATCTTTTGTATCTTTGGGAACAACTATTTTTATCTCTTTTTCTTCTCCTGGTTTACAACCTAAGAGTTGTTTGTTGAATTCAGCAATAGGGCTTTTCCCTAATTGAATAATCTGTTTTTCAACTTTACTCTTTTCTATTAATTTCCCATCAATATAAGCTTCAGCATCAATTATTAAAAAATCACCATCTTTTGCTTCCCGATCTTTAACTACTTTTAAAATAGAGTGGTTTTCTTGAATTTGTTTAATTTCATTCTCCACATCTTCATTGGTTACTTCCAAATTTTCTTTTTTTATTTTTATTTCATTTAAAGAACCAATTTTAACTTCCGGTTTTACTTGGACATTCACTTCATAAATTAATGGTTTACCTTCTTCTATCTGGATTATATTTATTTTTGGTTGATCAATCGGTTCAATTTTTATCTTTTTTATTGCTTCATTATAACTACCTGGGATAAGCATCTCTGCAGTTTTTTGATAAAAATATTCTTTCCCTAAATGCAAATTTAAAATATTTTTGGGAATTTTACCTTTTCGAAATCCTGGTATTTTTACTTTATAAGATAAATCATTATATACTTTTTCTAATTGATTGATTACTTCAAATTTATCAACTTCTATTTCAAGATTTACCTCATTATCTTCTTTCTTCTTTATTTTAACATCTACCATTAGACTAACCTCCGTAAAATTATCAAGGAAATAAGCTTCCCCAAAATCACTTCTCTATCTTCTTTTATTTAATTTTTATTTTAAATTCCGATACTCTGAAATAATAGGTTCATAATAATTGTAATACAGCCGCAAATAATTTTACGGCTGTATTAATATGATGATTTAAATATTTAATTATCTTTCATAATTATTGGTGCGAAGGGCGGGACTCGAACCCGCATGGTTTTACCCACTGGATCCTAAATCCAGCGTGTCTACCAATTCCACCACCCTCGCCTTTGTTTTTTAATGGTGGGCCGTACAGGATTCGAACCTGTGACACCCTGATTAAAAGTCAGGTGCTCTGCCACCTGAGCTAACGGCCCACAAAATATTTGGCGCGCTCGGAGGGACTCGAACCCCCAACCATCGGATCCGAAGTCCGC
>CAYTKP010000008.1:0-28124 GCA_964438695.1 uncultured Atribacterota bacterium | reverse complement strand
AAATACTATTCACTAACGACTAACGACTATATGATTTCCATACTAATATCCAACGCCTTTACAGAATGAGTGAGGGCACCTACTGAGATTAAATCTACTCCTGTTTGGGCAATTTCCCTTACATTTTTTAAGGTGATTCCCCCTGATGCTTCAATTAAAGTTTTGCCTTTTGCCATTTTTACTGCTTCTCTCATCATATCTAAACTCATATTATCTAACATTACAATATCGACTTTCATTTCTAATGCTTCTTGAAGTTGAGATAAATTTTCAACTTCTACTTCTATTTTTATTGTGTGAGAGATTTGTTTTCGGACAGAATTTACCGCCGATTTAATACTTCCAGCTACTGCTATATGGTTATCCTTAATTAATACAGCATCATATAAACCGAAGCGGTGATTATTGCCTCTACCCATACGTACTGCATATTTTTCTAATATCCTTAATCCGGGAGTGGTTTTACGTGTATCGACTATTCGAACTGGGAAACCCTTTATTTCTTCATAAAATTTAGCAGTGGTGGTAGCAATACCTGACATTCGCTGAAGGAAATTTAAAGCAACCCTTTCTCCTTTAAGCATAATTCGAGCAGGACCAGTAATTTCTGCTAATATCTTATTCTGAGAAACTTTCGTTCCATCTTCGATATTTTCTTGAAAGGTAATATTTGAATCTAATTTTTTAAACACCAGGTTAGCTATACCCAGGCCGGCTATTACTCCTTCTTCTTTAGTTTTAATAATTCCTCTGGTCTTTAAATTATTAGGGATAATAGAATCGGTAGTAATATCTCCTGTACCGATATCTTCTAACAGAGCTTGCTCAATTATTTTATCTATTAAAATATTTTCTTTTATCGAAAATTTCATATTTAAAATACCTCTTTATAGAATAATTGACCAATTGGCCAATTCCCCGATCCACCAGTTGACCAATTAAATTAGTTTCACTTTTCAGCGAAAAGAAAATTATTACCATAGGTTTTTATTTCTCTTAACCGAAAACTTGTTTTTAAAACTAACGATCATTCACTGTTCACTAACGACTGATATAGTTGGAGAATCGGTAAATTGGTCAATCGGTCAATATATTATATGTTTCTTCCAATTCATATCATCCCTCACAGGAAAATCTTCACGATAATGTGCTCCTCGACTCTCTTCCCGCAATAAAGCTGAATTAGTAACCAAATCAGCTAAGATAATAAGATTGACTAATTCAAATTCTTCAACAGTTTCAAGTTTTGATTTAGATATAAGAAGTTTCCATTCTTTAATTTTTTGCATAGCCTGTTTTAAATTAGAAGAATTTCGAATAATTCCCACTTTGTTCCACATAAGATTTTGCAATTCCTGTTTTAGTTTTGCAGAGTGGAAGCTTTTATATTTTTCTCGAGGGAGACTATAAGAAAGGTTTAATTCTTTTAATTTCTTAATAGAATAGTGTGTTTTGTTTTCTTTGATTTTTTGGGCGATTCTATTTCCAAAAACTAATCCCTCCAAAAGTGAATTGCTGGCTAAACGATTTGCACCATGTACTCCAGTAGAACTACATTCACCACAGGCATAGAGATTACTTAAATTGGTTTGCCCCCAGATATCAGTTTTTATACCTCCCATAGTATAATGTGATGCAGGAGCTACTGGTATATATTCTTTTTCAGGATTAATACCCAAAGAAAGACATTTTCTATAAATATTTGGGAAACGTTTAGAAAATTTATGTTTTATTTTAGTAGCATCTAAAAGCACATAATTACTTTTAGTCTTTTTCATTTGATCAACAATTGCTCGAGCGACTATATCTCGAGGAGCTAATTCAGCTTGAGGATGGTAAATAGACATAAAGGGGTCTCCCTTTAAATTTTTCAAAATAGCTCCTTCCCCCCGAACTGCTTCAGAAATTAAAAATTTAGGGTTTCCTTGGTGGTAGAGAGCAGTAGGATGAAACTGGATAAACTCTAAATCCGCAATTTTAGCTCCTCCTCTATAGGCAAGGGCGATTCCATCTCCAGTAGTAACATTAGGGTTAGTGGTGTTGCAGTAGACTTGCCCGATTCCACCACTAGCCAAAATAGTAGATTTTGCTAAATAAGCCATAACTTTTTCAGTATTATTATCAAAGACTAATACCCCGTAACAAGTGTTATGTTTGGTTAAAATATCTAAAACAAAGATATTTTCTTTAATTTTTATTCTATTATTTTTAATTACTTTCTCAGATAGAGATCTCTCTATTTCTGCACCCGTAGCATCTCCTTGAGCATGCAAGATTCGAGGTCTTTGGTGAGCTGCCTCTAAACCAGTTTTATATTTGCCTTCGATTTTGTCAAACTCGGTTCCCAATTCTATTAATTCTTCCACACATTTAGGGCCATCAGTAACTAAAACTTCTACTGCTTTTGGGTCGCAAAAATTTACTCCTGCCTTTAGAGTATCTTCCATATGCAAACGAGGAGAATCTTTATCTCCTAGCGCTACTGCAATTCCACCCTGAGCATATTCAGTATTACTTTCTTTTAATTTACTTTTGGTAAGAAGGGTAACTTCTCCCCTATCGCAAAGCTTAAGTGAAGTGTATAGGCCAGCAATTCCTGAGCCCATAATTAAAAAATCTGTATAAATTTTATCTATTTTTGATAAGTCAAAATTAATTAAGTAACGTGGAAACATTTTAAAATAATCCTTCCGAAAACATTTTGATATGATAAAATATTTAAATTATTAAGCAGCTATGGCAGTAAAATTAAAGATTTAAAGCGAAAAACTAAAAATCATAATTCAAAACTTAAAACTTCTTAATGTAGCATATAACTGATGGCGTATAGAGTGATTAGTAATAAATAATAACTTAATAGTGTTAAGTTATTATTTGTAAGTTTTTTCAATTTTGAATTTTAAGTTATAGTTTTGCGCTTTTCATTTTTCACTGCAACATAAGATCTTATTCGCTAAGTATTAATGCTATTTAACCAACTAACTAAGTAACTAATTAACTAGCCAACTACTCTATTTCTATCATTCGATTTAATGCCTTTAATGATTTTTTTCTTATATCTTCTTGTACTGTTATTTGGGGAGACAAATTTTTTAAGGAATAAAGAACTTTTTCTAAAGTAATAAGTTTCATATCCTGGCAGATCATCTTTTCAGAGGCAGGGAAAAATTGTTTATCGGGATTATTCTTTTTTAAGGGATAGAATATTCCCAGTTCTGTACCGATGATATATTCCTTAGTCGAATTATTATTAGCAAAGTTGATAATTCCTCTCGTACTACCCACATAATCTGCTAAATCACAGACTTCAGGACGACATTCAGGGTGAACCAGTAGTAAGGCTTTAGGATGATTATTTTTGGCTTTTATTACATCTTCTTTGGTCAAAAGGTTATGAACCGGGCAATAACCTGGCCAGGGGATGATCTTTCGCTTTGCTTTTCGGGCAGTGAAATCAGCCAGATTCTTATCGGGGAGGAATAAAATATCTTTTTCAGCAGGAATTGCTTGGGCAACTTGAATGGCATTAGCAGAAGTACAACAGTAATCACTTAAAGATTTTACTGCTGCTGATGAGTTAACATAAGAAATTATAACCGCCTGGGGTATTTCATTTATTTTATTTTTTACCTTTTCAAATATTGCCATATCAGCCATAGGACATCCTGCTTTAACCTCAGGAAGAAGAACGATTTTTTTAGGAGAGAGTATAGCCGCTGTTTCTGCCATAAAGTGAACTCCGCAAAATACGATTACTTTTGCTCGAGTCTTGGCTGCTTGCTGACTGAGAAAGAGTGAATCACCTGTAAAATCAGCAATCGCTTGAATTTCAGCTGGTTGATAGACATGGGCCAAGATTATTGCTTCTCTCTTTTTTTTCCAGAATAATATTTCTTTGCCTAAATCTTTTAGGGTAAGTTTATCATTTGTTTTAATCAATTTTTTCTCCCATTAAAATAATTATAAATAGTTTATTTGCGGTTTATTATATATTTTTACGTATCCTATTATAACACAAAAAATTAGAAATAAAATCTATTTTATTGTAATATAAATTTGGAATGCTCCCTATGTATTAATTGACAAGGTTATTGAAGAGGGGTAATATTAATAAAAGTGAAAAATGGAAAACGCAAAGCGAAATTAGTATATCGTTAATAGTATCACATATTTAGTTAGCTGGTTACTTGGTTAGTTAGTTGAGGAATCAAAGTCAAACTAATTAACTATCTAACTAAACACCAACGACTATTCACTAGCGACTAACGACTAATTGAAAGGTGGGGAAATTATGGGAAAGGAAAGATTCATAAACTTTGAAGGATTAACCTTCGATGATATTTTGCTGGTTCCCCAAAAATCAGCAATTGTTCCTCGAGAAGTGGATGTATCAACAATATTTAGTAGAAATATTAAGATAAATATCCCTTTGGTTAGTGCAGCTATGGACACAGTTACTGAGTCAAAATTAGCTATTGCTATTGCTCGAGAAGGGGGAATGGGGATTATTCATAAAAATATGTCAATAGAAGAACAAGCAGAAGAAGTAGATAAAGTAAAAAGGTCAGAAAGTGGTGTGATAGTTGACCCCATCTCCCTTACGCCAGAAAGAAAAGTGGGCGAAGCAATCGAACTTATGGCTAAGTATCATATATCCGGGATTCCGATTGTAAACAAAGAAAAAAAATTAGTGGGGATATTAACTAACCGAGATATCAGGTTTTTGGAGGATAAGAATTTAAAAATTGATCTCGTAATGACTAAGAAAAATCTAGTTACTGCCCCTGTTGGTACTACTTTGCAAGATGCTAAAAAAATATTGCATATAAATAGAATTGAAAAATTACCTATAGTGGATGAATCTTTTGTTTTAAAAGGGCTTATTACCATTAAAGATATCCAAAAGATTGAACAATATCCTTATTCCTGTAAAGATACCAAAGGAAGACTCAGAGTAGGAGCTGCTGTAGGTATAACAGGAGATATATTAGATAGGGTTGCAGCCCTGGTTGAGGCAAAAGTAGATGTAATAGTAGTTGATACCGCCCATGGCCATTCTGTTGGAGTTATTGAGGCAATAAAAGAAATAAAAAGAGCTTTTGATATTGAATTAGTTGGCGGTAATGTAGCAACTTATGAGGGTGCAGAAAGCTTGATAAAGGCAGGGGTTGATGCCGTAAAAGTGGGTATAGGCCCAGGTTCAATTTGTACCACTAGAGTAGTTGCTGGAGTTGGGATACCTCAAGTTTCAGCGATTCAAGAATGTAAAAAGGCAGCGAAAAAATACAATATTCCGCTGATTGCTGATGGGGGGATAAAATATTCTGGTGATATAACTAAAGCTTTAGCTGTAGGTGCAGATTCAGTAATGATTGGAAGTCTATTTGCAGGAACAGAAGAAAGCCCAGGAGAAGTAGTACTTTATAAGGGCAGAAGCTATAAAGAATATCGGGGAATGGGTTCAATAGGAGCAATGAAAAAAGGGAGCAAAGATAGGTATTTTCAAGAGGAGGTTGAGGAGAGTAAGTTAGTTCCTGAGGGAATTGAAGGAAGAGTGTCTTACAGAGGACCGCTTTCTGCTTGTGTATTCCAACTATTAGGGGGAGTACGCTCGGGAATGGGTTATTGCGGAGTAAAAAACATTAGAGAATTACAAGAGAAAACCAAGTTTGTTAAGATAACCAATGCTGGTTTAAGAGAAAGCCATCCTCATGATGTGATTATTACCAAAGAAGCACCTAACTATGGGATAGAATAAGAAACAGACAATTTATTGTGGAGTTTTTATGGAGAAGAAAGAAGAATATAAAATTGATTTTGAGAAAGCTGAAGATTATTTAAAAAGAAGGGATTTTAAGCAGGCTATCAAGGAATTTGAGATGGTTTTAAAAAAGTGGCCCAATGATCCCAGAAGTTATAGTAAATTGGGCGTATGCTATGCGAGTCTAAAAAAAATTGATAAGGCGAAGTTATATTTTGAAAAGTCTTTAGAGTTAGATGTAAAATATGCAGAACCTTATAACAATTTAGGAAATATTTATTTGGAAAAAAAGAATTATGAAAGAGCCATTGAGTTATATAAGAAAGCCTTAAAGTTAAAACCTGATTATGCGGCAGCCCATAGTAATTTAGGTTTGGCTTACAAAAGAACTAGAAGAATTGATGAAGCAGTTAAACATTTTAAAAAGGCTGCTGAAATTGATATAAGATCTCCTATAATAGAAATTAAAAAATTTAAAGAAAGATCAAAAAATAGAAGCAATATTATCATTTTTTTATTAATTTTAATTGGCATTATCACTTTATCAACAGTTCTAAAAAGGTAGATTATTTTAAAAGACTGTATTCTAAGAAAGAGGTAGGATATTTTGATTGAAAATAAGGAACTAGTTTTGCAAGCAAAACAAATACACCAGGAAGCAATAGTGTTTGATGGACATTGTGATACTATTTTGAGAATTATGAATTATAAAGATTCTTTGATAAATAGGAAACCTACTGGACATCTGGATATCCCCAGATTAAATGAGGGGGGGATAAATGTTCAGGTTTTTGCAGTTTTTATAGAAGATATTTATAAACAAAATAATTCTTTAAAAAGAACTTTGCAGCTAATTGATTGCTTTCTTAATGAAGTTGAAAAGAATCAGGAAAAAATATCTTTAATTACAAATTACCATCAGATAAAAGAAACAAATAAAAAGAAGAAGATTGCTGCTATCCTTTCTATTGAAGGAGGAGAGGCATTGGAAGGTGATTTGGGTATATTGAGAGTATTGCATAAATTAGGGGTAAGACTCTTAACTCTTACTTGGAATCAGAGAAATCAGATTGCTGATGGGGTTAACGAATCCCAGACTGGTAGCGGTTTAACCAAATTTGGTTTAAAAGTCATAGATGAGATGAATAGGTTAGGGATGTTAATTGATGTATCTCATCTTTCAGAGACAGGTTTTTGGGATGTAATTGAAAAGAGTAAGGTCCCCATCGTTGCTTCTCATTCTAATTGTTATGCTTTATGTCCTCACCCTCGAAATTTAAAAGATGATCAAATAAAGGCTTTGGCTGGTAAACGGGGGGTTATAGGAGTAACTTTTGTACCGAATTTCTTAACCTTAGAAAAAAGAAAGACTACTGTAGAAGATGTAGTAAAACATATTGATTATTTAGTAGAAAAAATTGGAGTAGATTATATAGGTTTAGGTTCTGATTTTGATGGCACAGAGGTTCTTCCTTTTGGCTTAGAAGGTGCCGAAAAAATTCCTAATATTACTATAGAATTAGTTAAGCGAGGCTACAAAGAAAGAGATATTAAAAAAATATTGGGAGAAAATTTTTTAAGAGTGTTTAAAGAGGTAGTAGGATAATAATATTATTCTGGTTTAAAATAGAAGGAGCACTTATGAAGTATATAAGGTTCTTGAAAGATGAAAAAATAAAATACGGATTACTGGAAAAAGACAATATAGTTAGAGAAATAATTGGTGATATTTTTAATAATTATAAAACCACAGAAAAGGTATATTCTTTATCAGAAATAAGTTTTTTGCCTCCTTGTATACCAAGTAAAATAATAGCTGTGGGGTTAAATTATTTTGACCATGCGAATGAACTTCAGATGAAAATTCCTGATGAACCGTTGATATTTATGAAACCCCCAAGTGCACTTATTGCACATAATGATAATATAATCTATCCTAAAATGAGTAAGCAATTAGACTACGAAGCAGAATTAGCAGTGATTATTAAAAATAGGATTAAAGATATTGAGCCCGAAGATGTCCTTGTAAATATTCTGGGATATACTTGTTTTAATGATGTGACTGCTCGAGATTTGCAAAAGAAAGATGAACAATGGACTAGGGCTAAATCGTTTGATACTTTCGCACCAGTTGGACCTTTTATTTCTACTGAATTAAATCCTGATAATCTTGAAATAAGACTTTATAAGAATGGACAGTTGATGCAGGATTCTTCTACTAGCAATATGATTTTTAAAGTTGATAAAATAGTCAGCTACATTTCTAAGATAATGACTCTGTTTCCAGGGGATATAATTGCTACCGGAACTCCCCCCGGAGTTGGACAATTAAAAGCAGGGGATATAGTAGAGGTGGAGATTGAGGGGATTGGAGTTTTAAAAAATAAGGTAATTTTAGAAAAAGAGTAATAAAAAAATTTTGATTTATATTGTTGCCATTTACTTAGAAAGATAAATTAAAGATATACACGAAAATACCAAATTAATAGAAGATAACACTTTAAACATATAAAGGGGAGTGAATTGAAGATCAGAGTTATATTGTTTAGCTAGAGTAGGTAACCTGCGTTAAGTGTTAGAGAATGGGACGTTGTCTCTAAACGAAAGGGTTAGAAAGAGAATATATCTCTATCTAACCCTGCGGTAGGTTATCGCGTCCGCTGCTACATCAAAAAATGCCTTTAAAGACTCTTCTTGATGTAGCAGATATAAAATATATCAATTTTAATGCTATATCAAGGAGGGGAAATTAAATGAAAATATCGTCCCATAAAATTACCACTATGGGGTTTTTAATTGCTTTGAGTATAATTTTAACTCGGATAGCTAGTTTACGTATTGCCATTGGAGGAGTAGAAGGAATCAGAATTGGTCTGGGGAGATTGCCTATAATCTTGGGAGGCATTATTTTTGGTCCGCTGGCCGGAGGGTTAATCGGTACCTTTTCTGATCTCTTAGGATATTTCATCAATCCTATGGGGGCTTATATGCCTCATTTTACGCTAACCTCTGCCTTAACCGGGATAATACCGGCAGCTATCTTAAGCCTGAAGAAGAATGAAGAACTAACATTTTTTGAATTAAGTATAGCTATTGCCCTAGGGCAGATTATTACCTCCCTTATTTTGATACCTTACTTTTTGCATATTCTATTTGGATTTCCCTGGCAAGTATTACTCCTTCCGCGAATGGTGGCAGAACCTATTCAAATATTTATCTATGCTTATGTGATTAAAATAATTTTGAAGAGAAATATTTTAGTTATTAAATCACAGAAGATTTAGAATTTAATTAAACTCTAAAATCTATGTCTATGATATGGGCAGTGAGATCTTAACTTTACAGAGATTAGTTTCGCGTAAGGGAAAAATTATCTTAATTAAACCCTTATGCATAGATAGGTTTTTCGAAAAATATGTAATAACAAAAAATTTATTGTGATTGTAATTTAAGAAGCAATAAATAGGAGAATAATAATATTGAAAAGATGAAAAATAAAATGATGAAGGCGGCGGTATTTTATGCTCCTCGCCAGGTAAAATTAGAGGAAATTAATATTCCTGATGTAGGTTCAGATGAGGTTTTGGTAAGAGTGAGAACAGCACTCACTTGTGGAACAGATCGTAAAACTTACTTAAGAGGACATCATTTATTTAACCCTCCTTTTGTTTTTGGGCATGAATTTGCCGGCGAAATAGTAGAGATAGGAAATAGAGTTAAAAAATTTAAACCAGGTATGAGAGTAGTAGCGGCAAATTCAGCCCCTTGCAATTCCTGTTTTTATTGCAAAAATGGGGAACAGAGTTTGTGCGACAGTTTATTTATTCAGCTAAGTGGTGCTTTTGCGGAATATATAAAAATTCCTGGAATAATTGTTTCACAAAATTTATTACAATTTCCGGAAACAGTAAGTTATAAAGAGGCAGCATTATTAGAACCTCTCTCCTGTGTAGTTCATGGAGTAGAAGATTCAAATATTAAATTAGGTGATACAGTAGTTATCAATGGAGCAGGCCCCATAGGTTTAATGTTTTTACAAGTAATCAAATTAAAAGGGGCAAGGATTATTATAACTGATTTAAATGAGGAGAGGTTAAGATTGGCTTCCAAGTTGGGAGCTTATAAGACAATAAAAGTCTCTAAAGAGCGAGATATTGTTGAAGAAGTAAAAGAATATACTGAAGACAAGAGAGGAGCAGATGTAGCTATCGAAGCAGTTGGTTTGCCCCAGGTTTGGGAGCAGACTATTTCAATGGTAAGAAAGGGAGGAACCGTAAATCTATTTGGCGGGTGTAAAACCGGAACAAAAGTTTCTATCGATACTAGTTTAATTCACTATTCTCAAATAAATATAAAGGGAACTTTTCATCATACACCTGGACAAGTTAAAAAGGCTTTGAATTTAATTTGTAATAAAGCGATTGATATTGATTCATTAATTACTTATGAATTTCCTCTTAATGAAATATCTACCGTAATAGAACTGATGTTGGCTCACAAAGGCATTAAAATAGCAGTGATACCTTAAATTAGTATTGAGTATTGAATATCGTGTATTGCGTTAATTAGTTACCTGGTTACTTGGTTGGCTAGTTGATGAATCAACATAAAACTAGTTAACTAATATAAAATAAGCAGGATTGTTGATCTTGTAATTGGGGCAAAAGAAGAGATGAAAGCTCTAGTTAAATACGGAATGGAAGAAAATGATATAGAATTAAGAGATATCCCTGAACCTGTTCCTAAGCCGAATGAAGTGAAAGTAAAAGTAGAAGCTACAGGAATTTGTGGGACTGATCTTTATGGATATTCTGCAATTAAACCTCCGGTAGTTTTAGGACATGAAACTGCTGGAATTGTAGTAGAAATAGGAGAAGAAGTAAAAGATATAGGAATAGGTGATAGAGTTACTACTGAAACTACTGCCTATATTTGTGGAAAATGCAGGTATTGTCAAAACAAAGAATATAATTTATGTGAGTACCGTAAAGGTTTAGGGTCTTCTGTGAATGGGGCTTTTGCAGAATATTTTGTAATAAGAAAAGAAAGTATTCACCTGATTCCCTCTTGTCTTGATTTTATTTCTGCCTCTCTTTTTGAACCTTTGTCCTGTGCCACTCATTCGGTAATGGAACAGGCTAATTTATTAAAAGGAGAGGTTGTTTTAGTATTAGGACCAGGACCTTTTGGATTATTAATTGCCCAAGTTGCTCAAGTATTGGGGGCAAGGGTGATTATAGTAGGTATTGAAGGAGATGAGAAAAGACTTGATTTGGCAAAAAATTTAGGAATTGATTTAATTTTTAGGATAGAAAAGAAGGATTTAGAGAAAGGTTTGCCGAATATAATTATAGGGAATGATATTGATGTGGTTTTCGAATGTTCTGGTTCAATAACTGCAGTAAAATATGGGTTAAAGGTAGTCAGGAAAGGGGGGAGGTTTATACAGGCAGGAATTGTCCGTGTACCAATAGAGCTTGATTTTAATGAATTACTGTTTAATAAAGAATTACACCTTATAGGTTCACGCACCCAGAAGCCTTCATCCTGGGATAAAGCGCTACAATTAGTGGATGAGGGTAAAGTAAATTTAGGAAAAATGGTAAGTGATGTATTACCTTTAAGTGATTGGAAAGAGGGCTTTAAGAAGGCAAAAGAAAAGAATTCCATTAAAGTTGTTCTTCGACCGGAAAACATTAAATAAAGAATTTTAAAAATTAGATAATTGCCACCATAAACAATAAAATTATAAGATTCCATAAATCCTTAAAAGGAGAGGATAACAATGGTAAGATTTGAAAATCTTAAAGTAGGCCTAAAAGGAGTAGCCCAAACAAGGGTTAATGAAGAAAGTTCTGCTGAAAGATTTGCTAAACCTATGGTTCCTGCATTTGCCACTCCTATGTTAGTCTCTTTAATGGATTCAGCTGCCATAAACGCAGTAAAAGATTATCTTCCTGAAGGTTATATTACGGTAGCTACAAAGATTTCCATTGTCCATATAGCCGCTACTCCTTTGGGTATGGCTGTTACTGCTGAGTCGACTTTGGTTGATATTTTCCAAAATCGATTAACCTTTGAGGTGGCAGCTTTTGATGAAATGGAGAAGGTAGGAGAAGGAACTGTGGAGAGATATATTATAGATTTAGAAAAATTTACCAGACAGATGCTGGAAAGAAAAAGACCGCGGGGGGAGGTAATTAATTGACTAAAAAAGCTTTATTAGTAATCGATATGCTCAATGATTTTATTCGGGAAGACGGCAAACTCTATATTGGGAAGAGGGGAGAAGAAATTATTTTACCAATTCAGAGAGAGCTGCAGTCTTTTAGAGAAAAAGATAATCCTATATTCTATGTCTGTGACCATCATCGTTTTGATGATAAAGAATTTAAACTTTTCCCTTCTCATTGTGTAAGCGGAACTAAAGGAGCAGAAATAATTGAAGAATTGAAGCCAGCCCATAATGATTTTATAATTCATAAAAGGAGATATAGTGGATTTTTTCAAACTGATTTAGATATTTCTTTAAGAGAAAAAGAGATTACCGAGATAGAGCTGGTAGGTGTATGTACCAATATTTGTGTTCTGTATACTGCTGCCAGTGCTAGAATGTTAGATTATAAAGTAATAGTATTAAAGGACGCAGTGGCTTCCTTTGATAATAATGCTCATAACTTTGCTTTGCAACAGATGAAAGACATATTGGGTGTTGAAATAAAATAATATTATAAATTAATTATATACATTTATATATAGCAAGTATTGGAGTTGATAAGAGTGGCAAAAGATAAAATAAAGATAGGCTTAGCTTTAGGAGGGGGAGGAGCTCGTGGCCTTGCTCATATTGGAGTAATAAAGGTTTTGGAAAGGGAAAATATCCCTATTGATGTGATAACTGGTACTTCTATGGGGGCGATAATAGGGGGAGTGTATGCCTTGGAAAGAGATATTTTGTCTGTTGAAAAAAATACCAAAAAATATTCTGACATTGGTAGATTTGATATAGGTTTTACTATCAGTGAAAAAAACAGAAAAGATAGACCATTTATCCTGAGAAAAGTATCAGAATTTTTAAAAAAAACTTATCTTCTTAATCTTGAATTTAGACGAAAATATATAAATGAAGGAGAAGAATTAAGAAAGGTAATTAAGGAATTGGTCGATAATAAGACATTTGAAGATACTAAAATTCCTTTTGCGGCCGTAGCAGCAGACCTGGTAAGGGGAGAAAAAGTAATCTTGCAAACCGGAAAATTATTCAATGCCCTCCTGGCAAGCGCCTCAATCCCCGGGATGTTCCCTCCTATAATAATAAATAAAAAGGTATTGGTTGATGGGGGAATAGTTGAAGTAGTCCCCATAGAAGCAGCCCGGTCTTTAGGAGCAAATTTTATTATTGCAGTAAATGTAAGTAGCACCTTAAAAAAGAGGTATGAATTCAGCAATATGGTAGAAGTTCTTTTTCGATCTGATTCTATTACTTCTAATGAATTAAGGAAATTGCAATTATCTTTCGCAGATGCAGTAATTACTCCCAAAGTAGAACGTTTTCATTGGTCTGATTTTTCTAGGCCAGATAAATGTATTAAAGAGGGTGAAATTGCCGCTCAAAATAGTATAGCGAAACTAAAAGAAAAATTAAGATATGCCAAACCAGGTTGGTGGAGAAGATTATTTGCTTAACTGAAATTTATTCTTTCTTTTTATCTTTAATTTCTGGTTTAGGGTTTGGGGGTGATTCTTTTTTGATCGGTTCTTCTTTTTTAGAATCGATTAGACTTTTCTTTTCTGATTTACCACCATTATTGCGATAATCAGTGCTATAAAATCCACTACCTTTTAAGATGAAATTACCATTTTTGCTAATTAATCTATAGACTTCTCCATTACAAATTTTGCAATTTTTAATGGGTTCTTCAGTAATTGATTGAAATTTTTCAAAAGTATTTCCACATTTTTTGCATTTGTATTCATAGGTTGGCATATTCAGATTCTCCTTTTGGTGATATCAAAAATATTATTTTTTATTTTGAAAGGCCCCACTGGTATATTTTAAACAAGTTTGTATTTTTGTCAAGACCTTTATTTCTTTATCTGTTCCTTTTATTTAAGGAAAATAGAGAAAATTAGCTATTTACCAAAATATCCAATTTGAAAAATTTATAATTTATATGATAACATAGTAATTGTACATAAAGGATCTCAGATTATAAATTAGATTAAAAGAAATAACGATTGTTCAGTTAATTTTTTAGTTGGCTTTCCTCCTAGCCTATTTATTCTTTTTTTGACGTCTATTTATATTATGATCTCCAAATTACCGGCTTTTTATCTATTTTAGAGGGAGAAACAATTAATGAAAGACAAGGATAAAATTAAAGAGCAGTGGCAGAATAAATTGATGAAATCGCGCCAGCAAATTACTAGATTAGAAAATCTAAAAACCAATCATGGGGAAAAGGAGAATAAATTAGCTAAATTTGAAAAAATGTACTTTTTAATAACTGAGAATACAAGCGATGTTATTAGCTTGCACGATTTAAATTTACAAGCAACATTTATTTACATTAATCCTTCGATTAAAGAAAACACCGGATATAAGCCCGAAGAATTACTCGGTAAATCTCCTTTTGAATTTATCCATCCTGATGACAGAAAGAATCTATTATTAATATTGAAAGATTATGTCGATACAAAGATAAGAAAGTTTTTAAATGTTAAAGAATTACCTAGCACTAAGAGAATTGAATTTCGTTTTAGAGATAAAAGGGGAAATTGGCGTTACTTTCAAAGTACTGTAAATATTGTAACAGATCAGTTGCTTATTGTCTCTAGAGATATCACTGCAGGTAAGAAGGTTGAAGAAAAAATACGCCAATCTGAGAAAAAATATCATAATCTCTTTGAGAATATGCCGGGAGCCTATTATCGCACAGATAAAGATGGAAATCTTATTATGATAAATCCGGAAGGAGCAAAATTATTTGGCTACAGTTCTCCCGAGGATATCTTGGGGAAAAATATCTCCCAACATTTATACTTTGCTCCGGAAGAAAGAAAAAAGTATCTTAAAGAATTAGAAAAGAATAATGGGAATCTTAAAGACTTTGAACTAACTTTAAAGAAGAAAGACGGCACTCCTCTGATTATCTCTGATACCAGCCATTACTATTATGACAAAGAAGGGAATATTGCTGGAGTAGAGGGTATTTTCGTAGATATATCCGAACGTAAAGAGAATGAAAAACTCCAGCAGGTCCTCTATAATATCTCCAAAGCAGCTAATTCTCCCATATCTTTAGATGAACTCTATAAATCTATTCATCAAGAATTGAGTACCATTATTGATACCACTAATTTCAATATTGCCTTACTTAGCAAAGATAAAAAAAGAATACGTTATGATTATTTTATTGATGAAAAGGATGATGTTTCCATTACTTTAGAATATGATAATATCGGTACACTTTCTGCTTATATAATTAAGACAGGTCAGCCCCTTTTAGTCAATCGCCAGCAAATAGATAGGATGATTAAGAAGGGAGAATTAATTCTATCTCATCTGGGCACCTTAACTGAAGAGACTGTTTGGTTGGGAGTTCCTTTAAAGATAGAAGATAAAGTAATAGGGACAATGGCAGTCTTAAGTTATACCAACCCCCATCTCTATTCTGAAAAAGACATAAAACTTATGGAATTTGTCTCCTCTCAGGTGGCTATGGCTATAGAGCGTAAACGGGTCGAGGAAAGAATCAGGTATCTAAGTTTTCACGACATTCTAACCGGTCTCTATAATCGAGCATACTTCGAAGAAGAACTAAAAAGATATGATTCCTCTCGTTACTATCCCTTAAGTATAGTGATGATTGATGTTAATAGGTTAAAAGTAGTTAATGATACCTTCGGTCACCAGGAAGGAGATCGACTCTTAAAACACCTCTCTCAATTGCTTACTTCCGTCTCCCGTCAGGGTGATATCCTGGCTCGTATTGGCGGGGATGAGTTTGCCATTCTTCTACCTTCTACTACTTCCGAAGAAGTTCAGAAATTCTGCGAGAGGGTCAAGAAGACCTGTTTACAGGATAAGATCACACCTGTTTATTTAAGACCAAATATTGCCTTGGGATATATTACTCAAAACGAGGAACATAAGGATATAAATTCTCTCTTTAGAGAAGCAGACCGTAATATGTATAAAGATAAATTCTTCAATAGTAAAATTAGAAAAAAGCATTTCTTGTAGGTATTTAGTATTTTTATGGCAGAACAAGACTACTATGCTTCACATCATACTCACAATCTCCAGAAATTAGTTCTCTCCTTAGATAAAAGAGTAATCTTTCTGAATGCCAGTTAGGGAACTTAAATATTCAATTTGAAATTTTTATGATTTTTATGATAACATAGCGATTGAGAACAAACAAATCCTATATTATTACGGAGATTAAAAGAATTAACAGAGGGTTTCAAGGGAGTTTAGTCTCCTGATAAACTTAAAAATAATATAAGTAAGATAATATAGATGAATAGGAGTTTTAATATAATGAAGGTTGTTGGGATAATAGGTTATAAAAAAAGTGGCAAAACTACTTTACTTATAAAATTAGCTAAAGAATTACTTGATCGGGGATATCAAGTTGCGGCAATAAAACATATATCCGGAAATATCGATGTTAGTAATTCTGATACTTCGAAATACAAAAAATATCTTTCCCAGATAGCTGCAGTAACCGATAAAGAATCAGTGTTTTATGTAGAAAGTAAAAGTAGTTTGGAAGAAATTATAAAATATTTTAAAGCTGATATTATCTTGGTGGAGGGTTTTAAAAGAGAAAAGACTTTTCCTAAGATTGTATGTTTAAGAAAAGAAGAGGAAAGGGATGAATTGTTTGATGGTTTGCAAATAGGTACTGCTGGTTTTCTTTCTAAGGATACTGATTCGAATATCTTTGACTTTAATATTTTAGAGGATGAAGATATAAAAAAGATAGCTGATATAGTACTCGAAAAATCTTTTAAGTTACCCAATTTAAATTGTGGTGCCTGCGGATATCAGGAATGTTATGGATTGGCTCGAGAAATTGTTAAGGGAAATAAAACTTTCGATAATTGTCTTTCTTTAGAGCCTTCAACTTTGGTAAAAGTCGATGGGAAGACAATTTCAATGAATCCTTTTATATCTAAGTTAGTAAAAAATACTATTATTGGACTTTTATCCTCTTTGAAGGGTTTTATCAAAGGGGATATTGAAATAAAGATAAAACAAAAATAAATTTGTATATCGTATATTGCATATTGCTAAGACCGTTAGCCACTTAGCCAGCTTACCGCTAACTAACCAACTAACTAGCTAACTAAATGTATACGCTAAACGCTGTACGCTATACGCTAGGTTTATTCAATAACGACTATTTTCATGGAGGTAATTTTTAAATGTCAATAGTAGCAACTAAAGCAAAAACAAGTAGTATGGAAAAGACGATAGAAGAAAAGATATATGATGCTATCATAATTGGTGGTGGTCCTGCAGGATTGACTGCAGGTATCTATCTTGGTCGGGCAAGAATGAATACTCTATTAATCGAAAAAGCTATGCCTGGAGGGCAGGCAGTACTTACCGAAATTATAGAGAATTATCCTGGATTCCCTGAAGGAATAGGTGGCCCTGAGTTAATGCAAAAAATGGAGGAACAGGCTACACGGTTTGGCTTAAAAAAAGAATATGGCGAAGTGAAAAAAGTAAAAGAAAATGAAAAAGATAAAATAAAAATAGTAAAAACAGATAGCCAGGAATATAAAGCCTTAACGGTTATCATAGCATCGGGGGCAGAGGCCAAAAAATTAGGAGTACCGGGAGAGGAAGAGTTAAGAGGGAAAGGAGTCTCTTATTGTGCTACCTGCGATGCTCCTTTTTTTCAAAATCAAAAATTAGTATTAGTTGGTGGGGGAGACACGGCAATAGAAGAAGCCCTGTATTTGACTAAATTTGCCCGAGAAATTACCATTATTCACCGCAGGGATAGATTAAGGGCTACTAAGATATTACAAGAAAGAGTTTTTTCTAATCAGAAAATAAATTTTGTTTGGGATTCTGTGGTAACCAGAATATCAGGTAAAGAAAAAGTAGAAGGGGTTTCAATTAAAAATATAAAAACAGGGGAAGAAAAAGAAATTTCCTGCCAGGGTGTTTTCTTGTTTGTAGGGAATTTACCTAATACTATTTTTTTACCAGGAACAATAAAGTTAGATGAAAGAGGATATATTATAACTGATGATAATATGATGACTTCGCAAGAAGGTATTTATGCTTGTGGAGATGTGCGAAGAAAAATCTTGAGACAGGTAGTTACTGCCTGTGGAGAGGGGGCTACTGCAGCCTTTGCAGCTGAAAAATATATAGAAGAACTAAAAGGAATTTCTTACTAAGAATTAAGATGTAATAAAAGGAGAAGAAAGAAGAAATGGAATTAGGTTTATCTACATTTTTATTTGAAGATTATGAATTAAGATCAAAATTATCTTTGCTTAAAGATGAGGGAATAAATTATATTGAAGCAAAACCGAAAGAAGGGCATTTCAATTATCAGGACCCCAAATATCTGGATGAAATGTCCAAAGAATTAAAAAGAAATAATATAAAAGTAGTTTCTATGCATATGCCTAGAAATGGAGTAGATATATCTTTAATAGAGGAATATGATCGAGTATGGTCTATTAGAGAAGTGGAAAAAACAGCTCTTGCCTTACTAAGGTTAGGGGGAGAGATTTTAGTAGTTCATCCGGGGAGCAAAATTAAAGATGAGAAAACAAGAAAGGCACGTCGAGAAAAGAGCGAACAAAGTTTGGAAGAGATATTGAAATTTTGTGAACATTGGGGGATTAAAATTGCTCTGGAAAATACTTTGCCAGGGAAAACTGGTGATAATATCCTAGAAATTTTAGAAATAGTAAAAAAGTTTGATTCAAAAAGTTTAGGGATTTGCCTGGATACCGGTCACTGCAATATAACAGCTAACCTTTATAACCATAGTGGAGTGGTGGAGTGTTTGCCAGAGATTAAAGATTATTTGTGTCATTTACATATCCATGATAATTTGGGGATCGAGGATGAACATATTCTCCCCTTTAAGGGGAATATAAATTGGCGAGAATTTATTAGTGTTTTGAAGAAAATTAAATATAAGGGATTTTTTATGATGGAAATTAGAAAAAATGCAAATAACAAAAACAAAGAAAGAGAAGTACTTAAAAATATTAAAAATATCTATTCAAAATTGCTAAAGGGGCAATAAGAGATATGGATAAAAAAGGACATCTTTATTGGTTGCGAAGAAGATTACCTGATCAAAAAGTTCTAGAACAGATGGATTCATTGTTAAGAGAATTAAATTTACATACTGTTTGTGATAGTGCTTTATGCCCTAATCGAGGGGAATGTTACAAGAATGGGACTGCTACTTTTATGATATTGGGAAATGTCTGCACACGAAATTGTAGATTTTGCGCGGTTAAAAAAGGAGTGCCTCTTCCAGTAGACTCAGAAGAGCCTTACCATATCGCCCAAGCCGCTAAGCGTTTAAATCTTAAACATATCGTAATTACCTCTGTAACTAGAGATGATTTACCCGATGGAGGAGCAGGACATTTTGCTAAAACTATTATAGAAATTAGAAAATTACTTCCCGAAAGTAGTGTAGAAGTGTTGGTGCCTGATTTTAATGGCTCTTGGGAAGCGCTCCAAAAAATAATAGATGTTCAGCCAGAAGTTATTAATCATAATATTGAGACTGTTCCCCGTTTATATCCATTAGTGAGACCTAAGGCCGTATATAAGCTTTCCTTAGAGTTGCTGAGACAGGTTAAAATTCGGAATAAGAATATTGTTTCCAAGTCGGGGATTATGGTAGGTTTGGGAGAGAAAAAAGAAGAAGTGATTCAGGCGATGAAAGATTTAAGGCAAGTAAATTGTGATGTTTTGACTATTGGCCAGTATCTACGGCCTTCTCCTCATCATTTAGAGGTACAAGAGTATATTCATCCTGATAAGTTTGAAGAATATCGGAAGATAGGGATGTCTTTAGGCTTTAAATATGTTGCCTCTGCCCCTTTAGTACGCAGTTCATATCATGCCGTAGAGATTCTGAAAAATATACTGATTAAACATAAGAATATATAACTAAAAATTTTGATATATTCAAATATATCTGATAGAATTAAAGTCAATGTTTGAGTATTGATAATTTTGACCAAATAATAAGGAGGGAAGATTTATATGACCAAGTATGACATAAGTAAGATGCGAAATATTGCTCTTGTGGGACACGGAGATTCTGGTAAGACTTCACTGGCTGAAGCTATGCTCTACGATTCAGGGATGATCAATAGGTTAGGAACCATAGAGCAAGGAAATACTACTACTGATTATGACCCCAGGGAAATAAAAAAAGGAATAACTATTCATTCCTCATTGGCTTATTTAGACTGGAAGGATAAAAAAGTTAATGTTATAGATACACCAGGCTATCTTGATTTTATTACTGATACCAAATCGAGTTTAAGGGTTACAGATAATGCGGTAGTAGTGATATGCGGGGTATCAGGGGTAGAGGTTCAGACTGAAAAAGTATGGGATTTTGCCAATGAATACAAACTTCCTCGAGTAATCTTCATAAATAAAATGGACCGAGAAAGAGCCGATTTTTACCGGGTAAAAGATATGCTAAATAAGTTTTTTGGTTCATCAGTTATTCCGGTTCAATTACCTATTGGCAAAGAAGAAAATTTTAAGGGTGTAGTTGATTTAATAAAAATGAAAGCTTTAGTGTATAAGAAAACAGCTGGAGAAAAGCCCACTTTTGAAGAGCAAGAAATACCTGGTGATTTAACTACTCAAGCAGAGGATTATCGAAAAGAATTAATAGAAGTGATAGCTGAATTTGATGATGAACTTTTAATGAAATACCTGGATGGAGAAACTTTGACTGATGAAGAAATTGCTTCTTGTCTAAAACAAGGGATAAAAGAGAGAAAGGTTGTTCCCATTCTGTGTGGTTCAGCAACTATGAATTTAGGGATAGAACCTCTCCTTGATTTTATAGTAGAATATTTCCCTTCTCCCGCAGAGATGCCACCTGTTAGAGTTAAGAATTTGAAGAATTCTTCTGAAGAGGTGATAGAGAATTCAGTTGATACTCCTTTTTCTTCTTTTGTATTTAAGACCGTAGCAGACCCTTATGTGGGGAATTTAACTTATTTTAGAGTATACTCTGGAAAATTAACTGAAGATTCGAATATATATAATTCTTCCAAGGGTATTGTTAATAAAGTAGGCAAAATTTATAAAATGCAAGGCAAAAATCAACATTCTATTCCTGAAATATGTGCTGGAGATATAGGTGCTGTAGCAAAACTTAAAAATACTACCACTGGAGATACCCTCTGCAATGAAGATAATCCTGTGGAATTTGAAAAGATAGTATATCCAGAACCGATAATGTTATTAGCAATATCTCCTAAAACTAAAGGAGATGAAGACAAATTAAGTACCGCAATAAGCAGAATAATAGATGAAGATCCTACAGTTAAAGTATATCGGGATGAAGATACAGGAGAGACCATATTGGCTGGTATGGGAGAATCACATTTGGAAGTAATAATTGACACAATGGAGAGTAAGTTTGGGGTAGAAGTAGAAAAAAGTACTCCCAAAGTAGGATACAAAGAAACCATTCGAAAGAATGTTAAAGCAGAAGGAAAATATAAAAAACAATCTGGGGGAAGAGGTCAATATGGGCATTGTTGGGTGGAATTTGAGCCTAAAGGAAGAGGGGAAGGATTCGAGTTTGTAGATAAAATAGTAGGAGGAGTAATTCCCCGACAATATCGCCCGGCAGTAGAAAAAGGGATAGTAGAAGCAATGAAAAAAGGAGTATTAGCAGGATACCCAACCATAGATGTAAAAGCTACACTTTATGATGGTTCTTACCATCCGGTAGATTCCTCAGAAATGGCTTTTAAAGTTGCTGGTTCACTTGCTTTTAAGAAAGGTGCAACTGAGGGCAATCCGGTCTTATTAGAACCTATAATGGATATCGAAGTAATAGTACCAAAAGAGTATATGGGAGATATAATCGGTGATTTAAATAGTAAAAGAGGAAGAATAATGGGAATGGAAGAATCTCCGACTGGGAAACAGGTTATTAAGGCAAAAGTTCCGCAAGCAGAGATTTTCAAGTATGCTATCGATTTAAGGTCAATTACTCAAGGTAGAGGAACTTTTACAGTGAAATTTTCCCATTACGAAGAAGTACCTGCCAATATAGCTCAGGAAATAATTGCTCAAGCTAAGAAAGAAGAAGAGGACAAATAGCCAACAATTTATAAAAGGGGAAAATTTTAAAAAAAATTTTAAAAAAAGAAGGATTTTTTAATTAGATCTAGAATATGTTAAATGAAACTCAATAATATATTGGTTTGACTAATAAAATATAAATAGAAAAGGAGGTGTAAGATATATGGATTGGTTATCAGATTTAGCTTGGTATTGGTGGGCGGCGATTATTGCTGCGGTAGCGTATTTAATTTGGTACTTTGGAGGAGAATAATAGAATATAATAGTAATATTGTAAAAAGAATTATAAGAAATATTTTATATTTAAATAAGTGCAGGGTGAAGGAGTTATGAACTTATCCTGCACTTTATTTCATAGTAGTGGAATGCAAAAATTCCGAAACTATAAAATAATTTTTTGAATAAAAAATAGATTTTAACCAATTTGTAAGCCTTAAGGAAAAGTTATAGGTAAAATCGAAAAGAAATAACCAAAGTGGTAGAGAAGTCTCAGGGGAGAAACTCCCCTGACCTTCTGGTTTAAAAGATGTTTTTATAATTTTCTAAAGTATATTATAATTAAAAATATATAAATTTAGCCGATTAATTTGGTCGGGGTGATTAATTTGAAATCGCAAACTAAAAAAAGAATTATTTTATTGATTCTATTTTTCCTTGTTTTTTCATTTATTGCTTATGAGTCAAATGCAAATGCAGATGAAGTAACTGGGGAGAAAAAGGTAATTCCTTTAGGAGAAGTTGATTCATTAAAAGTGAGAATAAAATTTGGAGCTGGAAGATTAGACTTGACATCCGGGAAGGAAGATTTTTTTGAAGGTGATTTTCAATATGAAAATAGTATTCTAAAGCCTCATATCGATTATGAAGTTTTAGGCGAAGTGGGTGTTTTAAATTTATCGCAAAGCATTAAAAAAGAAATTTCCTTGCCCTGGCCTTATAAAAATATATGGAGTTTGAAATTACCTTCTAATATCCCCTTGCAATTATATATTTATAGTGCAACCTATAATGGTAATATTGATTTAACTAACTTAAGGATAGAGAATTTTTATCTCAATTCAGGGGCGAGTCAAACCAACATTATATTTAATAAACCGAATTTAGTAGATCTGAAAAATATCAATATTAAGACTGGTGCCTCTACAGTAAAAATAATTGGCCTAGCTAATGCAAATTTTGATGAAATGAATTTTACTGGAGGCGCAGGGAGTTATACCTTTGATTTTACAGGTAACCTGGCTAAAAAATCTAAAGTAAATATTGAGGTAGGCATGGCCAAAGTTATTTTAAAAATTCCTTCAACTATGGGGACAAAGATGGCAATTAAAGGTTTTCCCACTAAAAAATTGGATATTAAAAATTTTACAAAAGTGGACGAGCAGACTTATATTAGCCCTGAATATGGCAAGAGAGATGCAGGATTAGATATCGTAATCAAAGGTGGCCTTGTAGATATCGAAGTAATTTTACTTACCAATCTCCTGATCTAGCAATTAAATTAGCAGTTAGTGATTCTTGTCCTTGTGAAAACGGGGAAGTGAATAGTCGTCAGTATTGGTTAAATAGTTAGTTACTTATTTGGTTAACAAGTTACTATAGGATTTTACATCAAGATTATCAGAGGAGTCTGAATCTTTTGACCTCTATTGAATATTGTAGTAAGTTAAATAACAGAGATGCAGAAATGGTGCAAATGTATTGGACTCAAACATAGTATTGACTTTTATTTTTTTTTCAATTATACTTAAAACGAATTAAATAAATGAAAGACTAAGCGAAGGAGTAAAAGGTAAATATTTAAAAGAGAATCAGTATTTTGGTGAAAACTGATAAAAAGCCTGAAAACTCGCCTTCAAGTTTTATAAGCGAAATACAAAGTAGCTTATAACGTTAGCAAGCGTTAATTGTTTAATAAGAGTAGATTATACAATGTGGGGCTGTAGCGCAGTCGGGAGCGCGCCTCCTTGGCGTGGAGGAGGTCGCGGGTTCGATTCCCGCCAGCTCCACCAATTTATAATATATAAAAATATCTGCTAAAAAAGGGTGGTACCACGGGAAAATCTCGTCCCTTGTAATTTAACATAATTGCCAGAGGCGAGATTTTTACGTTTAAGGAGGAATATCTAAGATGGAAGAGAAATATAATTTTACTGAAGTTGAAAAAAAATGGCAAGAGTATTGGACAAAAAATAATTTTTTTAAATCTTACGTTGATTTTAAAAAACCTAAATATTATGTTTTAGAAATGTTTCCCTATCCTTCCGGAGAACCCCATATGGGGCATGTGAAGAATTATGTTATCGGTGATGTAGTAGCTAGATACAAACATTCTCAGGGATATAACGTTTTACATCCTATGGGTTGGGATGCTTTTGGCTTACCTGCGGAGAATGCTGCAATAAAAAATAATATTCATCCTGCAATCTGGACTAAAAATAATATTCAAAAAATGAAGAATACTCTTATTAATATGGGCATTAGTTATGATTGGGAGAGAGAAATAGCTACTTGCAATCCGGATTACTATAAGTGGACTCAGTGGATGTTTTTGCAATTATATAAAAAGGGGTTAGCTTATAAGAAAAAAGCAGTAGTAAATTGGTGTCCTTCTTGTAATGTAGTGTTAGCTAATGAACAAGTGATAGACGGAAAATGCTGGAGGTGTGATTCTGAAGTTGTTAAAAAAGAGTTATCTCAATGGTTTTTTAAAATTACAGAATATGCCCAGAGATTACTTGATGATATGGAATTATTAGAAGAATGGCCCAAAAAAGTATTAACTATGCAAGAGAATTGGATTGGAAGAAGTGAAGGTGCAAGGATTGAATTTACCATAAAAGGAAGTAATAAGACTATTCCGGTTTATACAACTCGACCTGATACTCTATACGGGGTAACTTATTTTTTATTATCTCCTGAACACCCTTTAGTAGAAGAGATAATAAAAGACTCGCCCTATAAAAAAGAGGTTCAAAATTTTATAAAAGAGGTAAGTAAAGAAAGTGCAATAGAAAGGATATCAACTACCCTAGAGAAAAGAGGACGTTTCACAGGTAAATATGTAATAAATCCCATAAATAATGAGGAAATTCCTATTTGGGTAGCCAATTATGTATTAATGGAATATGGGACTGGTGCAGTAATGGCGGTTCCAGCACATGATCAGAGGGATTTTGAATTTGCAAAAAAATACAATCTTCCTATTAAGGTAGTTATTCAACCAAGCGGTAATGAGATTTTACCTAACCCGATAGAAATGGCTTTTGAAGGAGAAGGGGTTATGGTTAATTCCGATCAATTCAATGGTTTGTCCAGCACTGATGCATTAGAGAAGATAATAGATTATTTGGTTAAAGAAGGTATAGGAAAGAGAGAAGTTAATTATAGATTAAGAGATTGGCTTATCTCTCGGCAGCGTTATTGGGGAGCTCCTATTCCCATAATTTATTGTCCTGATTGTGGAATAGTTCCTGTACCCGAAGATGACTTACCAGTCGTACTTCCGGAAGATATTGACTTTAAACCTAAAGGGATGTCGCCACTGGCAAGTAGTGAGGATTTTGTTAATACAATTTGCCCTAAATGTGGTAAAAAATCTAGGAGAGAAACAGATACCATGGATACTTTTGTTTGTTCTTCCTGGTATTACTTTAGATTTTGTTCTCCTCAAATTAACACTGCTCCTTTTGATACTGAAAAATTAAGTTATTGGATGCCAGTGGATCAGTATATTGGCGGAGTAGAGCACGCTATATTACACCTTCTGTATTCGCGTTTTTTCACTAAAGCTCTGTATGATATGGGTTTTGTTAATTTTAAAGAACCCTTTAAAAGACTTTTCACTCAGGGAATGGTCTGTAAAGATGGGACAGCTATGTCTAAGTCGAAAGGCAATGTAGTTACTCCTGGTGAAATACTTACCCAATACGGGATTGATGCTATTAGATTAATGATGTTGTTTGCGGGTCCCCCGGAAGCCGATATGGAGTGGACCGATAAAGGAATGGAAGGAGCATCAAGATTTTTAAATCGAGTTTGGCGATTAATTTGTAACAATTTAGAATATTTCAAAGATACGAAAGAGAAGAAAGAAATTTCTTTTGAAAAGATAAGCAGCAAAGCAAAAAAAATAAGGCAAAAAACCCATCAGACTATAAAAAAAGTTACTGAAGATATTGAAGAGAGATTTCATTTTAATACAGCCATTAGTGCGATTATGGAATTAGTGAATGAAATATACAAATTCGATTCAGAAGGTAAATATTCTGAAAAAAGTGACATCTTGGTTTTAAAGGAAGCTTTGGAAGCAGTAGTAAGACTGTTATCTCCAATTACTCCTCACCTTTCGGAAGAACTGTGGCAGAAGATGGGGTATAAAGAAAGTATCTACCTACAACCCTGGCTTAAATATGATGTTAGATTATTAGAAGAAGAGGAAAAGTTAATTGTAATCCAGGTAAATGGAAAGTTAAGGGGAAGGATATTAGTACCCGCTTCTTATGATGATGAAAGAATAAAAAATGAAGCACTTACTCTGCCTAAGATTAAAGAAAAGATTGCAGGCAAGAAGATTGTAAAGATTATTACTGTTTCTGGGAAATTGGTAAATATTGTGGTAAAATAATAAAAAATATCATAGAGTATATTTGGTTATTGGTTTATTGGCTATCTGGTTAGTTAGTTGATGAATTTGTATTAAACCAACTAACTAGGTAATGGTTATGTGACTGGTTGGAAGATTCTGTAAGGTTTAAATTTAAAAAAAGGAGGAAATTTTATGGCTACTTTTGGTGACCTAAATAACTTTATTGGAATTGGCAGATTGACAAGAGACCCAGAGTTAAGATATACCCCTTCCGGGAAAGGAGTATGTAAATTTGGCATAGCTATAAATAGGACCTATAAAAATCAGGAAGGAAATAATGTAGAAGATACTCTCTTTATAAATGTGGTAACCTGGGGCAAACAGGCAGAAAATTGTTCGCAGTTTTTAAAAAAAGGAAGAAGAGTAGCCATAAATGGTGAATTAAGATCTAATAATTGGCAAGATAAAGATGGAAATAAAAGGGTTTCTTATGAAATTAATGCCAGGACTGTTCAATTTTTAGATTTAATAAAAGATACGAGTATCGCCCCAGAAGAATATCCAGTAGAAGGTGAGGAGAATATCCCTGAAGAAGGATTAAGTGATGACACTTCAGCATCAGATGATATTCCATTTTAAAATAGCGTATAGCCTAGAGCGTATAGCGGGTAGTTAAGAAAGAAGGAACTAGGAGTTAAATTAGTATATAGTATATGGAGAAAAGCGAAAAATACAAAGTAAAGTTCGTATCTCGTGAATCGTATCTCGTTGAGAGATAAGTATCGAGTAGATACTATTTAATTAAGGAAAGAGATAGAAGTTGAAGAAGAGATCATCTCAAAGCAACTGGTAAAATGGTGAACACGGTAACTGGGTAACTAATACGCAATATGTGACACTAAATTACTATATGCTAAACGATGTGCGCTATACGCTATAAAAAGTTTTAAGTTTTTGGTTAAACTAATATTTGCAAAATTTCTAAATATTATGCTAAAATTGTTATAGACAAAGAAAAAGAGAGATGTTATAATAACTTCTACCAGTAAAGCTTAAAATAAGTGGGCGGATAGCTCAGTTGGGAGAGCACTGGCTTTACAAGCCAGGGGTCACAGGTTCGAGCCCTGTTCCGCCTACCATTTTTGATAAATAGACAGATATGAGCATAAGGGGTCGTAGTGTAGCCTGGTTTAACACGCCTGCCTGTCACGCAGGAGATCGCGAGTTCAAATCTCGTCGACCCCGCCATTTCTACTAAATAAAATTAGCAAGATGATTTACAAATGCCGAGATAGCTCAGTTGGTAGAGCAGTGGACTGAAAATCCACGTGTGCCCAGTTCGATTCTGGGTCTCGGCACCAAATTTATTTTGCGGAAATAGCTCAGTGGTAGAGCATCGCCTTGCCAAGGCGAGGGTCGCGGGT
>CAYTKP010000007.1:0-34445 GCA_964438695.1 uncultured Atribacterota bacterium | reverse complement strand
CAAAATATCCCAGTCGTAAAGCGATAATAATTTGAGTAGAAAGTTCAGCACAACTCCCTATTCACTATTTTATAGATTAAATCTCTCCCCTAGATAGATTTTGCGGGTAATTTCACAATTAGCAACCTGCTGGGGAGTACCATGGGTTAATATTTTCCCATTATGCATTATGTAAGCTCTATCGGTAATTTTAAGGGTTTCTCTCACATTATGGTCGGTAATCAATATCCCTAACCCCTTTTCTTTAAGATAGGCAATTATTTCCTGGATGTCATAAACAGCAATGGGGTCAACCCCAGTAAAGGGTTCATCAAGTAACATAAAAGAGGGATAACTAGCTAAGGTCCGAGCAATTTCTACTCGGCGCCTTTCTCCACCAGAAAGCATATATCCTCTATAATCAGCGAGATGTTCTATTTCTAATTCTTTTAATAATGAATAACATCTTTCTCTTTGTTCATTTTTTTTGGTTCCTAAAGATTCTAAAATTAAAAGGAGATTTTCTTCAACAGTAAGCTTGCGAAAGACTGAAGGTTCCTGGGCTAAATAACCTAAACCCATTCGAGCTCTTTGGAACATAGGTATTTTGGTTATTTCTTTACCGTTAAAAGACACTTTCCCTTTGTCAGGACTTATTAGGCCTACTATAATATAAAAAGTAGTAGTCTTCCCTGCACCATTTGGACCTAAAAGACCTACTACTTCGCCTTTATTAATCTCTAAGCTAACTTCATCTACTACTCGCCTTTTTCGGTAAATCTTTATCAAATTCTCAGCTCTTATGGCTTGCACAATTTTCTCCCTCAAACCGCCGTAAACAGTAGTTCGGCATAAGCTACCAAATTATCATCTACATAGGCTTCTGCTTTGGCTTTTCCAATTCCTCTTACCATTTTTAAAATTTCTACTTTGATAAGTAATTGGTCTCCAGGAGATACCTGTTTTTTAAACCTGGCTTTATCAATTCCAGCAAATAGCGGTATTTTCCCTTTATTTTCTTTCTTAGAGAACATCAAAACTCCGCCTGTCTGGGCCATAGCTTCAATTATAAGTACCCCAGGCATAACCGGATGTCCCGGAAAATGTCCCTGGAAAAAAGGTTCATTTATAGAAACATTCTTTACCCCCACGATTTTATTCTCTTCCAGTTCTAATATCCTATCCACTAATAGAAAGGGGTAACGATGAGGTAAGAGATCTAATATTTTTTCTATGGATAATTTTTGTTTCATTTTATTTTATCTTTCTCTTTCTGTTCTTCTTCTAATTTTGCTTTAATCTCGGCTATTACATCTTGGGTAATATCCTCTCCTCCATAGAGAGCGATAGGATAATTTAAAATATCGTTTCCTGCAGGTACTTTTATCTCACTGTTTACTATCAAATCATATTTTCCTTTATCACCTATTATCTTTATTGCTTCAATAATGTCTGAATAACGAGCTGCCTGATAGGATTTAATCTCAGCAAGCATCTTCTCTTTGATAGGTTCCCATTCTTTATTAAATTTATCTTCTAATTTTTTAAGCTCAACCTCATCCAAGCCCTTACCCTGTTTATTCAATTCTTCCTGACGTTTTCGAAGTTCCTCTTGCAATTTTAAGGTAAGTTGCTTAATGTTTTGGGAATAAGGATGACTAGATATCACTTCTGCCAGATTGATTAAACCTATCTTCACCCCTGCTGCTCCAACATTTTGAAAACTCAAAAACAAAATGACTACCATGGTAAATAATAGAACAACTACTGCTTTATTTACTACTCTTTTTTTAATCAATTGCATATTTTCCTCCTTAATGTTTTTTATAGTTACCCAGTTATCCAGTTATTAAGTTACCTGGTTAACGAGTCTTCCCGTTTCGGGTCGGATAAATCCGACCCCTACATCAATCTTCCAGACAGGCGAGACGCCTGTCCTACGATTTTTTTTGTTAAATTGGTAAATTGGTGAATTGGTGAATTAATTTAAAACGTATGTCCTATACTGAAATAAGTTTGTCCTTCTCCTTCTTCATTAATTCCATAATCTAATCTAATTGGTCCAAGAGGAGTATCAAAACGAACACCGATCCCTCGACCAAATTTTAAATCCTCTAAATTAAAACTTTCTTTATAATCCCAGGCTTGGCCCCAATCTCCAAAGAGTACTGCCTGAAAATTTTCTGCTAAAGGAAATCTATATTCCACATTAAATACCAAAAATTTATCCCCTGAGAATTCTCCTAAGCCATAACCTCTTACGGTATTCATTCCCCCTACTTGATATGCTGCAAAAGAAGGTAAATCAGTATCCGCTATACCGCCCATAGCCCGAAGGGCAAATACTCCTTCGCTTAAAGTATCAGTTATTTTTTTCATACTATTAATATCAACCACATCTTCGATAAATTGAGTAGAAATATAGGTGCGAAGAGTTAAATTGTATTTGGTAAAGTCGTAATCTCCTCCCAAAAATCCTCCTGCTTTTTCTAAAGAAAAGCTATGGTACCAACCAGAAGTAGGTTCAAATACATTATCACGAGTATCATAAGAGATATTAGGAGTAAGACTATTTGTCCATCCTTCATTTGTATCATCAGGTAGAATCCCAGAAGTTAATTCATAGGTTACCTTTTCACTCTTTAATTCTAATCCTAATTTAAACGAATCACCTATTTTTCTTCCCAAAATAAGCCTTCCCCCCAACCTTTCGATATCATATTCACCAATAACAGTCGTATTTTCTTTGTTCTCTTTAGAACTAATTTGATCATATGCTTCAAAACCAAAAGAAGTAGGGGTATTACCTAACCAGGGTTCTAAAAAGGATACTTTATAAGTAGTCCGACCACCTAGTTCTAATTTCGCTTCTACTTTTTGTCCTCCTCCAAAAAGATTATTCTCCTCTATACTGGCAAATCCCATAAGTCCTTCTTCGGAGTTATACCCTGCACCAATGCCAAACTTTCCTGTATTTTTCTCAATTACTTTTACCACCAAAACTATTGAATCTTCTTCAGTACCTGGCTCCAGTTTCATACTCACATCTTCGAAATATCCCAAGTTATAGATATTTTGCAAAGACTTTTTTGCCTTCTCAAAATTAAAGAGATCACCTGGTTCAATAGTCATTTCCCGGATAATTACCTTTTCTTTGGTCTTATCATTGCCTTCAATTACTATCTTTTCTAACTTGCCTTCAGAAATCTTTATTCCCAATCTTCCTTCTTCGTCAAAATTAACCTCTTTGATATTAATCAAAAGATAGCCTCGGTCTTTATAAAGTTGAGAGATACGGTCAAGGTCATTCTTTAATATCTTATGGCAAAAAACTTGTCCTTCTCGTAAAATCATCACTTCTCGCATTTCTTCTACTGAGACTACAGTATTACCTTCTATATTAATCTCTTTTATAGGCAAATTCTCCACTACTATAAAGACTACTTTGTAACCATCTCTAAAAGGCTCTAATTTTATGCGCACATCTTTGAAATAACCCAGATCATATATAGCTTTCATATCTTTTTCAATATTTTCTTTGGAAAAGATATCCCCCAGATTAGAGGCAATCTGGGAAATTATTAAATCCTTAGAAATATTTTTATTCCCCTGAACTACAATAGCGGTTATCTTGCCTTGATTATTTGCCTGTGCCACACTTAAACTTCCGCAGATAAATACTAAAATTAAAATGCCCAATAAAAGTATCTTGCTCTCTTTGTTCTTTCTCACTCTTTATTCCTCCTTGGTTAGAGGTTGGTTCCAATATTTGACCCTTCCATGCTTAGGCTTTTTCAAAAAAGGGTCAAATATTGAAACTTTTCCCCATTTTCATTTTATTAATTTTGTCAAAATTCATATTGTAATTCAAATTTTAATTCAAATTCATTATCCTCTGAACCTACTGAACCTATCTGAGCGCTTAACATTAGATTATTTTTAAGTTTATATTCTAATTCTAAGTCACCTATTCCCATTTCCAGCAAAGGGGCAGAATAACTTAAATAGAAATTTTCTGAGAAATACTTTCCTAATTTAAAAGCCAAGGTTTCTAAGGCAAAACCAGGTATAAAAGCAAAATCAGAATCCTGCTCTTTTTTGAAGATAGTCTCTATTTTAAATTCATCTAATCCTAAAGAATTAGCGACCTCATTTTCTATTTGGCTTAAAAATCTAATACTCAATCCTTTAGTAATCAGATTAACAAGTTCATCTTTTAAAATTATTTCTACTTCTCCCTCGGTTAATCCAGCATAATTTTTATTAAACATTAAAAGCGAAATTATCTCACTTTCGCTTAAAATGGGAGAGGAACTGAGGGTAACTGTTGGCTGAGCAAGAATACCACCTATATTTACAAACACATCTATATCATCAATTTCAGTCTTTGCTTTTATATCTAAAATCATATTTTCCCCAGTAGAATCAGAAAATATTGCCTTTCCATCGGTTACTCTAAACTTCTTATCTAAAAAGTTAACATAACCCTGTTTAATCTCTAATTCGCCATTTAATCTGGGAGCAGAAATAACTCCTTGTATTTTTACCCCCCCTAATAATTTTAAATTAAAATTATTGGCTTTAGCTATAAAATCATTCAGAATCTTCACCTCTAGATCGATATCACCCTTAAAATTACTTAATTTAGAAAAAATTTCAGTAGGGTCAGAGGGTATTTTGTTGTTCCCTTCCTTCCAGTTTAATTCTCCCTGATAAAGAGTTAGAGTTCCTTCTAAGTGAGGAGAGGCAAATAAACCTGTTAACTTGATTTTTAAATCGGCGTGAGCTTTAAAAATATCCTGGTATCGAAATTCCTCCTTATTACTCCATATATTAATACTTAAATCCTGAGGTTGCAAGTTTTTTAAAGCAAATCCACCAGAAGCATAAAACTTATATCGGTCAATCTGAAAATTCATATCTTCTATTTTAACTAAATTATCTTCTAAGTGGAGCGATGCATTCAAGCCATTAATTTTGGTCGATAATTCATAAAATTCTATTTCTCCATCTCTAAGGTCAATACTTCCATTTAAAATCGGTTGATTTAAAGTTCCAGAAAGTTCTAATTCAGTATTGGTTATACCCTGGATGTGTTTAATATCTTCTTTAAAGAATACACCAAGAAAGCTTAAATCAGCATTTTCCAAAGTAAGGATAAAGTTTATAGGGATATCGGATAAACTTGGGGTAACTCTTTCCTTATCCATAAAAGAAAATTGATAAGGAATCTTGCCCTTTCCTTTTATTTGATGGCCTTCTTTGTTCAGGACAAATTGTTTAACCTCTAGGATATCCTGGTTATAGAGGGCTTCAAAAGTAAAATTGTCAAAAACAAAATCCTGGAATTTACCTTTTTTTATCTTTGCCGAGAAAGATATCTCGGGTGAGCCAATATCTCCTGATGCTTCTGCATCAAAGCTGACTAGACCTTCAATTTCATCTTCTATCCCAAAAAGATTAGATAATTGGCTTAAATCTACATTATCTGCGGAAAGGTGAACATCTAATTTTTTATTATCCTCATCGAGATTAATCCATCCGCCGACTGTAAGTTCCCCCTTCTTTCTTTGACTCAATTTTAACTGATTAATTCGAACCACAGGACCAATTTTATCTAATTTCACTTCTATAGAATTTAAGGGCACTTTTTCTAATTGAGCATCTTCGATAAAGGCCGATAGATATAGGTCAGGAGAAACAAAGTCACCTTTTACTTCGAGAGAACCTGTTGCCTGTCCTCTAAATTTAGCTATCAAATCCAATTCTATAAAATTTGACAATAAACTGGAAATATCTTGATTTAGGAAATTAACTCTTAAGTTTAGGGGCAAATCTCCTTCCAAATTTATTTCTCCCTGAGCATAGAGCTGAGTCTTTCCAGAATTTAAAACCATGTTTTCAATTCTTATTTTATTATCTTTTAAGGTAAAGGTGAGATTTCCAGATTCTGCTTTAAGGCTGGTTACATTAATATCCTTTAATTTTAAATCACCCTGAGCAGTTATTTTAGGCCAAATACCTTCAATAATAATTTCTCCTTGAGCTAAACCGGATAGAGGGAAACTATAATTAAAAAGTTTTGCCAGATAGTTTATGTCTGCCTGCTCCACCTTTAAGATAAAGCTCGTTTTAATATCTTTTTTCTCAGAAAAATCAAGATTTCCCTCTCCTTTAAAGATAACACCTTCATTTTTAAAAACAAGCTCTTCTAACTTCAACTTATTATTCTGGTAATTTATTTTCCCTTCCAGGTAAGCAAAGGGCAAGCCGGATATCTGCCCTTCTTCTACTTCGATTTTACCTTTAATCTTTAAATTTTCGGGCAAGCCAATCAATTCACCGGTAAAATTGGCCAATCCTTCAATCTCTTTAAAATTTAAGATTTCTCCCGACTCTTCTAAATTAATTCCTACGGTATTTACTTTTAAATTCAGATAATTATTTTCAGCGATTACTCCTTCTGCTTTTAAAGAGAGGGTTCCTGCTTCATTTTTAATCTTGGCTTCGGTAGAAATATTCATTTTCTCGCCTTGAGCGGCTATCCCTCTAATCTCAACTTTTCCTGACAATACTCCCTTTTTCAGATAATCCAAATGAAAGGATTTTAGAAAATCACTTTTCACCTGTACTTGTGAAAGATCAAATAAAAGGTCATATTCAGGTAGTTTGCCTTTCAATATAACTCTGCCTGTACCTTCAATAAGGCTTTCTTCAACCTCTGCTTTCATATTCTGAAAATAAAAGCCATTCTGGTCGTAATTGAATTCTGTCTTTAGATGAGAAAAATTATACCCCTGAATCTTCCCCTTTTCAGTTAGCAACTCTCCCTTTATCTGATAAACATTCTCTACCCCACTTACTTTAAATGATAGATTAGATTTACCTTCAGCTTGTAACTCATTGGACAAAGATAGGTATTCTTTCAGTCCTTCTTTCAGATCATTTAATTTAAAATCATCTGATTTAACCCTTATATCGTAATTAAATTCATCAGTATAAGCAAGGTTACCTTTCAGGGTAAAAGGAGAATTCTTATAAAAGGCAGTTACCTCTTCTATTACAGTTTCTTTAGAATTAAAGGTAGCCTTCCCTTTAGCCTGTTTTACCTCCAGATTACCTAAAAATTCGGGGCATAAGTTAACATCTTTTACAGAAGCTTGGCCATACCAAACAGTTTCAGTTTCACCTTGGGTGGCATCTAAATCATTAGCTAGATGTAACTTCAGGTCAAATAACCCTTTTTTTAAATTAAAAGGTTTAGTTTGAACAAAATAATATTGAAAATGGGTAATATCTGCATCCCTAAAATCAAAATCAAGAGAATAATCTGATCTATCGGTAAAAAAATATCCCTTAATGGCAAGAGGGGCACCATCTTCTTCTCTTAAACCTGAACAATCAAATTCAACTTGGGGTAAATTTTCCAGTACAAAATAACCATTTAAAGATTTTACTTTAGTTAAAAGGCCATTTTCTTTGGTTGTTCGGTAATCTAAATAATCTAAATCCCCATCCTGAAAACTTATCTTTCTAATTATGTAAAAATCGGAAAAATTAGCTAAACTAATATTAAATTTTTCTATAAAATCAAAGATTCCCTCTTCGTCCCTAACCAAGGTCATCCGAGGTTTTATAAAAATAACATTTTTAATATTTAGAGCCGTTTTTTCCCTTAGAGCAGATAAGATATCTAAATCATAACTTACTCTTACCTCGTCCGCTTCAAAGATCATCTCTCCCTCTTTTAAAGAACGGTCTTTGAATACTTTAAAATCGGATAAAATTGCAGAATGAAGAGAGTAACTTTTAACTTTACCAATATAAATTCCTCGATCAATAGCATTTTCTATTGTAGAGATGATCTGATTCTTTAGCTCATTTTTAGCTTGATTACTCCGAATAGCAAAATATCCTCCGGTAATTAGAACAACGAGAATTAGGGTAACTAATATTGCTTTTGGAAAGGATCTTTTTGATTTCCTATCAGACATGTTATAATTCTCCAAATAAGTAGTCGTTAGTTAGTCGTTAGTTAGAAATACAAGCTAAATTAGTCACTAATTAGTCAGTTATCCAGTTACCCTGTTTACCAGTTTAACAGTTTAGCAGTTTAGCAGTTAAGGATTAGTTAAGCAAAATAACTGATAACCAAAAACTAATTTTTTTATCTAAAAACGAAAACCCAAAAAAACCAGTTTTGTATTTTGCATTTTTTTTGCTAACGATTATTCACTAAATACTGATTCATTATATCATATATCTTATATGGGTTAAATGTAATTTTAAAACTTAATTATATTATTTTTAATTATTTATTTATCTCTTTTTCTTCTTTTTTCATTCTTTTCCAGACTTCTAAAGCCTCTTCGGGGGTGCTTACTTTTACATCACCAAAGACATGAGGATGTCTTCTAACAAATTTTTTTATTGCTCCGGTCAGCACGTCAGAATAAGTAAATAAGCCTTTTTCCCGGGCAATTTCAATTTCCATAAGTATAACCATTAGCAAGTCGCCCAGTTCTTCACACAGATTATCTACATCATTAGATTTAACTGCTTCTGAAACTTCTTCGGCTTCTTCTAAAATATTGGGAGCTAGAGATTCTAAGGTCTGTTTTCTATCCCACAGACAACCATCTGGTCCTCTCAATTTAGCAATTATACCCATCATTTCGGCAAATAATTCTTTTTCTCTTTCGTACATCTGTTCCTCCATCTTAATTAATCGTTAGTGAATAGTCGTTAGTATATAGTCATTGCAAGTGACCGCTTACCCGTTTTTACAAGCACAAGTTTCATGGGAATGACCGGGTATAAGTGGGCTTAATTCATCAAGCCCCTACCTTGATAGGTGAGACGCCTGTCCTACTAATGACTCACTAACCACTATTCATTATATTTCGACAAGTTTATCACAAATTCCTTTAAAAATTTTAATATTTCTATAGATTTAATCTTAGAGAGGTCAATTTTTGAAACACCTAATAATTTTTTATCCTCTTTTATTACACGACCTCGGTAAGCCGAGGATAATTTATTAACTTTACTATCTATATCTACATCAGGCAAATACCTGAGAACAGCAACCTCTCCTTTAACTATCAATGAAATAATCCCTAATTTTTTTAAAAATATCTTTATATATATTATTTCTAATAAATTCCTTACCTCTTGGGGGTAAAGTCCGTACCTATCTCTTAACTCATCCTTAATTTTCTCCAAATCTTCCAAATCTCTGGCATCCGATAATTTCTTATAAAATAAGACCCGTTGCTCTAAATTAGAGACATAGCTCTGAGGAATATAGGCATCTATTTTTATATCAATAAGCGGGTTAAAGTCTTTCTTCTTTTCCTTTCCCTCTTTCTCTTCCTCTTTTTTCAATTCTTTAATTTCTTCTTCTAATAGATGACAATAAAGATTAAAACCCACTTCACTCACAAATCCATGTTGTTCTTTGCCCAATAAATTCCCTGCCCCTCGAATTTCTAAATCCCTCATTGCTAATTTAAAACCTGAACCCAATTCGCTAAATTCTTTAATAGCTTGTAATCTCTTTTTCGCTGTATCGGAAAGTGAGCGATAGGGAGGATAAAGAAAATAAGCATAAGCCCGTCTATCACTCCTCCCCACTCTGCCTCTTAATTGGTAAAGTTGAGAAAGACCAAATTTATAAGCATCATCGATAATAATAGTATTTGCATTAGGAATATCTAAACCTATCTCAATAATAGTAGTACATACTAATATATCGTACTTCTTCTCTAAAAAATCAATCATAATATCTTCTAATTGTTCTTCCACCATCTGTCCATGAGCAATTCCAATTTTGGCTTGAGGAATAAGGTGATTTAAATCCCGAGCTACTTTCTGAATATCCCTAACTCGATTATGGACAAAAAACACCTGCCCACCTCTATCTAATTCTCTCCTTACTGCTTCTATTATCACCTTATCATCCCTTTGACAGATGTAAGTAGCTATAGGAAACCTATCCTCAGGAGGGGTATTTATTACACTTAAATCTCTAACTCCGATAAGTGACATATGTAAAGTACGGGGGATAGGAGTAGCTGTTAGAGTAAGAGAATCAATGCTTTCTTTCAATTTTTTTATCCTTTCTTTATGTAGAACGCCAAATCTCTGCTCTTCATCTACGATCAGTAAACCTAAATCTTTAAATTGGACATCATCTTGAATTAAACGATGAGTTCCAATAATTAGATCTATTTTGCCCTCTTTTAAATTTTGTATAATCTTCTTCTGTTCATTTTTACTCCTAAAACGTGAGAGCATATCCATATTTATAGGAAAAGAATTCATTCTTTCTTGAAAAGTATCAAAATGCTGTTGAACTAATATAGTGGTTGGGGCTAAAACAGCAACTTGTTTTCCGTCTAACACTGCTTTAAAAGCAGCCCGAATGGCTATTTCTGTCTTACCGTAACCCACATCCCCACAGATTAATCTTTCCATAGGCCTGGGAGATTCCATATCTTTTTTAACTTCAGACAGTGCTTGTATCTGATCATAAGTTTCCTCAAAAGGAAAGGACATTTCCAGCTCTTGCTGCCAGTTATTATCTGGAGAAAAGGCATAACCTCTTATCCTTTTTCGGGCAATATACAAGTGATACAGGTCCTGAGCTAATTTTTTAATTGATTCTTTTACTTTTCTTTTAGTCTGTCCCCAGGACACTCCACCCAATCGATATATTTTAGGTGTTTTATCTTTTATTCCTATATATTTATGAACTAAATTGAATTGGTCTACGGGAACGTATAGTTTATCCCCTTCAGCATATTCAATTAAAAGATAATCTTTTTTTACCCCTTTTACGGATAAGTTCACAATCCCTTTATAAATTCCGATGCCATGGTCAATATGCACCACATAGTCACCAGGAACTATTTCAAGCATAGTAAACAGAGGTTTACTCTTATATTTAGTAAATTTATATCTCCTATCTCGTTTTCTCCCAAATATCTCATATTCAGTTAGAAAAATTACCTTTATAGAGGGTAATTTAAATCCATAATTCAGGTTGCCATAGGAAATATAAATTATCGATTCTAAATTTGGATACTCTTCCAATTTCCCCAGAGTAAATCTCTTAATTCCTCTTTCTTCTAATATCTCTCCTAAACGATTTGCTCTCCCTTTGTTTCTTGCTAGGATAATAATATTTTGTTTTTCGTTCTCTATCTTTTTTAGATCTTTAGTGAATAAATCTAAATTTCCCCAGTAAGAACTAATTTCTTGTTCCTCAAAAGTAAACACACAGACCTTTTCCTCTTTCCTAATTTGTTTAAGAGAGTGATCTTTAATCTCTCCTCGAGGGGAAGAAGTAAAATTAATCAGTATTTTAGTCTTTAAACTATCATAGACCTCTTGCCAAAGCACAAAATAAAAAGAAGGAGCAAAAAGAGATTCCCTCTCTGTTCTTTCTAATTTTTCATAGGCATCATCAAGCTCTTCTCGAAATTTCTCTGCTCTTTCTTCGATTGATTCTGGTTCACTTAACATTACTGTCAGATCCTGAGGAAGATAATCCACTAAGGTATGATAATGATAATTACTAGAAGTTGGGGGTATAAATTCTCGAGGAGGAAGCAAAGTATAATTATTTACCTTAAGTATCGAGCTTTGAGTATTTACATTGAAATAGCGGATAGATTCAATCTGGTCTCCGAATAATTCCAAACGAAGAGGGTTTTTACTGGTTAGAGGAAAGAAATCGACAATCCCTCCTCGAGTGCTAAATTCCCCTTTCTTTTCCACTACTTCTGTTAACTTATAATTTTGCTCTAACAAAAATTCTAAAAAATCTTCTTTTTTTAAAATATCTCCTACCTTTAATTCTCGGCAAATACTATTAAAAATTCGAGGAGATACCAATTTAGGCAAGAGTGCTTTTACTTCAGCAATTAGTATTATCTTATTATCAATCCTATTTTGATTTCTTAAAGAAAGTTTCCTTAGGATATTAATTCTTTGTTCAATTATTTGAGGATCTGGGGTAATATCTTCATAAGGAAAGACATCAAAAGAAGGGAAAAGAAAAATATTCTCTCTCTGAAATATTCCCAAAAAAGTAGTCAAATCCTGATATATTTGCAGGGCGTTTTCCTGGTTATCAGTGATTATAATACAAGAATTATTGGTCTCTTCTATTAAAGCGGAAATAAAAAAAGAACGGGCACTCTTCTCTAAACCAGAAATCCATAATTTATCTAAGTGACCCCCTTTTATAGTATTTACTATATTTTTGAATTCTTCAGATTTATTCCATAAGGGCAATATTCCTGACAAACTCATTATTAATCCTTTCAGGATTTTTGTATTGCGTTCAGATTTAAATTGTGCGCTCTACACTATCTTACGATATACGATTTTATTTTTTGTTTTCCTTTTTATTTACTATTTTGCTAATACTAAAGCTAAATCATAAATATCTTGACTAATAGTCTTTTGCTGACTCAAAACTGTTTCTAAATCAGTAGATTCAATTTTGTTTCCAATTAATCCTACCATCTTACCGGTTTCACCTTTAATAAGCAATTCAACAGCTGCTCCTCCTAAACGGCTGGCTAATATTCTATCAAATGCAGATGGTGAACCTCCTCTTTGCAAGTAACCTAAAATAGTAACTCTCGTCTCGAAACCAACTTCATCTTCTAAATATTTATATACTTCGTTGGTTTTCCCTACTCCCTCAGCAATAATAATAATACAATGGGTCTTTCCCCTTTGATAACCTTTTTTTAATTTTAAAGCAATTTCTGGTAAATTGTAGGGAATTTCTGGTATCAGAATTACTTCCACTCCTCCGGCAATCCCTCCCATCAGGGCCAGATAACCAGAGTTTCTTCCCATAACTTCTATTACGAATGCCCTTTGATGGGAAGAAGCAGTATCTTTGATCTTATCAATCGCTTCTATTACAGTATTTAAGGCAGTATCCACACCTATAGCCATATCTGTTTCAGCCAAGTCATTGTCTATGGTGGCCGGGATTCCTACAGTCTTTACTCCCAACTTGCTTAAATCTCGAATTCCTCGTAAGGTGCCATCACCGCCAATAGCTATTACTCCATCAATTTTTAACTTCCTAAGTTTTTGAAGAGCAATATTAAGACCTTCTTTAGTCTTAAACTTTTCGCTACGAGAAGTTTTGAGAATAGTTCCTCCTCTATGTAAAATTCCACCTACCGAAGATAAGCTCATAGGACGAAATTGTCCTTCCATTAAACCAGCAAATCCTCTCTCCACAGCAAATACTTCTAAATTATGGAAAATTCCGGTACGAACTACTGCCCGAATAGCACCATTCATCCCCGGAGAATCTCCTCCACTGGTAAGAACAGCGATTTTTTTTACTTGCATAACAATACCTCCAATATATCAATTGACCAATTTTAATAAAAAAATTCGTAGTGCAGGCGTCTCGCCTCTCTAAATACGACACTTAATACGAATTTTTCTAACGAAGAATTCTGGTTGCCTCTTCTGGTGAAACAGGGTTAATATAAAACCCAGTCCCCCATTCAAATCCAGCTATTTTAGTTAAGCGAGGGATTATTTCTATATGCCAGTGATATTTTTTATTTAAATCTGTCCCCTCATCAATAGATAATTTTTTAGAAGGAGCAGTGTGAATTATAAAATTATAAGGGGGATTATTCAATTTATTATTAATTCTTATCAAAACTTCCTTCATTATCCTGGCCAAATCAAAAATCTCATCATCGTTTACCTCTTCATAATAAGCACTGTGAAACTTGGGCAATATCCAGGTTTCAAAGGGAAATCTAGCAGCAAAAGCAGAAATAGCTATATACTTCTCTGTTTCCTTAATTATTCTACCATTAAATTTTATCTCTTGATTAATATACTCACAAAAAATGCATCTTTTTTTCAAATTAAAATACTTACTTGAGCCACTTAATTCCTCTTCTATCCTTTTGGGAATAATGGGGGTGGCAATAAGTTGGGAATGAGAATGTTCCAAAGATGCTCCTCCATCAATACCATAGTTTTTAAATATTAAAATATATTTTACTTTTTCATCTTCAAATATACTTAAATATCTCTGCCGATAGGTCTTTAAAATTAAGCCAATATCACCTATACTCAATTTGTCGAAATTTGCCCAGTGATGAGGAGTTTCAATAATAACCTCATGTACCCCCAGACCATTCATTTTTTCGTATATTCCTGCCTTTTCTATGATTAACTTCTCATCTTCCATCTTTAAAGCAGGAAATTTATTAGGCACTACTCTTACTTTCCATCCTGGAGCATTTTCTAAAGTCCCTTCTTTTCGAAAAGCAAATTTTTCAGGCGGAGTCTTTTCTTCATTACCCTCGCAGAATACACAATAATCTTTTTTCCTTTCTTCTGCCCTGATATGGAAATCAAAAGGTCTTTTGTTTCTTTCTGTAGAAATTATTACCCAATTATCGATTATTGGGTCTTTTCTTAATTCATTCATCTTTATTCCCCCTCAATTAGTTGGCTGTTTAGATAGTTAATTGGCTAGGGACATTGTAACTAATTGCCCTTGATTTGTCTATAAAAAAGAGACATGGGTTTAGCATGTCTCTTTTTATTATTTCAGATCATCAGATCACTCAAGGTAAATAATCTAACAATAATTTGGATTTATTGATTATAAAATTTTATTCGCTTTTTAGGTGGTAATTATTCAATTAATTTTCTGTTATACTCTCTCATAGCTCCTTCAAAGCCATCTATTATAATCTTCTTTATTGCTTCGGTAGACAGTTGTATTATTTCCTCTACCTTTTCTTCTTCTTTTTTATCAAAATTAGAAAGCACATAGGAAACATAATCTAAATTAGATTTAAGTGGAGGTGTTCCAATCCCTATTCTCATACGGGGAATATCTTCGCTACCTAAATATTGTATAATCGATTCCATCCCCTTATGACCTCCAGCGCTCCCCTTTTTTCTAATTCTTAACTGGCCTAACTCTAAATTTAAATCATCATATACTATTAATAAGTCAGAAAAAGCAATCTTATAATAGTAAGTTATTTTATTTATTGCTTTCCCACTTAAATTCATAAAAGTTTGGGGTTTCACCAGGACTATCTTATGATGGTTTATCTTTCCTCGAGAAATTAAGGAATAGTAGGATTTTGCTCTTTTAAATTCTGTTCCCCTATCTTTAGCCAAATTGTCTACAATTCTAAATCCTATATTATGGCGAGTAAACTCATATTTTGCGCCAGGATTACCTAATCCAACCACAATCTTCAATAAAAATCACTACCCCTTCTCCTTTGCCGGTTACCGGTTCCTCATTTCCGCGTGGATAAGTCTCCCATAATCTGTTCCCTATTTTATGAGGATAAGCCTTGCGAAAGCAAGGGACAACTTTTATAATCCTATCCTTGCTTATATAAAATAAAGAAAGCTTATTCTTCTTTCTCTTCCGCTTTTTCTTCAGTTTCCTCTGCAACTTCTTCTTCTTCTTCTTTAGCCACTTCTTCCATCTTGGTAGGTGGATGTACAGAAGCAATGATTCTATCGGATTCAGTTAATAATTCAACCCCTTCAGGAAGGGCCAACTCGCCAGCAGTTAAATGATCATTGATTTTTAGATGACTAATATCTGCCTTTAAGGATTCTGGTATTTGAGAAGGCAAACATTCTATTTCTACTTCTCGTAATTCTAATTCTAGAATTCCTCCTTCTTTTACTCCTATCGGTTCACCAATCAATTCAACTCTTACCTCTACGGCTAATTTTTCTTTTAAAGTTACTTCATAAAAATCAACATGGATAATCTGTTTTTTTAAGGAATTAAATTGAACATCCTTTATAATAGCTAAACGATCGAATTTTTTCTCTCCATCTTCTATCTCCAGGCCTATGATCCCATGCCTTTTATTGGAAACTACTTTTAATAAATTTCCACTATCCACTTTTAACAAAAGATTACTTTTATTATGAGGGGAATATAATACAGCCGGAACAATCCCCTCTCTTCTAAACTTTTTATTAGCTTCTTTACCTTTATCATTTCTTAATTCAACTCTTAATTTTGTTTTTTCCATCATCTTACCTCCAATTCCGTATCTCGTATTAAACTAATTAACCAACAAACCAGTTAACTAGCTAACTAAATACTAACGACTATTCACTAAATACTATTTTATTTTAAATAACTCACTTACCGATAAATTATTGTGAATCCTTCCGATGGCTTCAGCAAATAATCCCGCCACTGATAAAACTTTAATACCTGTTAAATTCTTTTCATTATTAATAGGAATAGTATTGGTTACTACCACTTCCTTAAATAGAGAATCCCGAAAGGACTTTTCTAGTCTTTCCTTAGCAGGATCGGCAAAAACAGGATGAGTAGCACAAATAAATACCTCTTTTGCCCCGGTATTTATTAAGGCCTGACTTCCTCTAACTACTGAACCGGCGGTATCAATAATATCATCGACTACAATAGCCGTTTTACCCTTAACATCACCAACAATATGCATTATTTCTACATCATCAAAAGATGACCTATATTTATCAATGATGGCAATGGGTTTTTTAAGACGCCCAGCAAACTCTCTTGCCCGGGCAGTTCCCCCCACATCAGGAGAAACTACTACCACTTTATCCAAATCCTTTTCTTTAAAATATTTGGATAGAATAGTAACCGCTTCTAATTGGTCAACAGGAATGTCAAAAAAACCCTGAATCTGGCCAGCATGTAAATCCATAGTAAGTACTCGATTGGCTCCGGCGGAAACTAATAAATTTGCCACCAATTTTGCCGTAATGGGCTCTCGAGGACGAGTCTTCCTTTCTTGTCTAGCATAACCATAATATGGTATTACTGCGGTAATCCTTCCTGCAGAAGCCCTTCTTAAAGCATCTATCATTATTAACAATTCCATCAAGTTCTCGTTAGTAGGTGGACAGGTAGGTTGAATTATAAAAGCATCCTCTCCTCTAACACTTTCTTCAATTTTTACTTTAATTTCACCATCCGGGAACCTGGAAACATCTGCTTTCCCTAAGGGGATACCCAAATGTTGGCATATCTCTTTAGCTAATTCTCTATTAGCATTCCCGGCAAAAATTTTTAATGAATTTAGACTATAAGGTACCAAACTTTTCTCATCTCCATCACTTTAAATTTCTTTATCTAAATTTACTCTATTTTCTTCTCTTTCTCCATTCTGGTATATTTCTTTGTTTAGAACGGGCAATAGCTAAACTCCCTTCAGGAACATCTTCGGTGATAGTAGAACCAGCTCCCGTGTAAGATTTCTTCCCTATCTTAAGGGGAGCCACTAAAGAATTATTACTTCCAATGAATACTTCATTTTCTATTATAGTTCTATTCTTTTTTTCTCCATCATAATTACAGGTTATAGTTCCTGCTCCAATATTCACTCTTTTACCAATTACTGCATCACCTAAATAAGTTAAATGAGACGCTTTACTGCCCTCTCCCACGATAGATTTTTTAACCTCTACAAAATTCCCTATTTTAGCTCCCTTTTCTATGGTAGTTCCCGGTCTTATATGAGTATAAGGACCAATGATAACTCCATCTTCTATAATACTCTCTTCTATAATTGAAGCCCAGACTTTAACTTCTTTTCCTATTTCAGTATTAATCAGATGAGAGTAAGGACCAATATGGCAATTTTCGCCAATTTTAGAGTCTTTTTCAATAATAGTAAAAGGATAAATAATTGAATCCTGACCAATTTCTACCCCTTCATCTATAAAAGTGCTATTCGGATCAACAATAGTTACACCTTGAAGCATTAAATATTCACAAACTTTTTGGTAAATTTGGCGAGTAGCATTAACCAAATCAATCCGATTATTTATTCCCAATACTTCTTTACAATCGTCTACCTTTATACTACCTACTTTTAAACCATCTCTTAATAAAATTTTCACTGTATCAGTTAGATAATATTCTTTCTGTTTATTATCAGGAATAATCTTCTCTAGGGCTTGAAAAAGGTCAATCTTGTTAAAACAATAAATCCCTGCATTTATTTCCTTTATATCTCTTTTATCTTCTGGTAGATCTACTTCTTCAATAATTCCGATTATTTTGCCCTCTTCATCTCTGACAATTCTACCATAGCCATAAGGTTTTTCTAAAATAGTGGAAATTAAAGTACAACTATAATTCTTAGCCTTATGATATTTTAAGAGTTTTTTTATGGTATCGGTAGTTAAAAGGGGGACATCACCAGATAAAATTAACACATCTCCCCTAAAGTTAGATAGCAAATCTTTTGTTTGTAAGACTGCATGGGCAGTACCTAATTGTTCCAGCTGTTCCACATATTCTATTTTATTCCCCATTAACTCTTTTATCTTTTCACTTTTATGACCAACAACCAATATTTTTCTTTTTGCTTTTATTTGATTAACATTTTTAAGAATATAATCTAAAATTGGTTTTCCGCAAAGTTTATGGAGGGTTTTAGGCAAATTAGACTTCATTCTTTTTCCTTTACCTGCCGCCATAATAATTATGGCAATATCTTCCATACCCTCACCCCCTATTTAAATAGTCGTTAGTAAATAGTCCTTAGTTATCCCTTTTCGTTTTCTACAATATTTTACATAATATCATATCATAATTTTTTATATTTTTAAAAGCCTAAAAATAAAAAATACGAGTCAGACACCAGGTCTGACTCTATTCATTGCTTAGTCTTATAGCTTGGCTGGGGCGGAAGGATTCGAACCTTCGAATGCGGGATCCAAATTCCCGTGCCTTACCGCTTGGCTACGCCCCAAACCTTAAAATATACCTTCTTCTTTTTTTTCTGAAGGTTCTTCTGTCTCTTCTCCAACTTCTTCTTTTTCTTTAGCCTCTACTTCCTTATCTTGAGGGGCTGCTTCTGCTTCTTTATGATAAACATCTAAAACTGCACTTTGTATCTTTTCTCGAATTTCAGTATTTATTGGATGAGCAATATCTTTATGATCACCATTAGGCAATCTCTTGCTTGGCATAGCAACGAACATACCTTTATTACCATCGATAACCCGTAGATCATGAACTACAAAAGAGTTATCAAAAGTAATCGAAACATAAGCTCTTAACTTTCCCTCTGTTTCAATTTTTCTGACTCTAACATCTGTAATTTCCACTTATTACACCGCCTTTTCTGTATTTGTTTTCTAATTTGTTAATAAAAACCAAAAATTATTACATTTCGATAAATTGGTATACACAATTTATCATTGATTGTCTAGTTCCTTTAAACATGATTATTTATATTCCTATGATAACCTTTTAGTCCATCCGACTTAATAATTTATTCCACACTCATTCACATATTTGCATTTACCTCCTGCCTTGGTCAATATTTAAAATTTAATTTTGCAAAAAGAAACACAGTAATAATTATTACTGTGTTTAGGGAATAATCTATTCATATATCTTACTTCTCAATAGGTCAAGCTTATCTTTATTTTTAGCAAAAGTAATATTAACCAACACTATAAATTCCTTGCTCTTCTTAGTATAATTTCAGCTGAAAAAATTATAACATGATATAATTTTATTGTCAAAAAAAACAAGCCCGTCAAAAAAATAAACTCTCCTTGAAGACCCTCTACAACTTTAGTTGTCCCTTTTGGTTTTATATTAATTCTCCTGATCCTGATTCTATAAAAGACAAACTGATCAAAATCTATACTTTATTTAAAAAGTTATTTTATAAACCAACTAACTAAACATTAACGGTTAATGGTGATTGGCAAGGCAATAGTCAAATAAAGATATTCTTTTTTTTCTCCCGCCTGCCCTTCCTCTAAGATCTTATCTTTTAATAATATCACCTGTATATCCTCTTTCTCTCCCTGATTAAGCCCAAGCTCTGATTTCAAAGGAACAAGATAATCTGCGGAAGTTTTTATAGAAGTAATTTTAACCTCCTCTCCTCCCGAATTGGTTAGAGCAATTCTCCCTATATTCTCTCCTTCTAAATCACGTGCGAGGTTGAAACGTATTCCTACAGGAGAAATACCTACAGTAGGAGAAGACTTTTCTTTTATATAACCATTAATCCGTAAGGAAAAAGCTTTTCTTCGAGGGTCGTTACAATATATTCGCACACTTTCCCGTACTTCACCTAATTCATGCTGGGTGGAATCGTAAGTAAAGATTATCTCTTGTTTTTCTCCTGGTTTAATATTTAGAGGTATTCCTACCTCATATTTGATGAATTCAGAAGCGTCTATCTTGTCAATTATCAAATCCAACTCCCCTTTATTCTCAATAATAAAGCTAAAAGTGGGTAAATCTCCCTGCGAAATTAACCCTAATTCCCATTGAGAATTAGAGTAAAAGGCTTTAGGAGAAGGAATAGGTTCTACGTCAGCGATTATAGTAATCTTTGCCTTGGGAAGTTGAGGATCATTAGATTCAATATAGATACTTTTTTTTACCAGTCCATTATAACCTGTAGGATTAAAGGTAATTTTTAGTTCAGCTGACTTTCCTGCTGGTATATTATCAGAGGAAAGCATAGTAGCAGTACAGCCACAGGAAGCACGTACACGACTGATAATTAGTTCTTGTTTTCCTGTATTTTTTATAGTAAAAATATGAATTGGTCTTTCATCTTCCTTTATCTTACCAAAATCCCATTCCTTTTCGGAAAAAGAAATTTTGGGTGGTAGGGAAGATTTACTTTGAATATTATAAAATATCAAAAAAAGTCCTACTATAACTATTATACCTATTAAAAAAATAGGTGTTTTATTTTTACTAAACATATGTCTCTCTCCTTTGTTTGTTTAATTGGTAACCTAACTAACTATATGCTGGTACTCGCTGCTGTTTTTGCTATTCCACATAAGCTGCCTGTAAAATCTCTTTAGTTGGGCTTTCTGGCGCCTGGACAAAAATAACTCCATGGACATTACTCTCATTCAACCAATTTAATTCCTCAGAGGTAAAAGAGAAACTGAATATTGCATCAGGAGCAATGGAGCTAACTGTCTGTCCATTAAAAATATCTAAAACCAGAGAGCGAAGGCCTTTCTCCCCCCGATCCTCAAAAACCATTCCTTGGATAATTAAATTTTCCAAAAAAGAAGAGCTAATGTTCTTAATAGTTCCACTTAAAGTAATGGTAGAACTATTAGTTTCTCTTACAACAGAAATGCTGATATTAGCTCCTTTGTCCATTTCATCATCCACAATATTTTTATATTCATTATAACTATAAACACCCTGCCTTCTTTGATTTAATCCATTAAATAAGGTATCAGGTGTCCCCCTCTTGTCTGAGGGAATATACCAATCATAGCGATCATTAGTCTCAGGAATTTCATAGTTATCCCAAAGATGTTCTTCTAAAAGAATCATTTTGGAAGGTCCGTAATCTTGAGCAAGCTGTTCCAATATGGGCTCCACAACTCCACAGGGCCCACAACCCTCATGCACATATAATTCTACCATTACTACCCGTTGATTTTCTGGAGGAATAGGTATAAGTTGAAAATTTAACTCTGTAATTTCATCCTCAATTATTTCAACACTTTCAGTCTGACTCTCATAACCATTTAAAAAAGCCGTAACTTTTCTATTGCCTACAGGAACATCATTTAAAATATAATTTCCTGAATCATCAGAATAAGTACTGATATTACCTACACTAATCAATACACCCTCTAAAGGTTTAGTGTTTTGGCTATCGGTAACTATTCCCCTAATCCCTCCGGTAGAACCAGGAGAGAAAATACATCCACTCATTAATAATAAGGTAAAAAATATTAATGCTGAGATTAGTCCTATTCTAAATATAGATTTATAGTTTTTTCTCATTAAATAATTTCTCCTTTAAACATTATATGTAAATACATTATTATTTACTAATTAATCATACCCGGATGGAGGCCCACACACTCCACCGTCACAACCACCATCCTTTTTCTCTTTCTTGGGAGTTCCTTTTTCTTTAGCACCTAAGAAATAAGTGAGATACTGGAACATTAAATTTTGTTGTCTGGAGAAAAGCCCAGGATAAACCCTCTTTACTATTAAATTCTTATCTAAGAATATAGCAGTAGGTAAGGTTTCAATATTATAGAGACTGCTCACTTCGTTCTGATCATCTAGCAGGATAGTAAAAGATATTTTTTTATTAGCCCAAAATTCTTTGATCTGAACAATGTCCTCTTTTTTTAAATCTCGGCATGTATTTATCATAATCACCTGGTATTTCTCCTCGATTATATGTTCTTGGAAATAATTAGTTAATTCTTCTATCCCACAAACAGAATCCACATTCTCATTATTGCAAAAATATAGAATAAGAAGTCTCTGCTTTTCTTTATAATCTCCTAAATCAAAAGTTTCTCCATCTACAGTCTTAAGAGTAAAAGTGGGAGCAGGGAAACCCTTTCTAAAAGAAGAATCGGCAGAAAAAGCAGATAAATAAAAGAAGAGTAAAAAAATCATAGCCATTACAAAGATAATCAATATTGTCAGGGGATTAAACTTCCTCAAAACACCTCTATAAGAAAGAACCATAAAAAAACACCTCTTTATTGATTTACCAATTTTCCAATTAACCAATGCACTGATTCAATAATTCAATAATTTTTCTATTCAATTATACGCTAATATTAAATGCAAGTTACAAATTTATCATTCTTAGTGTTAGTAAAAAATTCCGCTATAAAACAACAGCCCAGCTAATCCAAAAAATAGCAGAGCCATCGCTATCTTGATTTTTCCAAAATTCTTCTGAGTAAGGGTAGCTAACTGGGCAGAAGAAGTCCCCCAATAGGTAAAAGAAAAGACCGCAATTAAAGGTATTACAAACATTAGATTATAGAACAATAGATAAAATAAAGCGTTAATCTTCATATCCGGGATACTACTGATAAACATAATAGTAGGAAGATAAATTTGACCTGTACAGGCTAACTCTAAAAGAGAAACTAAAAAACCAGTTACTCCTGCCATTAAAACATAATTACTCAACCTTACATTCTTACGAATAGTAGAATGGATCATCTTCTTTAAAAATGGAGGCAATTGGAGTTTTGCATCTTTGGTGGTTCCTTTTTTCTTAAACTGAAAATAATCATATAGACTGACTATCCCCAGGATCAGGACAATTATAGCAGTAACTAAAACAAATATTTTTCGCACTAAAGGAAGAAAAGATAAAGAAGTTATCATCTTCAAAGCCCCGGTACCGATTAAGAAATAAGTCAGAAAGACAGATAAAGTAAACATCCCTCCAACCCAGAGGATATCTCTCCCTTTTCGGTTAATCAGGGTAAGATAAGAAATAAAAAAGATGATAGTAGCAAAGGCACAAGGGTTTATGCCATCAATAAGACCACTCACTGCTACAGCAGCCAATCCGAAAGACTGGAAGCGAGCAATTAATCTTTCTTGAGCAGTAAGATCTTTTTCCTTTACTCTCTCCCAAGGAGGTATATTTTCTATGACTAAATATTTCTGGATTAATTTTTCTAAATTATCATAGGTAATAGCACTTCTAAAAAGATAATCATCTCCTATAAATATCACCGGGACTAAAAGTCTTTCCTCTTCAGGCATCTGATACAATTCACCTAAGGATTCAGCTAATTCCATATTTTCAGTAAGATTAATATCAAAACTTTCTATGATTAGATTATCAGAATATTTTGAGGAAATATCTTTCAATATAACCTTTACTTTATCACAGTCATGGCACCCTACTTCATAAAAATAGGCCAAGTAAACTAGTGAATTAGTCGAATTTGGAGTATTCGCAGAAAAAGAACTAGTTGTATAAGGAGAAAAAAATTGAATTAACAAGATAATTAAAAATAAAAAGAGTACGATGGTCAGAGGGTTAAAATTCCTGAAAATTTCTCTATAATTTTGCTTATTTAGTTCCAATTTCGTCTATAACCTTTCCTTACCCCTTACAAATTGGCTAAAATCTATTTTGTTAGTATCAAATTTTTTTGAAATTCCAATACTATAATATCATTTCATATGACAAAGCTATCATATAGATTTAGAATTGTCAAGAATTCAGATATTCAATTTTTGGACAAAAGTTTTTCTCTCATCGCTATACTTAATCTGGCAAATTCTTCTAAAGTTAAAGTTTCCCCCCTTCGATCTTTATCAAGATTTACATTTTTTAAAATATTTTCTATCTCTAACTTATTAATTGTATCATAAAAATAATTTGATAGAGAATTAATTAACCTTTTCCTCCTTTGCTGAAAAGAGGCTTTAATAATATTTAAAAACAATTTTTCGTCACCAACATTTATCCTTGGTTTTGTATAAATATTTAATCTAATTATCATAGAATTTACCTCCGGTTTAGGGAAAAATACAGTAGGAGGGACCAAATGTATCTTTTCGGGTCGAGAATAATATTGAGTTACCACAGATAATATACTATACTCCTTACTTCCTGCCTTAGCTAATAACCTTTCTCCTACTTCCTTCTGTACCAGAAATACCGCAAGCTTTAAATATTTATTAAGAGCAAGGATCTTCCCTATTAAGGCAAGAGAGATATAATAAGGGAGATTACCCGTTATTTTTTTTATTTTTATCCCCTTTTTTCTTTTCTGTTCAAAAAACTCGACTAGGTCGAAATTCATAATATCTTCAAAGATAACTTCTATATTATGATGAGAACTAATAATCTCTTTTAAAAGGGGAGCCAATTTTTTATCTTTCTCAACAGATATTACTTGTTTAACCAGGGGAGATAAGGCAGAAGTTAAGGTGCCAATACCAGTGCCAATTTCTAAAATACAGTCTTCTTGATCTAAGTTTAAGGAACCAATTATTATTTGTAAGGTGTTTTGGTCTACTAAAAAATTCTGACCTAACCTTTTTTTGCATTTAAAATTATATTTAGTAAGAAGCCTGATAACTTCTGTAGGAGAAGTCAATTTAGGATTATTCATTCTTTGTCTCGCTTAATTAGTCAATAATTTTAAGGTTTCAGGGGATAGTAAATAAAATAGCGTGCAGCAGGTAGGTAGCATTCAGTTTTTTTAAGGTAGACTGCAGAGCGTATAGCCTATAGAATATTAGTTATCTAATTAGATACTAACATTTGGAGCCGGCGATCTGAGTTGAACAGACAACCTACGGATTACGATTCCGTTGCTCTTCCAATTGAGCTACGCCGGCATCATATCCTTATAAAAAAATGGTAGGCGGAACAGGACTTGAACCTGTGACCCCCTACATGTGAAGCAGGTGCTCTGCCAACTGAGCTATCCGCCCATTTTTTACAATAAATCAATTGGTGCCCCCAAGGGGATTTGAACCCCTGTCGCCGCCGTGAAAGGGCGGTGTCCTATCCCCTAGACGATGGGGGCATTTATCTCGATGGGCCGTGCAGGCCTCGAACCTGCGACCCCCTGATTAAGAGTCAGATGCTCTGCCGACTGAGCTAACGGCCCCAAAAAAGGTTTAATATTTTTTGCTTCTAAATGTTACTATATTTTTTATCATCTGTCAATTATAAATTAATCATTAACATTAATTAATTGGTTGATTATCGGACAATCTGGTCAAAATCCATTACTTTTGTTTTAGAGTTGCGCCAGTCTAAACAGAATACTATCTATCTTCTTCCGGAATTCTCGCTAAATTTTCAAATTTGGTATACTCTTTTATAAAGGTTAATTCTACAGTACCAATAGGGCCATTTCTCTGTTTACTGATAATTGCTTCGGCAATTCCTTTTTTATTGGTTTTAGGTTTATAATATTCTTCTCGGTAAATAAAAACTACTAAATCGGCATCCTGTTCAATGGCACCACTTTCTCTTAAATCAGAAAGTCGAGGTCTTCTTTCTATTCTTTGTTCCACTGCTCTTGATAATTGAGAAACTGCAATAACGGGAACATTTAACTCTCTGGCCAAGCTTTTTAGAGAACGGGATATTTCTGAAATTTCTTGTTGTCTATTTTCTACTCTACCACCCGTCTGAATTAATTGTAAATAATCTATAATCACTAAACCCAAATTATGTTGAGCTTTTAACCGCCTAGCCTTGGCTTTAATTTCTAAACAAGAAATCCCTGCTGTATCATCAATAAAAATAGGAGCAGAAGCTAACCTACCTGCGGCGGCAGAAAGTAAGCCCCAATCTGATTCAGCCAATCGCCCTCTTCTTAAATTATGTGCATCAATTCGAGCTTCTGAACAAAGCATTCTTTGCACTAATTGAGATTTTGACATCTCTAAACTAAAAATTGCTACCGGAATATTTTTATTTGTGCTAACATATTGGGCAATGTTCATACAAAATGCTGTCTTCCCCATAGCAGGTCTTCCAGCAACGACGATAAATTCAGAAGGTTGAAATCCAGTAGTAAGCTCATCAAATTCAATAAAGCCACTGGGAACCCCGGTGATAAATTCTTCTCTATGATATAAATCTTCAATTTTTTCAAAACTATCTTGAAGTACTTCATTGATAGAAACAAAATATTGGTTAATATTTCTCTGGGAAACTTCAAATATTAAATGTTCTGCCTTATCCAATAATACCTTTGCTTCTTCTTTTTCCTCATATCCCATAGAGATAATTTTGGTAGCATTATCAATCAAATTACGCAAAATAGATTTTTCTTCGATAATTTTAACATAATATTCTATATTTGCAGCAGTTGGTACACTATTAATCAGAGTGGTAAGATAAGTCACTCCTCCTACTTCTTCTAAAACATTTCTTCTGTTTAGTTCCTCAGTTAGAGTAACTAAATCAACACCTTTACCTTTGTCAAATAATTCAAGAATGCACTTGAAAATAATCTGATGAGATTTTCTATAAAAATCTTCGGGCTTTAAAACCTCTATGCTATGCAAAATTGCTTCTTCCTGAAGGAGCATCGATCCCAAAGCGGCCTGTTCTGCGCTAATATTTTGAGGAGGATTTCTACCTATTTCCATTTTTAAACTCCATATTGTTTAGTCGTTAGTAAATACTTGTTAGTATATAGTTAGCTAGTTAGCTGGTTACCACAGGATTTAGTATTAAACTAGTAGCTAACCAATTAACCAGCTAACTAAATATGAGATATAGATCTATTCTTCCTTTATCTTCGCATCAGACTCGGAATCAGGAATTAAATTTATTTTAATTTGAGAAATTACATTCTTATGTAGGTTAACTGGGATATCATAAACTCCTAATTTTTTTAATGGTTCTTTTAAATCAATCTTCTTTCTATCTAATTCAATATTATATTCACTCGATAGAATCTCCGAAATATCTTTACTGGTGACAGAACCAAAAAGTTTAGCTTTCTCTCCTGCTTTTACCTTAATCTCCAAGGAGACATTTTTTAGTTTTTCAGCCAGGTCTTTTGCCTCGTTTAATTCTTTTTCCTTTTTATCTATTTCTTTTTTCTTTAAATATTCTAATTGTTTAAAATTGCCTTTGGTATAGGAAATTGCTTTACCTTGGGGAATTAAAAAATTACGTGCAAAACCATCACTTACCTCTACTACATCACCTATCTTTCCAACTTTTTTAATATCCTGTTTTAAAATTATTTTCATATTCTAAGCCTCCCTACTCTATTCTTTATTTATTATAAATTCTTCTATTGTTTTTAGCAATATCATTTATTACTTATTAGTAAATAGTCATTAGTTGTAAATTAGTTAGTTGTTTTATTAGCTACTTAGTTGGTTATTTGTAATGCTCCCCATTAACCAGTATCGGCATTGTCCTTGGGATCAGGCCAACTGCTAAAGATTGGTCATATCCCTACCCCAGATGTGATTGGGGCAGGCTGCCTTGGGTTTGGGATGAGAAACCTTTCTAATCTTGAGTTTATTCTAACCTAAATCATCCTTTTGTTAAAGGGGAACAGTATAGTAACATTTACTCGTGAAAACGGGTAACAGGGATAAGAAACACAAACTTATCTTTCTTTGTTGAGTATTAATTTCCTAAAATCAATCCATACATCCAACATACCTATCCAGGTAGCAATTTGGGAAAAAATAGGTTGTATACATATCATAATATATATAATCCATTTTACAAAAGATTTTATTTTATATCGTTCCAACAGAAAACCAACTAAGGAAAGGCCGCAAACAAAAAATGCTATAGTAAAAAATATTTGTACATTTAAGCCAATTTTATTTAAAAGAGCGATATTATACTTCACACCTAAAAATATCAATATTATCCCAAGGAAATAACTCCAAAAAAAAGACTTAGGAGCCCTCCAGTTAGAAAAAGAACTAAAACTAGGAAAATTATAGCCAAACCTCTTTAAAACCACTCGAGCAACTATATAATTTATAAATACATCAAATATTGAGGCAAGTATCACCATAGCTGGGAATGCTACCCGAAAAATATTTAAAGTTTGACTTAAAGATTCTTTCAGAAAATCTAACTGCTCCCCAGTCAATCCTATAGATTGGTAAAAATTTAAAGATTGGGTTATAACTTTATCTATTTGTTTTACATCAAATATTAAGGGATTAATATCTAAAAACCATATCCCGATGAATATAATTATTATTTTAGAAGATAAGGAAGCTATACTTCCCAGCAAAATAATCTCATTAGAGGATAATTCCTTTTTTATACCATATCCTAAAGTTACACCCAATATCCCAAACCCAAGTAATACCATAAGTCCTTGTAAAGGACCGGCAATTATACTTACTAAAACTCCAGATACAAATACTGAAATAATGGTAAACTTTAAACTATGTCGTAAATATAAAATTATAATGGGTAAAGGGCATAAAAAACTTACTAAAGTTCCTAACAAGGGAATATATATACTAATTATAAATAAGATAGCGGTGATAGCAGCTAAAAATGCACCTTCCACTATCGATTTGGTTGGTACTCTATCTTCCAATAAAAAAACCTCTCATGATGGTCAAAGGAAAATTTCTCCCTTGAACTTTCTTTTATTTATCAGTTAAACAAAGAGGCGTATAGCAAATACGCCTCTTTTCCTTTATTATAAATTCACCATTAGCAACTTGCCACTAAAGCTTATCACGGAAAGCAAAGCAACTCCCCTGAAATTACTCCATATCTTTGGTTTTTCTTTAAAACAATTTAATTTACAGATCAAAACAATATTTTATTTGCCATATACTTACAAATTAGTTTATTTACTTAGCTTACTTAGGTACATATGGAAGCAAGCCAATTTCTCTTGCCCGTTTTATGGCAATTGCAAGTATACGCTGGTGTTTTGCACAATTTCCGGTTACTCTCCGGGGTAAAATTTTACATTGTTCACTGATAAATTTCTTCAATAAATCTACATCTTTATAATCAGCAACGACTTTTTCTGCACAAAAATAACAAACCTTTTTTTGAGGTCTTCTAATAAAATTATACCTTGCCATTAATGTATATTGTTCCTCCTTTAATCTATCCCCTCTTTTTTATTTATTCTTTAATATTCTGGGTAGAAGAGACTGTTTTCTGTAACAAAATCAACAAATATCTGATAACTTTTTCTTCTAATTTTATAACTCTTTCCAATTCAGAAACATTTTTTCCTTCAACATTGAAGTTTAAAACTACGTAATATGCTTCTTGGAAATCCTTAATTTCGTAAGCTAACTTTCTTTTCCCCCATTTATCTACTTTAGTTACTTCTCCCTTTTTATCCTCAATCAACTTCTTAAACTTGTTTACTAGAGAATCCAATTCTTCCTCTTCTAATTGGGGATTAATAGCTAACATTAATTCGTAACTTCTCATCTGTTCACCTCCTCCTTTTGGACTATATCAGCCCCTGAAAGATTCTTCAGGAGCAAGGAAATTGAAACATAAACGGATTATATTATATCACAGATATCTTTGATATCAAATTTTTATTCGTATCTACTTAGTTAGCTAGTCAACAAATTAGTCGTTAGCCCTAAATATAGAGTTTTAGTTGACAGTTTTCGGCATACAACTAAAAGTTAAAAATAAAAGATAAAAACTCAACATATTAGCACATATTTAAATTTTTAATTTTAGGCTATAGTTAACCGTTTCGCGCTTTTCATTTTTCGACTTATTACACTATGTACTAATTAAGGTTTATAGGAAAAAGAGCTTCCTTTACAATTAAATTAATCTCGAGGAATAATTTCCTTAATTTTTTTTTCTATTTTTACTCGAGGAACCAAAACCTTCCTTCCACAACAAAGGCATCTTATACCGATATCAATTCCAGTTCTGGTAATTTCCCAGTGAAAACCTCCACAAGGATGCTTCTTTTTTAATCTAATGATATCTCCTATTCCTAACTTTAAAGGCATCTTACTATCCCTTCATTCAGCAATTGACTAATTTAACAACAAAACGACCCATTTGCTATTAATTAACCTAATTTTTGTATAATAGAATTATATTCATCTCTATTTTTTTCTTTAAAAGGACCAACTATAGATAAATTTATTTTATCTTTTACAAAAATACTTTGTGCCAATCTTTGAATATCTTCCTTCTTTATTCCTTCTATTCTTTCTTTTATTTCCTGTAAACTAACAGGCTTATCATATAAAAGTATTCTATTTCCCAGCCAAAATGCACGACTTAAAGTACCTTCTAAACTCAAGGATAATGAACCTTTGTACATCTCTTTAGCTTTTTTTAATTCCTCTTCCCCTAAATCATCTTCCTTTATTTTTTTTAGTTCTTCTAAAATTGCTTGTATAGCTTCTTTTATCCTGCTTGAATCAATACCTGCATAAATGTTAAAAGAACCTGCATCGTTAAAATATTGCAGAAAAGAATGGATATCATAAGCTAAGCTCCTTTTTACTCTTATTTCTTGGAAAAGTCGTGAGCTCAATCCCGATCCTAATATTATATCTAATAAATCCATACAATATTTATCACAATTTAATCGAGAAATACCAGGGAAACCAAGAGAAAGATGAGTCTGGTTACTCTTTTTAAATTTTATCCCTATTTGAGCAGTCTTTTGATTGCTATTTACCGGCAGATATCCTTTAATTTTCCCTTCTTTTATTTCTTCAAAGTAATTTTTAACTTGTAAAATTACATCTGCAATCTTGATATTTCCAGCAACACTTACTACTAAATTATTGGGCCGATAAAATCTGTTTATATAGGATAGCAAATCTTCCCTTTGAATATTGCCCACACTCTTAACATTTCCAAGGATAGGCCTTCCCAGAGGGTGATCTTTCCACATTATCTTATCCAGCAAGATCTCAACTAATTCCTCTGGTATATCTTCATATTTTTTTATCTCTTCGATAATTATGTTTTTTTCTTTACAAAGATCTTCTTCTCTTATCAGGGAATTTAATATTATATCAGCTAGCACATCAAAAGCAATATTAAATTGCTCCTGAGGAACTTTTACATATAGCTGGGTAATCTCCTTGGACGTAGAAGCATTTATTTCTCCCCCAATACTTTCTATGGTTTGAGATATTTCTAAAGTATTCTTCCTCTTTTTGGTCCCTTTGAATAACATATGCTCAATAATATGTGAAATACCCTGGTGATGGTCCTCCTCATATCTTGAACCCACTCCTACTCCAAAAACAATTGCCACTGATTTCATATAAGGCATCTCTTCTACTATGATCCTTAAACCATTTTCTAATTTTATTACTTTAAAAATGATAACTCCTCCTCTTGAATTGATATCGCGCATCGCGTCAAAAACCATATCTCATATTATATCAGATAGCGCAAGGCCTTCTCTTAAAGTTCTATTCAGGTTTTTTAACTACAAATACTTCCTCTAATTTGGTAAAATCTACTTCGGGTTTTATTATAACTTCTTGAAATAGGTTATGTTTTTCCTTTTTAACCACCACCACTCTACCTATCCTAATCCCTTTAGGGAAAACACTGCCAAACCCTGAAGTAATTATTATATCATTGATTTTCACATCAGCATCTTGAGAGAGGTATTCCATATAGCAATAATTACTTTCTGTCCCTTTTATTACTCCAATATCTCTCGACCTCTGAACCATACCCCCTACAGCACTCCGTTGGTCTAATATTAATAACACCTTTGAGTTATGAGAACTAACGCTAATTACCCGACCAACCAATCCTTGATAAGTAGCAACTGCCATATTTTCTTCAATTCCATCAGCTTTCCCTTTATTAATAATTATACTTTTAAACCAATTCCCCGGTTCACGGCTAATCACTAAAGAAGGAATCATTTCATAAGAAAAAGATTCCTTAAGTTCTAATAATTTTTTTAATCTATCATAAGCTATTAATTTTTCTTGTAATATAGCATTTTCGTGAAGAACGGATTCAATTTTCTCTTTCAATTCTTTGTTTTCCTCTTCTATTCTTTGGAAATCAGCTATCAAGTCAAAATAATTCTTTATATTAATCATAACCAAACTTATTCCTCGATTAATTGGAGAAAATGCTCTTAGCACAATACTTTCTAACCACTTTAGATACATCTTGCCATGATAATCTACGGTCATTATAAATAAAGTTATGATGATTAAAATTATTAAAATTAACCAGGGGTTATTCCGATAAATAAATTTCCTCAATTTTCCTATTCCCCAATCCACCGATTTACCGATTAAAATTACAGGTACAAGTTGCGACTTGCGAGTCCGTAGGAGATACTATTTTAATTTTTCGTTTTACACGCTTTACACTATATACTATTCACTAACCACTATCGATTAATTCAAATTCCTCTAATTGCTTTAATTAAAACTCTTTGGTAAAAATTTATATCCTCTAATGCTTTTCCTATTCCTTTAATTACGCAATATTGTGGCTCTGAAGATATAAAAGTAGCAATGCCCATTTCTTCTTGTAAAAGCACTGATAATCCTGATAACAACGAGCCTCCACCAGTCATAATTATACCCTTGTCTAAGATATCAGCAACTAACTCTGGAGGGGTCTTCTCCAAACTTAACCGTACTGTATTGGCAATTGTTCTTATAGGTTCAGACAAAGCTTCTCTTAATTCATCTTTGGAGATATTAATTATCTTAGGTAGACCGGTTAATCTGTCTCTTCCGCTAATCCCATAATTTTTATCTTCTTCATTTTCCCCATTATTAGATAGATTAATTTTAAGACGCTCAGCAGTCAATTCACCAATATATAAATTATGCACTTGTTTAATGTATTTTTCAATTGTAGAATTTATATAATCTCCAGCAATTTTAGTTAACTCATTCACTACTATCCCGCCCAAGGAGATAACTGCCACCTCAGAAGTTCCCCCTCCTATATCAAGTATTAAATTCCCCATTGGTTCAAATATAGGTAGTCCTACTCCAATAGCTGCCGCTATTGGTTCATCTATTAAAAAAGCTTGTCGAGCTCCACATTGATAAGCAACTTCTGATACCGCTCTTTTTTCTACTTCAGTAACCCCCGAAGGAACACAAATAATTACAGTTGGCTTTACAAAACGATTACGAATATGAACTTTTTTAATAAAAAACTTTAACATTTCAGCGGTTAATTCAAAATCAGCTATTACTCCTTCTTTTAAAGGTCTAACCGTTAATATACCTCGCGGAGTTCGACCTACCATTCTTTTTGCTTCTTCCCCAACTGTTAATATCTTATTACCACCTTCTTCAATTGCAACCACCGAGGGCTCATACAGAACCACTCCTTTGCCCTTAACAAATACTAAGGTAGTAGAGGTGCCCAAATCAATTCCAATATTTTTGGAAAATGTTCCAAATATAAAATCTCCCATCATCTGCCGTTTCTCCTTTTACAGTTATATTTAAAAATAAGATTACCAGAGGAGTCTACTCTCTTGAAACCTCTAGGTCTTTGAATATTTTTTCTTTAGTTTTATATAATACCTTTTTTAACAAGATTGTCCAAATACATTTCTTTTTAGAAAAAGTGTTGTATTTTGACAATCTTTTCCTTCTTATATTATTATATAAATATATTTGTATAGCAAATTATGGTATGGATAAAAAAGCACTTTAGGAGACATAAAAATGACTAAATTAATCCTAAGTTTAATTATACTAATTATAACTTACTTTTTAATATTTACCAACCGTAGAATTAGAACAACATCTGCTTTTTTTGGGGCAATTTTAACTATTGTTTTAGGACTAATAAGCTTTGACAAGGCTATCACCTATGTAGATTTTAATAAATTGGGAATTATCATTGGAATGATGATCTTTACTATAATAGCAAAAGAGAGTGGGATATTTCAATATTTAGCTATAAAAACTACCAAATATAGTAAGGGAAATCCTTTGGTCCTTTTAATCTCTCTCTCTTTATTAGCCGGCTTCCTCTCCTCTGTATTAGATGAAATCACCACCTTGCTCTTTTTAGCAAATATTACACTGGCCATTACCCATATCTTAGAAATATCCCCTTTACCTTTTCTTATTTCTGAAATTATATTTGCCAACATCGGTGGATTAGCGACTT